>DATHTJ010000001.1:0-21179 GCA_035463315.1 Pseudonocardiaceae bacterium
CTCCCGTGAAGTCGAGTTAATCCTGATCGGACTCGACGATCGTTGAATGCTCAGTCGCCCGCGCAGTCGTGGATCCACCAGCCGATGCCACCCATCCGGGAGGCCACCAGGTCGGCCTGCTCGGGGGAGATCACGATGTGCCTGCCCGCCGAGTCGGTGATCGTGACCGGCCCTTTCTCGTGTGGGCTGGGATCTCCCAGGTCTTCTCGACCGGTCATATCCATGATCTTGCAGCGGCGCCCGTTGGCGAAAGAGCAGCCGCAGCACCGACAAAGCGAACTGCGTCGAGGTGGCCGTCACCACTGGCGCCGTCGCGGTGCGCGACTCCAAGCACCCCGCCGGCGGCACCCTGATCGTCACCCCGCCCACCTGGACCGCCTCCACCACCGCCCTCCGCGCCAACAAGTTCGGCTGACCAAGACAGTTCTGAAACCAGCTACTCGGTTGGCGGCATGGCGTGGAACTCGGCGCGGGCAACGACGCCAATGTCGGCCTGGTCGGTGAACATACCGTCGAGTCCGGTCCGAAGGTAGGTGATCTGCTCGTCGATCGCGCGCCCGTAGTCGGTCGGCGCGGGGGAAGTCTGGTAGTCGACCGGCAGGAAGAAGTTCTCGGCCCGGAAGGTGTAGGGATGCACGACCAGGCCAGCGCGCTGGGCATCGGCCACCAGCGTGGTGGGTGAGTTGAGCGTGCCGTCGGCCTTGCGTGGAATGACCTGGAGCTTGTCCGGCCCGATGCCCTGGGCGTAGCGCGCAATGCCGCGCAGACCCTCCGGGGTGGCCAGGTCGGCGTAGGTCGGGCCGGAGCCAGCAGTCGTGGTGTCGAACGGCTCACCGGAGGACGCCAGCAGCTGGACCGACCTCGTCCGCAGGCCGGCCTCGCGCAGCTGCTTCAGGTTGGTCACCTCGAAGGACTGCACGAACACCGGTGCATCCGGCTGGTCGAGTCGATTGCGGCGCAGGACCTCGAGCAGCCGGGACTCCAGCGGCAAGCCGGCCTGCTGGAAGAACGTGGGGTACTTGGTCTCGGGGTAGACACCCAACGTCCGACGCAGCTCGTCGGACAGCCGGGCCCGGAGATCCAGCACCTCCTGGAACGTCGGGATCTCGTACCGCCCGTCGAACAGGGTGTTGTGCTGACGGATCTGCGGCAACCGCTCCAACGCTCGCAGCGTCTTGAGTTCGGCGAGGGTGAAGTCCTCGGCGAACCACCCGGTGACGGCGACGCCGTCCAGCATCTTGGTGGTTTTCCGGGACGCGAACCTGGAGTGATTGGCGATGTCCGTCGTGCTGCCGATCTCCGGCTCATGCCGGCACACCAGCACGCCGTCGTTGGTCACCACCAGGTCGGACTCGAGGAAATCCGCGCCCAGCCGCGCGGCGAGTTCATAGGAGGCCAGGGTGTGCTCCGGCCGGTAACCGGAGGCACCACGATGGCCGATGACGATCGGGCGCCGCCGGTTCCTGCCGTCGTCCGGTCGGGACGTATCGGCCAGCGCTGCCGTGCCACCGAGACTGCTGCTGAGTGACGGGACGAGGGTGGCAGCCGTCATGCCGACCAGGGTCGTGCGCCTGGTGACCATCGTGTCCTCTCGTTCACGTACAGCACACCGGGGATTATGGGCGCCACCGGTCGCCCGCTCCATGTCCGCCAGCGAACCTCCGACCTAGCCAAGGAGCCCACCTGAGATGAGCGCCTACGTCATCGTCGAGATCGAGGTCGATGACCCCGTCGGCTACCAGGAGGTCCTCCCCTTCCGCCTGCGGGCGTCGCGCGGCCGGATGATCGCCGTCGAGGGCTCGGAAGTGCCTGCGGACTGACCTCCGGGGAGTCCCGTCAGCTGGTGATGTCCTTGGTGGCGAACCGCCACCACGCCGCGAGCCCGAAGACCGTCGCGTAGGCCAGACCGGAGAACGCTCCGCTGGCCAGGTCGGTCCAGTCGATGGGGGCGGCCAGCAGATCGGCCCACGCGGAGTTGAACCGGGTGGGCAGGTAGTCCCGCAGGTTGCCGAGCGCGTCGATGGTCTCCAGGATCTGGGACAGGATCGACGCCATCACGGCACCGCCGACGGCCCCGAGCGGCGCATCGGTGGTCACTGACAGTAGCAGCGCCAGCCCGGCGACCCACGCCAGATGCAGCGCCAGGTAGGCGGGAGCCAGCGCCAGCCGGCTCGCGGCGGGCAGGAAGTCCAGCGACTGGCCGGTGGGGGAGACCAGGTCGCCTGCCCCGTAGGCGGCCACGCCAACCACCATCGCCACGGCGGGCAGCAGCACCAGGGCGAAGGCCGACAGCAGCGCGGCCACCACCGCCTTCTGGCGCAGCAGCCGCCCGCGGGGCACCGGAGCGGCTAGCAGGTAACGCAGGGTCGACCAGGACGCCTCGCTGGCCACCGTGTCGCCGAAGAACAGCGCCACCACCACGACCAGCAGGAAACTCGCCGCGGAGAACATTGTGAACACCACGAAGTTACCCCCGCTGGCGGTGGCAAGATCGACCAGCGTGGCACCCCCGCGGTCGTTCTCGTCCCGCCCGACCTCGAAGGCGAGCCAGAGCAGGAACGGCAACACCACGAGGAACCCCAGGGTGAGCACGGTCCGCCGGCGCCGCAGCTGGCGCACCAGCTCCACCCGCAGCGGCAAGGTCGCCGCGGCCCGGTAACCGGGCGCCGACCCCTGGGCGGCGTGCACATCGGAGGTCACTCGACCGGCTCCTCTCCCACGAGCCGCAGGAACGCCTCCTCCAGCTGGTGGCTTGCTACCACCCCTTCGACCCCGATCCCTGCCCCGACCAGCGCCGACACCGCAACCGCGCGGGGCAGCCCGTCGAGCTGGGCGTGCACCACGCGACGCTCGACCCCCATCACGTCCACCCCCGCCAGGTCGCGCAGCACCGCGGCGGCCTGCACCGGGTCGTTCACGGTGAAGCTGACCGTGCCGGCGCCCGCAACGATCTCGGCGACGGTGCCAGCGGCGACCAACCGGCCCCGGTGCATCACCACCACGTGGCTGCAGGTCTGTTCCACCTCGGCGAGCAGGTGACTGGAGACCAGTACCGTCCGACCCCCGGCGGCGTAGGTGCGGAGCACCTCGCGCATCGCGTGGATCTGTGGGGGGTCCAGGCCGTTGGTCGGCTCGTCGAGCACCAGCAGATCCGGTTTCCCCAGCATGGCCTGGGCGATCGCCAGCCGCTGGCGCATCCCCTGGCTGTAGGTCACCACCCGCCGGTGCACCGCATGGCCCAACCCGGCGATCTCCAACGCCTCCTCGATGCCGGCGTCCCCGGCGGGCCGGCCGGTGGCCGCCCAGTACAGCCGGAGGTTGGCCGCCCCGGACAGGTGCGGCAGGAACCCGGGACCTTCCACGAACGACCCGATCCTCGACAGCACCGGGGAACCAGCGGCCACCCGGTGCCCGAACGCCCGCAACTCCCCGGTGGTCGGCTGGATCAGTCCCATCAGCATTCGCAGCACGGTGGTCTTGCCGGCACCGTTGGGCCCGAGCAGACCCAGCACCTGCCCGTGCTCGACGCGGAAGGACAGGTCATCCACGGCGGTGATGCCGCCTGGGTAGTGCTTGGCTAGCCCTGACACCACCAGCGGCACCCTGGCCAGCTCGGGATCGGCGTCATCAGCGTGCCGGCGGCGCAGCGCGGCGACCACACCGAGCGTCACCACCAGCGCGGCCAGCCCACCCAGCCCGGCGAGCTGGGCGACCGGAAGCGGCACGGGTTCCTGCTCGCCGGGCACCACCGGTACCGCCAGGCTGGCGTCACCGGCCAGCGACACCGTGTACGCAGCGGGCGACGGGGGCACCGCGTAGCCGCGGTCGGTCGTCGCCACCGAGACCTCCAGCCGGTGCCCGGCCTGCACCGGTCGTACCACCCCGGCCAGTGTCACCGTGACCTCGACCGGTATGCCGTCGGCGGGCAGCGGGCCGATTCGCACCGGGGCCACCGCACCCCCGGGAAGCGTGCGCCGCTGGTCTGGTCCGAGGTCGTAGAGCTTGACGAACAGCACCGCCTCGCTGGGTGGCGCGCTGGTGCCAGCGGCGGCGATCTGCAACCGGATCTGCGGCGCTCCGGCGACCTCCAGCGGGTCGGCCAGCGGATCGGTGATGAACGTCGCGGCTTGCCCGGGCAGGTCCATGGCTATCCCGTCGAGTGCCCCAGCGCCCTCGGTCAGCGCGCTGGTGAGCCCGGGCAGGCTGCTCAGCGCGGCCGGGCTGCCGCCGGGTGGGCGAACTACCTGCTGCGGTTGACCGCGCAGGGTCAGTTCCCGGCGCTGCGCCGGGACGCCGTCGAGCCCGGGATAGGCCGGGGCAATGACGGTGCGCTGGGCGAGGCCCCGTCGGGTGCCAAAGAGTCCCTGCACCTGGTAGTCGAAGCCGGTCCCGGGATCCGCGCCGATCCGGCGCAGGTGGTAATCGAACCAGGCGCCGATCTGCTCCTGCAGCTGCCCGCCGGGTTCGCCGCCGTCATGGCCGCCCGCGTACCAGACCACTTTCACCGGGGCACCCGCCGACGTGAGCTGCCGGGCGGTCGCGTCGGCCTGGTCCAGCCCGAACAACGTGTCCCGTTCCCCCTGGATGAGCAGGGTCGGCGCGGTGATGTTGCCGGCTACCGCGGCAGGTGAGGAGCGGCGCAGCAGTGCCACGATCTCCGGGGTGGGGCCGCCTACGGTGGTGGCCTGGATGTAGGCCGCGCAGACGTCCGGGCGGAAGCGCCCGCACGGCCCGGATCCGGCGAGGCTTGAACCGAAGAAAACCCCCGCCCACTCCCGCTTGAACACCCCGTCCGGGGCGAAGGTGCCGGCCGCCGGGGTGGCAGTGGGGATGGGCTGGCGGCTCGCGGCGTTCGGGAACAGCGCCTGGGTCAGGTCGTTCCAGGTGATCTGCGGCACGAGCGCGTCCACCCGGCGGTCGGTTCCCGCCAGCAGCAGGGCCAGCGCACCGCCGTAGGACGCGCCGGTGACGCCGACCCGTGGATCGCCGGGCCCATCGCGCACCACGTCGGGTCGGGTGGCAAGCCAGTCCACCAACGCTCGGGCGTCGGCCACCTCGTGATCGGGGGAGTTGAGTCCGATCTGTCCGGTGCTCGCGCCGAATCCTCGGGCGGTCCAGGCGAGCACGACGAACCCGCGGCGGGCCAGCTCAGTGGCCTCGGCGCGGACCGAGTCCTTGCTGCCGCCAAAGCCGTGGGCCACCAGCACGGCCGGAGCGGGGGTGGCCACCGGTTGGTACACCGTGGTGTCCAAGCGCACCTGGCCGGTGCCATCCGGTCCCGCCGGCACGTCGATCGTGACGTTCTCGGTGGCGATCGGTGACGGACCAGGGGTCATCGTGACGGCCAGTGCCACGCCGGCACTTGCGACCAGGGCGGCGACGAGCAGCAGGACGACGGATCGCTGGCGCAGCCGGGCCAGCCGGACCGTTCGGGGCACGCCGCCGACGGTAGATCAGCCCGCGCCACGCCAGCGCAACCGCCTCAGCGGATTCTCAGCGCGCCACCGGTGCTTCGTTGGCTGATCAGATGTCCACCGTGTGCTCCACCCGGGGTGGCTCGGCGAAGAAGGAGCCCAGCTCCTCGCGCCAGGCGTGGAACGACGCCGTACCCCGGAAACCTTCGGTGTGGTCAGTGAGGTTCTGCCACTCGACGAGCAGCACGAACCGGGAGGGTGACTCGACTCCTCTGGTCATGCGCGTCGACAGGCAGCCAGGGGTGTCCCATAGCAGGTGCGCCGCTCGTTCATAAGCGGCGGCGAACTCATCCTCCTCGCCGGACCGGATGAGGAACTCGGCGATCTCCAGCACCATGTGCACACTTTCGCATACGGTGCGTGCCACGTACGGAGTGTTCCTCACCACCCTGGCTGGTGCTGGCCAGAGCGATGCGGGAGACTTGTCCGGTACGTGGAGGGGAGTATTCCTTCGCGGCGGTGTCGTCATCACGGTCTTCCCGCAATGCTGCGGGTGCCCGGTGCCGTCGGCCGGGCTTCCGGTGGAAGAGACCTCCGGTATACGACGCACGCCGTCTGCCGGGAGGTCTCGCTCATGGATGTGCCCACCTGGGTCTGGTTCGCCACGGTGGGTGGCATCGTTGTCCTGTTTGCCCTCGACCTGGTCATCGTTGACCGTAAGCCGCACGCGATAGGCATCGCGGAGGCATCCCGGTGGGTGGTGTTCTATTTCGTCTGCGCGGCGGTGTTCGGCCTGGGCGTGTGGTTGTTCGCCAGCGGTGATTTCGCCGTCCAGTTCCTCGCCGGATACCTTATCGAGTACTCGCTGTCGGTGGACAACCTGTTCATCTTCGTGATCATCATGGCGGCCTTCGGGGTGCCGGCCGTCCACCAGCATCGGGTACTGCTGATCGGCATCGTGCTCGCGTTGATCATGCGGGGATTGTTTATTGCGGCAGGCGCGGTGCTGATCTCGAACTTCAGCTGGGTGTTCTACCTCTTCGGCGCGTTGTTGATCTACCTGGGCTGGCAGCAGATCCGCCAGCGGAATCAGGAAGCGGAATTCCGGGAGAGCATCCCGCTGCGTGCGCTGCGCAAGCTGGTTCCGATGACTAACGAGTTCCACGGAACCAAGCTCATGGTCAAGCGTGATGGCAAGTGGTGGACTACCCCGATGATCGTCGTGATGATCGCGATCGGCTCGGCAGATCTGGTCTTCGCCCTGGACTCCATCCCTGCGGTCTTCGGGCTCACCAAGGAGCCCTTCCTGGTCTTCACCGTCAACGCATTCGCGCTGATGGGCCTACGGCAGCTGTACTTTCTCATCGGCGGGCTGCTCAACAAGCTCGTGTACCTGCCCATCGGGCTGGGCGTGATACTTGGGTTCATCGGTGTCAAGCTGGTGCTCGAAGCGTTGCATGAGAACTCGCTGCCCTTCCTCAACGGTGGCCGGGCGCTGGACTCGGTGCCGACGGTGGGCATCGGGCTATCGTTGGGTGTGATCGTCGGTGTGCTGCTGGTGACGACGATGGCTAGCATGCTCAAGGTGCGTATGGTTCGTCAGAGAGCGGGCCACCGGCCACCAACCGTGGATGAGCAGGTCGGTGCGGGCCGACCAGAAATAGTCCGGTAACTCCCAGCCATTCGCCGCCCGGATCTCAGCGCTTACCGTGGACATGACGCTACCGAGCTTTCCGCGGGTCGAGAGGACCATGATGACTGGGCGGATCCGGTCGGTGAGGGCAGCTTTCGCGTGACACCGCCAGCCGCCACGGTTCGGATACCAGCTCAAGGTGGTGACTCAGGAGGACGCGGCGGTGTACCTCACCAATGAGCGGGACGCGGTCGCGCGGGTGGTGTCGGCGGCCGGGTTCCCTGCGGTGGAGGCACGGCCCCCCGGCGACGAGCGGGGTTGCTTCATGTTCGTGAGCACCACAGACGGCCAATACCTGAGCATTCACTACAGCGAGTCGACGGGTTCCCACGACACGACCGAGGTGGCCTGCGAGAAGGCGCGGGTGGCCGCCGAGCTGGCCATGCAAACGCTGCTCACGCAGCGGTAAGAGGGGGACCGCGACGGTAAGAGGGGGACCGCGACGGGAGCGGGACCGATGGTCGGGCACTATCGGTTCGACGCCTGGGCCACCCTACTTTCATTGATCAGCGACGAGTGAGGATCCGAGTCGCCCCCGCCGCGCCGGTGGACAGCAACAGCCAACCGACCGCGGTCAGCAGGCCTGCCACCCAGGCCGATGCACCAGAGGTTCGCCACAACCCGTCCTGCCCCAGGTTCACCACCGGGATCAGCAGGTCCGCGGCATAGATCACCGGCTGCCACGACGGGTCCTGGCCACTGTCGAGCCGGGGGAGCTGGTGATTGGCAAACCACAGCGACCCGAGCAGCCAGCACACCGCGAGCCACAGCGCCGCCCGCCAGGGCCGGTAGCCGTAGCCGACGGTCCACTCCTGAAGCCAGCCCCAGACCCGTCCAGCTGGTCCGTACCCGGCGTGCCGGTGCTGTTGCTTGGCCAGCAGCACCGTGTCGGCGCGGTCGTCGTGGCCCGCGTCGCGGTAGCTCGCGGCGAGATTGTCGTAGGGATCGGGGTCATAGCCGGGCAGCACGGTCCGCAACCAGCCCAGCCGGGTGGCGACCTTCACCTCGGGTGCGGCGCTGAGTGACTGGTACTGGAAATCCTCGACGTCCACCACGCCGTCGGCGGCCCACAGGTGCTCGCTGTCAAAGACCGAACCGGCCACCACACCAGCAAGCATGACGTCGCCACGCGGCGGCTCGGCGAAACGGAGCCTCAGCTCCTGGCAGGTCATCCCGCCGGCGCGCAGCGCCCAGACGCCCGCACCGGGCCCGCCGAGCCGGGCGCCATCGAAGCTCACTGACTTCGACACCTCGGCGAGGCTGAGCCGCACTCCCCCGGTGGCGGTGAACCCGCGGCTGGCGTAGATGTCCTTGCCGATCGTGGCGGCCCGGGCGTCCAGCGACGGCTTGATCGAGCCGTCTGGCCGGCGCCGTGGCGCATCGAGCTGGGCAGCGGTGCAGTCCAGGGTCGAGCCGATGTGGGCATGGTGCAGCCGGATGGAGCCCGAGGCCACCACCCAGCTCAGGAACAGTGTCCCGCCGACCCGCAGCCGGTCGGCGAAGAGCACGTCCAGGCCAGGACCGTGCAGCTGCGCACCGGTCAGGCTCGCACTGCCGTGCACCTGTGCGCCGACCAACCGCACCTGGCCGTGCGTCCGCAGCGGACCGGCGTCGTCGGACGGCTCGGCGCGGGGGAGTGCCCGGCGTGCCTCCAGATTCCCGCGCACCTCGATACCGTCGGCTGCCAGCGCCACTGGCACGGGTCGCGACTGATCACCGCTGTCGGCACCGGGTTGGACCGGGCTGCCCAGCGTCGCGCCGGAAAGCCGTAGGTAGCCACCGATCTGGGCATTGGTAATCCAGACACTGCCGGTGGCGGTGAACCCCGCGTCGAGCACCAGGTTGCCGTTCACCGCGATGCGATCGGCCACCAGTGCTGCGGTGGGATCAGCGCTGCCGCGTGGCAGCACGAGCACCGCACACTTGGCCGGATTGGTACTGCCGTGCAGCGTCGCGCCAGAGAACACCGCGTTGCCCACGACCGAGGCACCAGCCAGCACCACCCGGCCCTGCGCGCTGAACCCCCGCTCGCAGCGCAGATTGCCGCCGACCTGCACCCCGGAGGCGTCCAGCGCATCACCGCCGGGACAGGCCAGCCGCGCCCCTCGAAGGTCGATGTTGCCGTCTATCCGGGCACCGGAGAGCCGCACCTCGCCTTGGGCCTGCAGCTCCTGGGCGTCGAGCACGCCGCGGATCATCAGCCGGACCCCGCCTAGAGCATGACCGCCGGCGGCGTCGAGGCGCGTGCCGGTCAGCCGTAGCGGTCCCTCGATCCGGGCGTCGGGCAGTACGACCGGCCCGGTCACCGTGCACACCTGGAGCGCCAGCTCGCTGCGTACCCGCAGGTTGGCCGCTCGCAGCCCGGGCAGCGTGCAGCGGGTGAGGCGCCAACCGGCGAGGTCCGCGGCGTACAGGTCGATCGGCTCGTCAAAGGTGCAGCCGGTGAGCTCGACCAGCGCGGGGACCGTCGCCCCGGGCAGCTCCAGCGGGCCGCGGACCACTGCGCCGGTCAGCCGCAGCGCGGGAATTCGGCCCTCGGCGCGCTGTGGTGCTCCGGCGAGTAGCCCGACAAGCAGGGTGGCGGGTACGTCGTCGCCGGCGAGATCGAGCCTCGCGCCTGCGGCGAATGCCTGGCATACCTCATCCGTTGTGGTACTGCTGTAGGTCACCCGCGCCCTCTCACGGCGAAGCGTACCGGGAAGCCTTGGTGGCGTTGGTGAATAAGGATAAGGGTAGTGAACACTCGATCCGACGATCAGACCGCTTATCCCCATCGGTGGCGGGCTCTCGCGGTCACCCAGCTGGCGGGTTTCATGAGCCTGCTGGACGTCAGCATTGTCAACGTCGCGTTGCCCTCCATCGCGCAGAGCCTGGGTGCCTCAGTGGTCCAGGTGCAGTGGGTGGTGTCCGGGTACGCGCTCACGTTCGGGTTGGTGCTGGTGGCTGGCGGGCGGTTGGGCGACGCCCTGGGTAGGCGGCGGATGTTCCTGGTCGCCCTGACTGGGTTCGTGCTGACCAGCGCGCTGTGCGGGGCTGCGCCTAGCGCGGAGCTGCTGGTCGCGGCCCGGCTGTTGCAGGGTGTTGCCGCGGGGATGCTCACGCCGCAGAACTCGGGACTGATCCAGGTGCTGTTTCAGGGTGCGGAGCGGGGGAGGGCGTTTGGCATCTTCGGTGCCACGGTGGGGTTGTCCACGGCGGTCGGTCCGGTGCTCGGTGGTCTGATCCTCACTGCGGCTGGCGGGCCGGAGGGTTGGCGGTGGATCTTCTATGTCAACGTCCCGATCGGGTTGGTCGCGCTGGTGGCGGCGGCGCGCCTGGTGCCGTCTCGGCAGCGCACCGGGCAGCGGGTGGTGTCCCAAATTGACGTTGTCGGGGCGGTGCTGCTCGGTGCCGGTGTGCTGTGTTTGCTGTTGCCGCTGGTGCAGGTCGAGAGTGGTGGGCTGGGCCGGTTGTGGTGGTTGTGTGTGCTGGCGCCGGTGCTGGTCGCGCTGTTCCTGCGGTGGGAGCAGCGGATGGTGCGGCGCGATCGGGCGCCGTTGCTGGACACTCGGCTGCTGTCTGCCACGCCCGGTTACCCGGCGGGTGCTGCGCTGGGGCTGATGTACTTCGTTGGCTTCAGCGGGATCTGGCTGGTGTTCGCGCTGTATTTCCAGCACGGGCTGGGGTACACGCCGCTGCAGTCCGGGCTCGCGGTGACGCCGTTCGCGCTCGGGGGGGCCGTGTCGGCTGCGGTGGCCGGCCGGCTGGTGCACCGGTACGGCCGGTGGTTGACGGTGGTCGGGCTGGGTGCTGTCGCCGTCGGGTTGGCTACCACTGCCCTGGTGCTGCACGCGGTACCCGCTGCATCGGCGGGGTGGGTGGTGGCGCTCCCCCTCCTGGTGGCGGGTGCCGGCGGCGGTGCGGTGATCTCGCCGAACGTCACGCTGACCCTGGAGTGCGTGCCACCCTGGATGGGCGGGGTGGCGGCCGGAGTGCTGCAGACCGGCCAGCGGATCGGCTCGGCGATCGGGACGGCTGCGCTGGCGGCGGTGTTCTACAGCGTGCTGTCCCACAGTGGCCGCTACCAGAGCGCGATCGCTGTGGCCCTGCTCACGGCGACGGGTTTCGTGTGCCTGGCTCTTCTCGTGGCCGTGCTGGAGCTTCGGGCTCGCCGCCGCCAAGCGGCACTGGCCGAACAGGACGAGGCCGCAGTGGCCCAGGCCAACGCGCAGTGATCGACGTCGACGGGATGCGACGGCGGCCGTAGGATCTGGCCACGATGGCGGGCAACCGGGTGCAGGTCGGCGGGCCGTACTTCGAGGATCTCACGCGGGGACAGGTCTTCGCCGACGCTCCGGGCCTGACGCTGACCCCGGGCCACGCCGTGTTGCACCAGGCGCTGTCCGGCGACCGGCTCCGGCTGCCGCTGGACCACGAGCTGTCCGCGGCGGTCACCGGCCGCACCGAGCCGTTCGCCCACCCCAGCCTGGTCTGCCATGTCGCGATCGGGCAGACCACGTCGCCGTCGCAGCGGGTCCGCGGCAACCTCTTCTACCGCGGCCTGCGCCTGCTGCGCCCCGTGCACCTCGGCGACACGCTCCGCACCCGCACCGAGGTCGTCGCGCTGCGGCAGAACCGCCCGAAACCGGGGCGTCCGGCGACCGGGCTGGCCGTGCTGCGGGTACAGGTCCACAACCAGCGTGAGGAGCCCGTGCTCGACTTCTGGCGCTGCCCGATGCTCCCGCTGCGCGACCCCGACGCCACCACGGGACACGCCGACAGCTTCGACGACATCCCCGCCGACGCTGAGCCCGCCGACGACCTGCCATGGGGGTGGCAGCTCGGCGTGTTCCAGCCCACCGTGGCCAAACCCGGCACGGTCTACGAGATTGAGGTACGCGACACCGTGACCGGTGCCCCCGAGCTGGCCAGGGCCACCCTCAACCTCGCGGCCACGCACACCGACCCCGGCGCCTCGGCGTACGGGCGTCGCCTGGTCTACGGCGGGCACACCATCTCGATCGCCGGGGCGCACACCAGCCGGGCGCTGCCCGACCTGGTCACGATCGTGGCCTGGCGCAGCTGTGACCACACCGGCCCGGTGTTCGAGGGCGACGTGCTGCGCACCGAGCTGCACGTGGAGGCCGTCCACCAGCGCGACGGTCACCAGCTGATCGACCTGCGGGCGGTGGTGCACAGCTGCCCGGCGGAGGACGCTGGGGACCAGACCGCGGCGCAGATGCCGGTGCTCGACTGGCGGTTCGTTGCGCTCGCACGGTGATCGGAAGATCGCAAGTAAGCGAGGTGAGGGATGACCGGGATCCTGGCGGGGATGCGGGTGGTGGAGGGCTCGGCCTTCGTGGCGGCACCACTCGGCGGGATGACCCTGGCCCAGCTCGGCGCGGACGTGATCCGTTTCGACCCGATCGGCGGCGGCCTGGACGCTACCCGCTGGCCGGTCACCGCCGAGGGCAAGAGCCTGTTCTGGGCGGGGCTGAACAAGGGCAAGCGCTCGATCGCGGTCGACCTGCGATCGCCGCGAGGCAAGGAGCTGCTCACCGAGCTGATTACCGCACCCGGGGATGACGCGGGGCTGTTCCTGACGAACTTCCCGGCCGCGGGATGGCTGGACTTCAACAAGCTCACATCCCGGCGCCACGACCTGATCATGGTCAACATCGTCGGCAACCCCGACGGCTCGTCCGCGGTCGACTACACGGTCAACCCCGCCACCGGCTTCCCCTGGGCCACCGGCCCCAGCAACCTGTCCGACCCGTTCAACCACCTGCTGCCAGCCTGGGACGCGATCACCGGCACGCTGGCCGCGACCGGGCTGCTGGCCGCCGAGCGCCAGCGGCGGATCGACGGGATCGGGCAGTTCGTCCGGCTCGCCCTGGCCGATGTGGCGTTCGCGATGGTCGGGCACCTCGGCAAGATCGCCGAAGTGCAGATCAACCAGCACGAGCGGCCGAAGTACGGCAACTACCTGTACGGAGCGTTCGGTCGCGACTTCGCCACCAAGGACGGCAAGCGGGTCATGGTGGTCGGCCTGACCGCGCGGCAGTGGCACAGCTTGGTGGCCGCGGTCGGGATCGGTGACGCCTGCGTCCAGGTCGAGAAGCTGCTCGGCGTCGACCTGGCCAAGGAGGGCGACCGGTTCGCCGCGCGGCACGTGATCGGCGCGCTCATCGAGCCGTGGGTCAACAGTCGCACGCTGCGCGAGGTCCGCAAGGCATTCGACGCGCACCAGGTGTGCTGGGGCCCGTACCAGACCTTCGCCGAGCTGATCACGACCGATCCGCGCTGCTCGCCGACCAATCCGATGTTCGCCGCGGTCGACCAGCCCGGCATCGGCACCTATCTCATGCCCGGCTCGCCGCTCGACTTCTCCGCCGTGGACCGGGTACCACCCGCGGCAGCGCCCCAGCTTGGCCAGCACACCGACGAGATCCTCGCCGGAGTCCTTGGCCTGTCCGCCTCCGAGATCGGGAGGTTGCACGACGGAGGCGTCGTCGCCGGGGCCCCAGATGAGTAAGCCCAGCCGCATAACGCCAGGGCCCCAGCCGCATGAAAACGTGCCTTTCCGGCTATTCCCATGCCACCGGCCGTGACACATGCCACCGGCCGTGACAACGGCCCCGGCAAGGGAGTGGTCAGATGTTCGCCTTTTACTCGAACCGGGTGGGTTGCCTTGGCTCCCTGCTGATATCGGCTGTGCTGACGGCTCTGCTGATCCTCATCCTGTTCGTCCTGTGAGTTCGTCGCGCGGCAGGCCATCGTTCTATGCGGTATCCGGAGGTCCTGTCGGGGGCTTGGATCCAGGGCCGGCAGACCTCCCGTCGGCCCGGTGATCAGCGATCCTGCGTTTCGCATCTCGCCGGGCGAGGTGATGTACGAGTGGATCGGCCAGGCGCGGGGCCAGCGGTCCGAGCACAGCCATGATGAGCACGTAGGCGGCCACGGTGGGGGCGAAGGCCGGTGTCACGGAGGCGGCGACGAGGCCGGCGATGATGATGGAGAACTCCCCCCGGGCGACCAGCGCGATGCCGGCCCGTAGCCGTCCGGCCGAGCCAACCCCGGCGCGTCGTCCGGCGGCCCAGCCAGTGAGCACCTTCGTCGCGACGCCGACGACGGCGAGCAGGGCGGCGGGCAGCAGCACGGACGGCAGCGCGGCAGGATCGGTGGACAGGCCGAAGAAGACGAAGAACACTGCGGCGAAGACGTCGCGCAGCGGACCGAGCAGGCCCCGGATGTGGTCGGCGACCTCGCCGGACAGCGCGATACCGAGCAGGAACGCTCCGACCGCCGCCGACACGTGCACCGCCTCGGCGGCGCCGGCGACCAGCAGCGCCAGCCCGAGCACGCAGAGCAGCATTATTTCGTCGGATCGGGCGCCCACGAACCTGGTCACCGCGTCGCCCTGGCGCAATGCAATGGTCAGCACTACCGCGAGCATGCCTAGGGCGATGAGTACCGAGGTTACGGTTGAGCCCGGGGTGGAGGCAGCGACCAGCGCGGTGAGTACCGGCAGGTACACGGCCATCGCGAGGTCTTCGAGCACCAGAACGCTCAGTACCGAGGGGGTCTCCCGGTTACCCAGCCGGCCGAGGTCGGTGAGGATCTTGGAGACGATGCCCGACGAGCTGACGGCCGTCACCCCGAACATCGCCAGCGTGGCGATCGGTCCCCAGCCCAGCATGACTGCGAGCACGGCACCCGGAAAACCGTTGAGCAACAGGTCGAGCACGCCGATTGGCGCCTGCCGGCGCAGATTTGTGATCAACTCGTCGGCGGTGTACTCCAAGCCCAACACCAGCAGCAGAAGGACGACGCCCACCTGGGAGCCGGTGGTGAAGAAACCCTCAGGCGCATCCA
Organism: Pseudonocardiaceae bacterium; assembly: GCA_035463315.1. Classification (GTDB taxonomy): domain Bacteria; phylum Actinomycetota; class Actinomycetes; order Mycobacteriales; family Pseudonocardiaceae. The sequence goes on from DATHTJ010000001.1 coordinate 14,962, forward strand.
GCGGCAGCAGGCCTCCGGTGCCGAAGGCCAACCCGGCGAGCAAGTAGAGCGGGATGGGAGATAGTCCGATCCGCCCGGCGAGCCGGCCGAGCGTCCCCAGCGCGAACAGGACGGCGCCGAGCTCGAGTAGTAACCGTGCGGTATTCACCCGGTCCCGACAGATCGGGGCTTCAGCCCGAGACCACCCATCAGTGTGAGGTCAACAGGGCATGAGCCGCATGGACGCCGTCCCTGGTACCCACCACGATGAGGCGGTCGCCGGGCTGAAAACGAAAGTCTGGGGTTGGCGACACGAACACGTCGTCCCCGCGTACCACCGCTACGACCGAAGCACCAGTGCGGGTACGGATGGCGGTATCCCCCAGCGTCCCGCGGGCGAACGGAGAGCCGGCGGCGATGGGCAATCCCTCCGTGACCAGGCCCGCAACCTGCTCGCGCAGCCGGGCAAACCGCTCGGTGATCCGTGGCGCGCCGAGCAGCTCCGCCAGCACCTCACTCTCCTCCAAAGTCAGCTCGATCGTGGCCGCGCATGCGTCGGAATCCTCCTGGTCGTAGAGGACCACGTGCCGGGCGCCATTACGCTGCGTTATCACACCCATCCGGCGGCCCTGTGCGGTGACAAAGTCGTGCCGCAGCCCGATCCCAGGCAGTCGCGTCTCCTCAACCTCCATGACGTCCCTCCGGTTGAACTTGCCTACAGGCTAGGCAGCCGGCTTGCGCGGAGAGCCGGGAGGGCGTCAGCGGGATCGTGCCTCTAGCCGTCAGTCTGGTGAGACTGCTGATTCTGACGGTCGGCGAAGGGCTGGCTCGTACGGGTGTCCCCGGAGGTGATCTGCCGGATGCCATCGACCTCCGAGGCATCGGCGACTGCCTCCGCCGCCGCTTCGGCGGCCTGGGCGGCATCTTCCGCGGCCCGCGCCGACGACTCATCGGAGGGATTGACTTCGCGGGTTGCCGCAGACTGGGGCAGGGTCTCGGTGAAGGCGCGGGAGATGCCTTGGAGTGCGGAGGTGACCTCGCTGGGAATCATCCAGAGCGTGTTGCCTTCGCCCTGGGCGAGTTGCGGTAGCACTTGCAGGTATTGGTAGGCGAGCAGCTTGGGGTCCGGGTCGTTGCGATGCACGGCCTGAAACACTTCATCGATTGCGCGGGATTGGCCTTCGGCCTTGAGGATCGCGGTGGTTCGGGCACCTTCGGCGCGCAGGATCGCGCCTTGCTTGTCGCCTTCGGCGGTGAGGATCTGGGACTGGCGCTGGCCCTCGGCGCTCAGGATCGCGGCGCGCTTGTCCCGTTCGGCGCGCATCTGCTTCTCCATGGCGTCTTTGATGCTTTTCGGTGGGTCGATGGCTTTGATCTCGACCCGGTTGACTCGCAGGCCCCATTTGCCGGTGGCGTCGTCAAGCACGCCGCGGAGTTGGCTGTTGATGCTGTCGCGGGAGGTGAGTGTTTTTTCCAGGTCCATCGATCCGACGACGTTGCGCAGCGTGGTGACGGTGAGCTGTTCAACGGCCTGCAGGTAGCTGGCGATCTCGTAGGCGGCCGATCGGGGGTTGGTCACCTGGAAATAGAGCACGGTGTCGATCTCGACGACCAGGTTGTCCTCGGTGATGACCGGCTGCGGGGCGAAGGAGACGACTTGCTCGCGCAGGTCGATCGCTGGGTAGACCCGGTCGATGTAGGGGATGACGAAGTTCAGTCCGGGCTGCAGCGTGCGGTGATACCGGCCGAGCCGTTCCACGTTGCGCGCTCGCGCCTGTGGCACGATGCGCACCGCTCGCGCCACGGTGAGGACGGCCAGCAGCGCGATGAGCAGCGCCGCGATCAGCAAAGTTGTGACTTCCATGATCACTCCCGGGGATAGACAACGGCAGTGGCGCCGTCGATCTGGATGACGTCAACGGTCGCTCCCGCGGGAATCACCAGGCTCTCGTCAAGAGCACGGGCTGTCCACTCTTCACCACCGATGCGCACCGTGCCCTCCCGACCACTCACCTCCTGAACGACATACGCCGTCCTACCGACGAGCGCCTCTACGCCGAAACGTTGCAGCTGCGGCTGGAGCATGTGCCGCGCAGCGATGGGCCGCAGAACCACGAGGCCAGCCGCAGCGGCAAGGGCGAACACCAGCAGTTGCAGCGGCACCGGCAGCCCAATCGCCGCGAACACCGACGCGATCACGGCGGCAACGCTGAGCACCCCCAACGCAGCGGTCAAGGTGAAAATCTCAGCGACACCCAGCGCCACCGCAATGATCAACCAGATAACCCACACGCCCACAACGTCGACCCTTCTGAACCGCGGTAACGAGATCCCCCACGGCACGTGAGTGGCCGGAAGGCTCGACCGGGCGCGCACCGTCTCTCCCGCGGCTCTTCTCAATGGTAACCCGCGTCAGGTGCCACGCTGGGTGACATGTTCGTCGCGCCGCCGGCGGGACGTCAATGGATCACGTGACGCGTTTTCCGCTTAATCGCCGCATAGGCGGCAGTTCCGAGGACCAGCACCGCGCCACACGATCGCCAGTCAGATTAAGCACTTCCTGAGGACCCGGCCTGCGGCTGCGAGCCCGCCCGAGCGATCTGGTCCGTCATCAGGCGGTCTGGGACCCATGGACAGCGGGGCACTGTGAGGTGACGCTGGTGGTATGTCAGGGGTCGTCGATCAGCGTTCGCGACGAGTTCGAGGTGATCACCGGACGGGTAGGACGCCGGCGGCGGCGTTGTTCTGGCGGCTGTTCCTGCTGAACGGTCTGGTGTTCGTCGCCGGAGCAGGGGTGCTCGTACTATCGCCCGCGACCGTCTCGACGCCTGTCTCGGTCAGGGAAGTGAGCGTCCTCACCGTCGGATTGGCCCTGATGCTGGTGGTGAATGCGATGCTGCTCCGGGCCAGCCTGAGGCCGTTGGACGGACTCACTGACCTGATGGGACGCGTGGACCTGTTGCGTCCCGGAGAACGTCTCGCGGTCAGCGGTACCGGGGATGTCGCGCATCTCATCCGGACGTTCAACGACATGCTCGACCGGCTCGAGACCGAGCGCGGGGCGAGCAGCGCGCAGGCGCTGGCCGCCCAGGAGGGCGAGCGGCAACGGATTGCCCAGGAGTTGCACGACGAGATCGGTCAGAGCCTCACTGCAGTACTGCTGGGTCTGAAACGGTCGGTGGATCGCGCGCCGGACGACCTGCAGGATGAGCTCCGAACTGTTCAGGAGATGATCCGTACCAGCCTGGACGAGGTCCGGCAAGTGGCGCGGCGACTGCGCCCCGGGGTGTTGGAGGATCTGGGTCTGCTCAGCGCGATGAGTGCGTTGGCCAGCGACTTCTCCAAGGCCAGCGAGGTACCGGTCGCGCAATGGCTGAGCCAACGGCTGCCGGGATTGAGCAGAGATGCGGAGTTGGTGCTGTATCGGATCGCGCAGGAGAGCCTGACGAACATCGCGCGCCACGCCAACGCCTCCCGAGTGGGGCTGTCGCTGACCGGCGAGCGGGACGGTGTGGTACTGCGCATCACTGACGACGGGCGAGGCCTCAACGGGTCGGGCGAGGGTGCTGGCATCCGGGGCATGCGGGAACGGGCCCTCCTGATCGGCGCCCGTCTCACGCTCGATCCGATGCCGGCGGGCGGCACCGAGGTGCGTCTGGTCGTCCCGGTTGAGGTAGATCGGCTGGTCGAGCCCTGACCGACCGTTTCTGACCGGGCGCGGCAGGCTTAGGCACTGGTGGTTCACCTCACGGAGCGATCCTCTGGTCTCGGCGGGTGATGGGGACCTGGAAGGATAAGGCGCGGTCGGCCCCGGGCGCGGGGGAGAGAACGAGCGGCGGCGGAGGACCGAGCGGAGGATGGCAACCCGGTCCCGGCCGTCCGCCCCCGCGGACACGGCTGGCCGCACCGCGCGGTACCGCCCGGAACTGCAGGGGCTGCGGGCGCTCGCCGTGGCCCTCGTCGTCGTCTACCACGTGTGGTTCAACCGCGTGTCTGGTGGCGTGGACGTGTTCTTCCTCGTGTCCGGGTTTTTGCTCACCGGCCAGCTGGTGCGCGCCGCCGATCGCGGCCCGATCGCGCTGCGGCCGCTGTGGGGCCGGATGGTCACCCGGCTGTTGCCCGTGGCTCTCACCGTGCTGCTTACCACCGTCGTCGCTGCCGTCCTGGTTCTGCCGGAGGGACGGTGGCTCCAGACTATCCGCGAGGTCGTGGCGTCGGCCCTGTTCCTGCAGAACTGGCGGCTCGCCACGGACGCGGTCGACTACGCGGCGCAGAACAACACGGCGAGCGTGGTGCAGCACTTCTGGTCGCTGTCGATCCAAGGGCAGGTCTTCGTCGCGTGGCCGCTGTTGGTGGTGCTCGTCGTTCTGGTCGCCCGCCGCGCCGGCGCCGACCTGCACGGGTATCTCACCCTGGCGCTCGTCGGGATCGGGGTGACCTCGCTCAGCTACTCGGCCGCGCTGACGGCCGCCGACCAGCCGCTCGCGTACTTTCACACGCTCACCCGCTTGTGGGAGTTCGCGTTCGGCGGGCTACTCGCGCTCGGGATCGACCGGGTCTCGCTGTCCCGGGGCACCCGGACGGTGCTGGGCTGGACTGGTGCGGTGGGCCTGCTGTTGTGCGGGTTCGTGCTGCAGGTCGGCAGCGTTTTTCCCGGCTACGCGGCGCTGTGGCCGACGACGTGCGCCGCGCTGGTGATCGCCGCCGGCGTCACGGGCAGCCGGTGGGGCGTCGACCGGCTGCTGGTCGCCCGTCCGGCGCAGTACCTCGGGGATCTCAGCTATGCGCTCTACCTGTGGCACTGGCCGGTACTGGTGCTCTACCTCGTCGGCCGGGGGCGGGAGGCGGTCGGCCTGCGCGGCGGTGCTCTCGTCATCGGCACGTCCCTCGTGCTCGCCGCCCTCACCTACCACCTGATCGAGCGGCCTGCGCTGCGTCCGGCCGGCCCGCGACCGTATCGCGCTCTCGCGGCGGGGACGGTGCTAGTGCTGCTGACCGCCGCCGGGTGGCAGGTCGCCGCGCTGCAGCGGATCACGGATATCGGCCGCGCCGGCGACTCCGACCACCCGGGCGCGCTGGCCCTGGCCGGTGCCGTGGCGGACCCCGCGGTCGAGCCGCTGCCGCCCATGGTCTCGGTGTATGAGGACTGGGTGCGCATCGAGCACTGGGATTGCGCCGCCATGGCCCGGTTACCGATGGAGGTGTGCACGCAGCCGGTCAAGCACCAGCCCGAGCGGAGGATCGTCGTGGTCGGCGACTCGCACGCGCTGCAGTTCGCGGGCGCGCTCGTGCCACTCGCCCAGCAGCGCGGCTGGCAGCTGATCTCCATTGTGCTGGGGGCCTGCCCGTTCTCCACCGCCTCGGAGGTGGTTCCCGACGATCCGGACTGCCTGGCGTGGAACCGCGCGGCGGCTGCGGAGATCGCTGACCTGCGGCCCGACGGCGTGGTCACCCTGGCCAGCCGCGACGTGCGGGCCGGGCTCACCGAGGTCACCCCGCCCGGCTTCGTCGAGCAGTGGTGGCGGCTGCATGACCTCGGCATCCCCGTGCTCGCGGTGCGCGACAACCCGCGCTTCGACTTCTCCCCGCCCGACTGCTTGCAGCACCGTGGTCGGTCTGCACTTGAGTGTGGGGTCGAGCGCGCCGCCGTCTACGCGCCCGAGCCGCCATGGGCGCGGATGAACGTTCCGCCCAACGTGTCGTTCCTTGACCTGTCCGACCAGCTCTGCTTTACGCTGCACTGCCCGGCCGAGATCGGCAACGTGCTGGTGTACATGGACGACAACCACCTCACCGCCACCTATGCCACCACCATGGCACCCGCTGTCGAGCGGCACGTGGCAGTCACGCTCGGCTGGTGAGCGGCGACGGGGGGCGGCTGCGGGGCGGAGGTGGCCCCCTGCGGGAGGTGCCGTGGAGGGCGGAGGTGACTTCGCTGGGGAGCAGCTTGGGGGCCGGGTCGTTGCGGTGCACGGCCTGAAACACTTCATCGGTTGCGCGGGATTGGCCTTCGGCCTTGAGGATCGTGGGAGCATGTACCGCGCAGCGATGGCCGCAGAACCACGAAGCCGACCACCGAAGCGAAGGCGAACGCCAGGAATTGCAGGGGCATAGGCAGTCCGATCGCCGCAAACAACGATGCGATCACGGCGGCCCCGCCGAGCAGTCCCAACGCGGCGGTCAGCGTGAAAATCTCAGCGACGCCCAGCACCACCGCGATGATCAACCAGATGACCCAT
>DATHTJ010000002.1:0-5549 GCA_035463315.1 Pseudonocardiaceae bacterium
GCCGAGGAGACTGGCGTGACCATCACGGTCACCGGGCTTGCCGGGGTGTACAGCGATCCTGGCCACGTGTTGGCCTACCCGCACGAGGACGGGATTTACCAACAGCTCGCGGTGTGCTTCCGCGCCTTCACCCCCGTCCACGACACCCAGCCCGATCACGACGAGACGAGCGGCGCAGCATGGTTTGATCCCGAGCAAGCAACCCAGCTCGTCATGCACCCAGCCGTGCGTCAACGCTTGACCGACGCACTCACCGAACCCAACCGAGCGCACTTCGACTAGCCAACAAAAAATCAGCTCGCGGAGCCGCTGCCGTAGGGGCGGGTGAGGAGCTCGAGGATGTGGCCGTTGGGGTCGTTGAAGTACACGCCGCGGCCACCGTCCCGCGTGTTGATCTCGCCCGGCTCCTTGTGGAAGGGATCAGCCCAATACGGGAGGTCCAGTGCCCGGATCCGGCCGAAGATCGCGTCGAAGTCGGGCTCGCTGACCAGGAATGCATAATGTTGCGGGTGGATGTCGTCCGAAGTGTCGATGAAATCCAGACTCACCCCGTTCCCCAAGGTTACTACCAGGAACGGCCCGAATGGAGTCGGCGCGGGCAATCCCAGCAGATCGGTCAGGAAGGTCGCGGCAGCCAGCTTGTCGCGGGCCGCGACAATGGTGTGGTTGAGCTCAACGGTCATGACAACGTCCCCTTCACTTCAGCTCGTTGACCTTGTGCTCGATCTCGTCAATGACTGGCTGCACGACGTTGCGCTGGCGGAAGAGCTCGAGCATCTGGCTCTGTGCCTGGTGTGCATCGCCCCGGTTCTTGGTCTCCAGCGCGGCGTCCGTGTACGTCTCCATTAACCGCCGGTAGACAATGTGACCGACGACGTCGGCCGCGTCGGCCGGCCGCTCGACGAGCGACGTCAACCGATGCTGAACGAACTCCGGGTCTTCCTCCGCAATCTGGATCTCCTCCGCATCCCCCTTGAGCAGCTTGAATCGCTTTGCCAGGGGAACCGCCCGGACGGCGTCAAGGTAGAACCCCGCCGGGTGAGTCACACCGATCTGGTTCTTCACCCAGTCGATCTTGTCATTCGCCTCTTCCATGACACGACTGCCGCCGACCTGCATCACTCGCCCGACTCCGGCATCGAAGAGGGTCCGCATCGCGCGGAGGTCATCATAGTTGGACGCAGGTGCGATATGGAGCTGCATCACCGCCGCCGCGGTCCCACCGTCGAGGTTGTGATAACTGGCTTCGATCCGGTAGGGCCCCGGCTCCTTGAACGGGAAGCCGTACTGCCCCATTGTCACGTTAAGCTCACGATAGACGGCTTCGCCGGGTGCGAGGATCACGGTCTCGACCTTGGCGCGGCTGTGGACGATCGGGATCCATGGCCGCCGCTCGCCGCGAGGATTGGTCACCGCCACCTCCACAAAACCATCGGAGGGATAGAGGTTGCAGTGCGCGAGGACGGGGCCGTCGCTGACGTTCTTCAGCCGGAACTCGATGAACACTGCTTCCCCGAACTCCAGCTTGTCGCTGCGACTGCGAACCACCAACTCGAGTCGCGGATCGACCGTTCCCCGAGCGACCCGCCCGTGACTCCGGAACCAGGTCTCATTGCCCATCTCGACGAAGCGGCTCGGAGCGTGCCGGAGGAACAGGTTCTCGACGTCATCAAACCGGAAGCGGAAACGCTCGTAGAACCAGACCGCGCTGTAGCCGCCGCCGGGTGAGGCCTCGTCAGGGTAGTTCATCCACGACAGAGCCTGAGGTGCGGTCACCATCGGCATCCACGGGGGCGGCTGCCACGGTGAGCCCAGGCGTTTCTGGAACGAGTGCGCGAGGTTGAAGGCGTGGCCGGTCTCGTGCAGGAGGTTGAAGAACAGCTCACGCTGCGCCGCCTCGGGCGCTGGTGGGTTGGCCTGGGGATAGGCACCAGCCGCGGTATGAAAATGGGGGCTGCGCGTGAAGATCGCCGTTCCCTGCCGGTCCACCCCACCCGGCTCCTGGATATCGGCATCGAACATGACGCCGCCGAGACCGTCGCTGTCGGCCAGCCCAGCCAGGAAGATCCACATCTTCCACTGCGCGCGATTGGCGAAGCTGCTCCAATGGCTCTCCATCGCGTCATGGAGCTCTTGGCTGTTCCATCTCGCGTCGGTGCCCGCGCCCGAGCCGGCGACCACGCTGCTGCTGGCCGAGCGAGTGATCGAGATCCCGGCCTTGGCGAACGCGCTTTCCAGGGTGAGGCTCTCGACCGGGACGCTCGCCGGCCTCGTCGGATGCGTTGTTGTGACGTAGGGCTCCACCGGGAGCGCACCCTCCTCGACGTCGACCTCGACCTCGACGTGGCGGAAGAACGTCGACTCTTGGGCGACCTTGTAGGGCCCGTGACGCCGATCGGATGCCACGGCGATGAACGTGACGTCGGCGCTGGGCGTCCCGCCGGCGGTGGAGAGGGAGAGCTCGAGCCGATCGATCAGGTGCCCAGAGTCGGGCCAGGCAAAACTGAAGTCTTCGACGACCAGTGTGCGAGCCGACCCGAAGGGGTCGTTCTGGCTGACTCGGCCGATGAAATGAACCGGCGAGTCACCGGCTCCAGCACGCCCGGCCAGCTCACCACTCACGACCCCCAAGGGGTCAGGACCATCGATGTCGACGTGCAGGCTGAAGCTCGGCTCATCTCCGCCCGGGCCCTCCCGAGCAGCGTCGATGAAGACGGGCGTGGGCAGGGCGTACATCGGGTTCTCGAGTTCGGCCCGGGTGTATACACGTGAGTTCCCGCCAGCGACGCCGTCGTGGCGGGAACTCACCCCTCCGTTGTAGACATAGCGTCCGCTCAGCGATGCCGGTGCAACCGCTGAGGCGGTTGCTTCGACGGACGGCACTGCCCATTGTGGGATATCAGTCATGAGCCCTCCCGGGGTGTGAAAGCAGTGAACGGCGACGGCCATTCGCCGCCTGCGGGGTGAAGCGCGGCACGGTGGCGGCGTTGAACCAGAATCCCATGGCCGCTAACTAGTCGGAGACCAGCTCACGAAGCCGTCCCCGGCGCGCCGTGATGTCGGCCGCTCGGAGCACGACGCTGCGGTGCTCCCGCTGGAAGCGCAGCTCGGCGCGCTCACTCGACGACAGGTAGTTACCGGCCCATTCCTCAAGCTCGTCGACCGCGTCAGCCGAAGCCAACGCGACCACGAGGGTCGGCGGGCGGATCACCGCCATCCGGGCGTTGGGCGGGATGACGACGTGCGGGATATACACCGTCCCCTTGCCCTCAAGCTGGGACGCAAGCACATCGTAAGCCTCGGGAAGGCGGTCGTCGGAGGCATCAACGCCGATCATCAGGGGCTCCATCCACCGGCCCCCATCGAATTCTTCGCCGCGGCCATCGGCAGCGATCCTACGGGCCGACGACCGGGATGGCTAGAGGTTTCTCCGGCCCGAGCTCAGCCGGGTTGCGACCAGAAGGTGGAGTAGGCTGCGAGCGGCGGCATGAGAGTGATATCGGTTCCAGGGAGGTCTTTCATGAGTCGCTTTGATCGGGTGATTAATATTCTCGACGAGGCAATCGGTGGCCCGGCGGTGAACATCAGGGTTCACGGGGCATTCTGGCGCGGATCGACGCGCGACGAGTTCGTCGCCAAGCAGGTCTTCGGTCTCGACCTGCTCGTCGTAGGCGAGGGCGCGGCGTCGAATCTCGTCAAGGCACTGAAGGGCGAGTCGCCGTTCGGGGTGGACCTGCCCGATCCGCCGCCCGATGCCCAATTCAGCCGGATGCCCGCCGGTCGTCCGCCGGTGGCCCCCGAGAACATCGCCTTCATCGAGCAATGGATCGACGATGGCTGTCCCGATCAGGACGACGCAAGCACCTTCACCTGGCGTCGGACCGGTGACCAGGCAGGTTCGCGCCACGACGACGTCTGGTTCCTCACGCCCGACCTGGGCTGGGCGGTGAACAGTGACGGCAAGATCCTGCGAACGGCAGACGGAGGCAATCGCTGGGAGCAACAGTTTCTTACCAGCGGGCTCTACCTGCGTTGCGTCGGGTTCGCATCGGAGTCGCGGGGCTGGGTGGGCACGCTGTCCCCGGCGAGACCCCTGCTGGAGACTTCCGACGGTGGAGCGACCTGGAACAACGTGACGAACCTTCCCGAGCTCGCGCCTTCGGCGGTCTGCGGGTTGAGCGTGGTCGACGAGTCGGTGGTGTACGCGTCGGGGACGAACTATCCGTTCCCGACCGTGAACCGCCCGCCCCGGATGATGAAGACCGTCGATGGGGGCGCGACCTGGACCGCCTGGGATATGACTGCGCATGCCTCGCTGTTGGTTGACACCTATTTCACCACGCCAAACCGGGGCTGGGTGGTAGGTGGGAAGGCGGACCCGTCAGCCGATCCGGGAGAAAACCAGAGAGAGAACGTTCGTGCTGTCGTGCTGTTCACCGATGACGGTGGACAGACCTGGGTCAACCGGGTGGCCGATCTCGAGGACGAGCTGCCGCTCGGGGAATGGGGATGGAAGATATATTTCCTTGACGATCGAATCGGGTTCGTGTCGCTCGAAGCCGACAGGTGGGGCGCCATTCTCAAGACCACCGATGGTGGCGAGACCTGGACCCGCCTCGAGATCAACGACCCGCAGAAGAATGCCAACCTGGAAGGAATCGGGTTTATCGACGAGAACCAGGGCTGGGTCGGCGGCTGGGGCGACGCCTCGTTCGAGGCCGGGTACAGCAGCGCCACTGTCGACGGTGGCCACACCTGGCGCGATGCCAACGAGATCGGTTTGTTCATCAACCGTTTCCGCTTCCTTGGCGATCCCGTCACCGTGGGCTACGCATCCGGCTTGTTTGTGTACAAATACTCCGACGAGCCAGTCCCGGCGGCGGCCATGCGGGCGGTGGCACCGGCACCGCTGCTGCTCGACGACACGACACCGACCCAGAGCGATCGCCCGGTTCGGATCAACATCACCGTCCCCGACGGTGCCTCGCGGCTCGTGATCGGGATCTGGGAACGATTCGGCAATCACGTCCGCCAGCTGCTGGACGAGTCAGGGCCGGAGGCCGGAAGCCGGACCATAGAGTGGGACGTCACCGACGATGGCGGCGAGCCGCTCACCCGGGGGAGCTTCATCGTCCGGGTAGTAATCGATGATCAGGCGGAAAGCCGCATCGTGCGAGTCATGAGCTGACCTCGGCGCGTCCCCAGTGATCAGGGGACCCGTGCGATGGTGATGTCGATCGGGTGCGGCACCACCCCGGGTCTGCCGGGTAGCGCGAGTTCGGTCAGGTACGCCAGCACCTGCTCGCGGACCTCCACCGTCATCGCGGCGGTGCGCGCCCCAACGAGGAAGTCGAGCACCAACTCGCCCACGCCGTGCGGGTCGCTGAGCACACCGCGCAGGTCCAGCTCCGCCACCATCGTCTCCGACCGCACCTCAAGCCGCCGTGCCGCCAGCTCCGCGGTGACGTCCTCAGCGCACCACAACCGGTGCCCGTTGCCCGGGCTGAGCAGTTCGGTGAGCACGCACAGCGGCTGCCGGGGCGCCGGCG
>DATHTJ010000003.1:0-4025 GCA_035463315.1 Pseudonocardiaceae bacterium
CCTCTGTTGTCAACCCGCTCTGCTGAGGGACCTCGCGGCGGTGGTCTTCCCGGCCCGCGTAGCGGGTTGTAGCGTCGGTTTCGCGGGTCCGGGAAGTGGCTGATCCGAAGTGTCGATGTGCGGGGGCAGGTCGACCGCGCTGGATGTGAGAGTCGCCCCGCTGTGCCCTCCCGGGCCCGCGCCGGTCGTGGCTGTCAGTGCGGCACGCTGGGCGTCGGCGACCAGCTGTCGGTAGACGGCATCAGAGATCCGCCGCTTCAGGCAGCGCATCGCCTCCATCGGCTTCTTGCCGTCAGCGCGCTTGCGTCGGTAGTAGGCCCTTCCCTCGGTGTCGAGGCGCAGTTGGGTGACGGCGGCGATGTGGATCATGTGGTTCATCCGCCGGTTCCCAGCGCGTGAGAGGCGGTGTCGGTTCTGCTCGCCTGAGGAGGCGTCCAGTGGGGCGGTGCCGGTCCTCCGAGGCGAACCGGTTGCGGTCAGTGAAGCGGGTCACGTCCCCGACGTCGGCGAGGATCCGGGCGGCCACCACGGGTCCGACGCCACGGAGGTCCATCAGCCGTGAGTCGCGGGCCGCGACCATGGCCTTGAGCTCGGCGGTGGCCTTCTTGATCTTCGAGTCGACGGCGACCAGCTCGGCGAGTTCCTCCGCGGCGATGCGGCGTCGGGTCCTTCCTGCGACGTCTCGAGGGCGGACGCCGGCGAGCATTGCCTTTGCCTGCAAGGCAGTGATGTCCTTCTTGGCCTGCCCGGGGAGCAACTCGGCGAGCAGCGCCTGGAGTCGATCCACGGTCTGCACGCGGCGTCGGGTGAGCGCTTCTCGCCGGTCGGTGAGCAGCCGCAACGCCTCGAGTTCGCCGTTGACCTTCAGGACCCGCAGGTTGCTGGTGCGGACCGCCACGACCGCGATCGAGTGCGCGTCGCGTGCGTCGGTCTTGCGGTTGTGGCCGGTGTCGAAGAGCCTGACCCGGGCGGCGAGCTTGGCCGGGACGTCGACCACATGCTCGCCGGCTTCCAGGAGGCGCTGGGCGAGCGAACGCCCCACCCCGTTGGCGCCCTCGACGGCCCAGACCCGGTCCGGCCAGGTCTTCGCGTACTTCCGCATCGCGGAGTAGCCGGCCTGGTCGGTGCTGAACCGGCCGGACCCCCGGAGCTCCTCGTGCTGGTCGACGACCTCGATCGTGGCCGACAGCTTGTGGGGATCGACCCCGATGATGACGTGCTCCATGTGCTGCTCCCGCCTGTGCTCGTGCCGATAGGGACGGCGAGGTGGGCAGTGCTACTACGAGCAGGGCAGTCCCCTGACTTGTCTACTGGCCCCAGGCATCACGGGTCTGCAGCCCTACGGTGTCCAGGGTGTCGGCCCGGGCTGGCTCGCAAGTCCCCTTGCCGCCTTCGGGTTGGCTAATCAAGAGCGTGCGTACCCGGCCGGCACCCGCCGCGGTGTGGCTCGGCAGAGGCGTGATCGTTCCGAAAGTCAGGTTGCCCACCGCGGTCCCTTCCACCGTCGTAGCAGGGAAAGGCATCAGCTGGTGATCACAATCGGCATCGACCCGCACAAGAGCTCGTTGACCGCGGTAGCGGTCGGACCCGATGGCCAGACTCATCCCCCGATCCGGCTCGTGGTGGACAAGAGCACCTCGGCTGCGCTGCTCGCCTGGGCCAGACAGTGGCCCGATCGCCAGTGGGCCGTCGAGGGCGCCACCGGGCTCGGCCGTGGCATCGCTCAGCAGCTCGTCGCTGCCGGTGAGTTCGTCCTCGATGTTCCGGCGAAGCTCGCCGCGCGAGCACGGCTGCTGGGATCAAGCAGTGCCCGCAAGACCGACGTCGCCGACGCCATCTCGGTCGCGGCGGTCGCCCTGCACAACCGGCGCCTCAACCGTGTCCAGGCCGAGGACCACACCACGATCATGCGCCTGCTCACCGAGCGCCGCGAAGACCTGGTCGCCGAGCACACGCGCTGGATCAACCGGCTGCACGTCCTGCTGCGCGACCTCCATCCCGGTGGGGCCGAGGTGCGCCTGGACACCACCGACGCCTCGGCGCTGCTTGCCAAGATCCGCCCGGTGACGGCGGCCGATCAGCAACGAAAGCTGATCGCCCGTGACGTGGTGCGCGACCTCAAGCGCCATGAGGCGTCGATCAAAGAACTCGAGAAGCAGCTGCGGGCAGCGGTCACCGCGAGCGGCACCACCCTGACCCAGATCCAGGGCATCGGGTTCCTCACCGCCGCGAAGATCCTCGCCCTGACCGCAGACATCCATCGCTTCCCGAACCAGGAGCACTACGCCAGCTACACCGGCACCGCACCCATCGACGTGTCCAGCGGCGAGCAGGAGACCCACCGGCTGTCCAGGAGAGGCAACCGACAGCTCAACGCCGCCATCCATGTCGCCGCGGTCACCCAAGCTCGCGATCCCGGTCCCGGACGGGATCACTACCGACGCAAGATCGCCGAACACAAGACAGCCAAGGAGGCCCGCCGCAGCCTCAAACGACGCATCTCCAATGCCGTCTACCGTCGCATCCTGGCCGACCGACAACGCCTTCAACCACTGGCCGCTTGACACACAGAGGCGCTCTGGAGCCACGCCTCGTCAACGGTGTCCGACGGGCTGCAGACCGAAAGTGAGCCACACCGATCCAGCTGGTGGGCAGCCGCATGGAGAGCCTCCCGCCGGACACCTGGGACCGAGTCTGGCCAGACACCGATCCTGCGGGAAGTCTCTAGTAGCCGCGAGTGACGCACTCTTCTGCCGCTGTCGGCGCGGAGCGTCCGGCCATGCCGCTGGCCGTTGGTTCCCTCAAGGACCCGAGAGCCGGACACTGGTGCCGTGTGCGCGGCTACTGCTGACGGCACGGTGGCGCAACGATGGGTGCGGCTGTTTGCTGCCACTCCGAGCGGCTCGTGGTTACTGTCTCGACTCATGCCGCTGCTCGACCGCGCGGCCCTTCGGCTCACCGGTCGTCGACACACGCTCACCGCCATCATGACCGGCCTGCCGGTCGTCGTGCTGACGACCACTGGGTGGAGGACGGGGAACCCTCGCACCGTCTCGGTGCTGGGCTTTTCGATCGCGGATGGCCTGGCCGTCGTGGCCGGCAACTTCGGGAGACCCTGGGATCCCGCCTGGTGCGTCAACCTGCGGTCGAATCCTCGTGCCACGCTCGCGCAGGGGAACACGAGCAGGGCCGTCATCGCCCACGAACTCGTAGGGGAGAAGCGCGATTCGGCCTGGCAGCAGTGCCTGTTGATCTACCCGGCCGGAGCGGCGTATGCCAAGCGTGCCGCTCCCCGAGTCATCGCCGTGTTTCTCCTCGACCCCGAGTCTTGACGCGAGCACATCGGCAAAGCCTTGTGATCCGGGCCTTGGCGCGGGAAGTCCGCTTCTGCCGCGCCCAGGGGTGATTGCAGCATCGGCCGTTGCAGCTCGCTCGAGCGCGAGGTGTGTAGGACGTGGACGCTGCCGTGCATGGCTTCCCTTCTGCTGCCGGTGGTGACCGGCGAGTCGTCCTCCGCTGAACGTCTGCGGGGCGGCGGTGGCCGCCTATCTGGCCCGGTACCGGGGTCTGTCCCGCGACCACACCGCGTCGGACCCGTGGGTGTTCCTGGTCTGGTGCGCCGAACGGGACCTGGACCCGCTGGCCGCGCAGCGGGCGCACCTGGAGCTGTAAGTGCCAGGAGGTCCGCCACTTCAAACCGTCAACGGTGTCCCGGCGGACGTCGGTGGTGTGCGGGTTCTACCGCACCTGCGTCATCGACGGGCTGCTGGAGCACTCCCCTGCCGAGTGGCTCCGCCGACCCACCGTCCCGGCGGAGTCACCCACCCTCGGCCTGACCCACCTGCAGTTCGAGGCGCTGCTGAGCGCGGCCCGCGAGTCGGCCAACATCAACGACTTCGCCCTGGTCGCCACGCTCGGGCTGCTCGGGTTGCGCATCTTCGAGGCCTGCGCCGCCGACATCGCCGACGTCGGCGAGGAGCACGGCGACCGGGTGCTGCGGGTGGTCGGCAAGGGGCAGCAGAATC
>DATHTJ010000004.1:0-12707 GCA_035463315.1 Pseudonocardiaceae bacterium
GATGTCACAGATCAGGCCGGTGCCCCCGGGCAGCAGCGTGGGCCGCAGGCCGGCGCGGGTGAGGTGCTCGGCGATCAGTGCGGTGGTGCCCTGCTCGTGGAAGGCGAGTTCCGGGTGGGCGTGGATGTGCCTGCGCCAGGCGACCAGGTCGGCGCCGTGGGCCGCCAGCCACCCATCCAACCAGGAGGGACCACGACCGGCCGCGACGTCCGGCACGGACAGCGACGGCACCTCGGCTGGGTGCAGCAAAGAAGACTCCAGTGCGGTCACACAGCACCTCCGGCAGCAGTCGCCGACGTCACATGACGCCGGGACACCCTGCCACTTAGTCGCTTGGGGCCCCTTAGTCGCTCACGCTGCGCGCCATCGGCGGCCGCCAGCCCGGTGATCGCCACGCGGTAGGCGGCGGCACGCCAAGGGCCGGGAACGAGATCAGTGTAGGCGGAAAAAACCTGGGTCACCTCGTGGGCACACCCGGTGGCCGACCCGCCCGCCTCGAAGCAGGCCCGTACCCCGGTCTCCCGCTGTTGCAGAGACTCGACGTTGGGCGCTCGCAGATAGTACAGCGCCGGATGCGCCGCCTTGCCGATGTGGCGCATCTCGAGGTCGGTGATGGTCGTGGCCGCTGTACTCATCTCCCGATTGTGCCCGATCGGCGGTACCGGGTGACACTGTGGGTGACGCCAATCGTCTTCCGGTTGCTCACCGTCTCCGAACGGCGGCATCCGAGCGCTGCGCACCCTTAGCGTTGCCCCGTCTGGCGGGCAGCCAGTGCGGTGAGCATGGAATGCCAGGAGCGCTGCTTTCCCCGCTCCTGCCCGGTTGAGGGCTTGCCCGATCGGCGCCAGCTGGGTGTCCCGGCCCACCAGCCGTTCGTTGCCTGTCACTGTGTGCCCCCGCCGACGGCCGCCCGTGGGACTCCGTGCACCCGAGGCGGCTCGCTGTACAGAAGAGAGCCGCCGGCCGTCCCCCGATACATCGGGGGGCGGATGGCCGAGATGGCTGGGGTCAGAAAACCTCGGAGGGCACGTAGGTGCCCCACACGTCGCGCAGCGCGTGACACACCTCACCCACGGTGGCGCGGGCAGCCAGCGCCTGTTTCATCGGGTACAGCACGTTGTCACTGCCCGCCGCGGCCTTGCGCAACTCGTCCAGGGCGCGCTCGACCCCAGCCGATGATCGTGACGAGCGCAGCGCGGCGAGCCGCGCCCGGGCATCGTCCTCGATCGCCGGGTCCACCCGCAGGGACTGGTAAGGATCCTCGGTGTCGAGCCGGTAGCGGTTGAGCCCGACCACGACCCGATCGCCAGCGTCGATCTCCTGGGCGGTGCGGTACGCAGTCTTCTCGATCTCCGCTTTCTGGAAGCCCGCCTCGATGGCATGCACCGCACCACCCAGCGAGTCCACCTGCTCGATCAAGGCCACTGCGGCGGCCTCGACCTCGTCGGTCATCGCCTCGACCGCGTAGGAGCCGGCGAAGGGATCCACTGTGGACGCCAGGTCGGTCTCGTAGGCCAGCACCTGCTGGGTCCGCAGGGCCAGCCGGGCGGCCTTCTCGGTAGGCAGCCCGATCGCCTCGTCGTAGGCATTGGTGTGCAATGACTGGGTACCGCCGAAGATCGCCGCGATGGCCTGCGCGGTGACCCGGATCAGGTTGACCTCGGGCTGCTGCGCGGTGAGCTGCACCCCGGCAGTCTGGGCATGGAATCGCAGCATCAGCGACTTGGGGTTCCGCGCGCCGAAACGCTCCGTCATCAGCCGGGCCCAGATTCGCCGGGCGGCTCGGAACTTCGCGACCTCCTCCAGCAGCGTGGTGCGGGAGACGAAGAAGAACGACAACCGCGGCGCGAACTCGTCGACGGCCATCCCGGCATCCAGCGCGGCCTGCACGTACTGCACCCCGTTGGCGAGCGTGAAACCAATCTCCTGCGCGGGGTTCGCACCCGCCTCGGCCATGTGGTAACCCGAGATCGAGATGGTGTTCCAACGCGGGATCTCGGCCTGGCAGTAGGCGAAGATGTCCGAGGTGAGGCGCAGCGAATGGGCCGGCGGGTAGATGTAGGTACCCCGGGCGATGTACTCCTTGAGCACGTCGTTCTGGACCGTCCCGGTCAGCGTCGCGCCGGCTGCTCCCTGCTCTTCGCCCACCAGCTGGTAAAGCAGCAGCAGCAGGCTCGCGGGGGCGTTGATGGTCATCGAGGTGGACACCTCATCCAGCGGGATACCGTCGAACAGCGTCCGCATGTCCTCGATCGAGTCGATGGCCACGCCGACCTTGCCGACCTCGCCCTGCGCGATGGCCTCATCGGAGTCGTAACCCATCTGCGTGGGCAGGTCAAAGGCCACCGACAGGCCGGTCTGTCCAGCCCGCAGCAGCTGGCGATAGCGGGCATTGGATTCAGCGGCGGTACCGAATCCGGCGTACTGGCGCATCGTCCAGGGACGCTGGGTGTACATCGTGGGATATACCCCACGGGTGAACGGGAACTCCCCGGGCTCGCCGAGCCGGTCCGCCAGGCCGTCCGCGACGTCGTCCGCGTGGTACACCGGCTTGATCACAAAGCCCGACTCTGCTGTCTTGGCTGTCTTGAGCTGCCTGGAGGTCTGGTCCGCCATCAGATCTGTATGGCACACGCAGGCGGTCGCCACAACGCGGGCATCATGTGGCGGTGACCAACCCCTCACCCCGCCTGGTGGCGGGCCGCTACCGGCTCAGCGCGGTGCTGGGCCGGGGCACGATGGGGACGGTGTGGTCTGCCCACGACGAGGTGCTGGACCGGCCGGTCGCGGTCAAGGAGGTGCTGCTGCCGCCGGGGATCCCGAACGCCGAGGCCGACGCGTTGCGGGAGCGGACGTTGCGGGAGGCCAGGACCATCGCCGCGCTGTCACACCCCAACGTGGTCACGCTCTACGACGTGGCCCGGGAGGGCGCCGCACCGTTCGTGGTGATGGAGCTGGTGGCATCCCGCAGTCTGGCCGAGCTGTTGCTGGAAGGGGCCCTGCCGCCGAGGCAGGTAGCCGCGGTAGGGGCCGCGGTGGCGGCGGCGCTGCAGGCCGCGCATGCCGCGGGCATCACGCACCGGGACGTCAAACCCGGCAACGTGCTGATGGCGCACGACGGCCGGATCAAGCTCACCGACTTCGGGATCGCCCGCAATCCGGCCGATCAGACGTTGACCGCGACCGGTCTGATGCTGGGCTCCCCCGCCTACATCGCGCCCGAGATCGCTTCCGGCCGGCCGGTCACTCCGGCGGCGGACCTGTGGGGACTCGGCGCGACACTGTTCGCCGCGGTCGAGGGCAGGCCTCCCTACGACGCGGGCACCGCAATGGCAACGGTCGCCTCGGTGGTGCAGGACGAGGTGCCCAGGCCATCGTGTTCCGGACCGCTCGCCGAGGTGATCAGCGGGTTGATGGTCAAGGACCCAGCGCGCCGGATGCCGCTGTCGCAGGTGCGCCGGCGGCTGGGCGCGCCCCCCGAGCCCCCCGAGCCCGCTGACCCCCAACCCACTGACCCCCAGCCCGCGCCGCGCGCTGCCCGCGCCGCGACCAGCGCCCCGAAAAGCGTCCAGCTTGCCCCCGAAACACCGCGACGACGGACCAGGCAGCTCGCTGCGGACCCGGGCCCGCTGCCCTTCGCCGCCACGTCTGATGCCAACCCGCCGGTGGCGACGCGACGAGTCGAGGGCACCAGAGCCGGACGCAGGGCGGTCCTGTGGATGCTGGCCGTGCTGCTGTTCCTCGGCGCCGCCACCGCCGGTTTCGGGGTCACTCGGGTCGCCGCCGGCCGACCTGCCCTGCCCTCCCTGGGAGCCAGGGCCGCCTGGGGGACGGGCACCAACGACGTGGTGCTGATCCCCCGCGTGCTCCAGGTCACCGAGCCCGACGGCACGAGGCCGGCTCGGTTCACCGTCAGCGTGCCGCAGGGCTGGCCGGAGTTCCGCGAGCAGCGGATGCTCGACAACAACTCGGGCACCGTCGTGCGCTTCGTCTCACCGGACGGCTCGGAGGTGATCGCTGTGGAGCGGGTCACCGGCGTGCTGGCCGGCGGTGACCCCGACCGATACTTGAGCACCTACCTGCGCAAGCTGGCCCAGGGAACGGCCGAGCTGGTCGAGACCCAGCGGCAGAAACTGTCCGCCGGAGCGCTCGACGCCACCTTCCGCACTCAGGATGGTGGCGAGCTGCGCCGCACCACCTACCTGCGGTTGGTGCCGGCCAGGTCGGATCTGTGGATGATCTCTGCCACTGTGCCGACCGAGCGAGAGGGAGCCGGGCACATGAAGCTGTTCGAGCCGGTGGTGGCGGATTTCACCCCAGGGATCTGATCACCATAGGCTGCCGGGCGTGACTGACCCGGCGCAGATCGCCCAGGACGCCGCAGCCGTGCTCGCCCAGCGCAGCGGGGTGCCCGCACACGACATCGCCGTGGTGCTGGGCAGCGGCTGGCGCCCGGCGGCCGACCTGCTGGGCACCCCTACTGCCGAGATCCCGTTCGCCGCGCTGCCCGGCTTCGCCGTACCGCAGGTTGCTGAACACGTCGGAATAGTCCGATCGGTGCAGCTGGGCGACCAACGCATCCTGGTGCTGCTCGGCCGCACGCACGGCTACGAAGGCCATGGGGTGGAGCAGGTCGTGCACGGGGTGCGCACCAGCTGTGCGGCGGGCGTCCGGGTGGTCGTGCTCACCAACGCCGCCGGCGGTATCGCCCAGGGGCTCGAGGTCGGCCAGCCGGTGCTGATCTCCGACCACCTCAACCTCACCGCGACCTCCCCGCTGGTCGGGCCGCGGTTCGTCGACCTCACCGACACCTACTCCCCCCGATTGCGCACACTGGCCCGGGACATCGATCCGAGCCTGGTCGAGGGCGTCTACGCCGGGGTACCCGGTCCGCACTTCGAGACCCCGGCGGAGATTCGCATGTTGCGCATGCTGGGAGCCGACCTGGTGGGGATGTCTACCGTGCTAGAGGCCGTCGCCGCCCGTGCCGAGGACGCCGAGGTACTGGGGATATCACTGGTCACCAACCTCGCCGCCGGTCTTGCCGGCGCGCCGCTGGACCACCGGGAGCTGCTCGCCGCAGCCGGCAACACCGCGGCACGGATGGGCGCGCTGCTACGGGAGCTGATGAGCCGGGCGTGACGGGTGGGCTCGGGACCGTAGCCGGGGAACAGCCGCTCCACGATCTCCTGGCCCCGCTGACAGAACAGCTCATGAGGATCCCTTCCGCGGTGTTTCAAACATCGTTACAAAACACTGTTGCGATATGGTTGTCACGTGCCACGACCGAAACTGCACGACGATGCGCTGCGGGTCCGGCTGCTCGACACCGCGGGGGCGCTGCTCACCTCCGAGGGCCCAGACGCGCTGAGCCTGCGCCGGCTCGCCGCCGCGGCGGGCACCTCGACCAGCGCGGTGTACGCCCTGTTCGGCGGCAAGCCGGGGCTCATGCGGGCGCTGCTCCTCGAGGCTTTCAGCAGGTTCGGGGAGCATCTGGACACGGTTGCGCCCTCGGACGATCCACTGGCCGACATCTTGGCGCTGGGCCGCGCCTACCGGGCCAGCGCCACCGCCGACCCGCACCTGTACGCGGTGATGTTCGGGTCGCTGATGCCCGGCTTCGAGCCAGCCCCGCAGGACCGGGCGTACGCCGCGGCCACCTTCACCCCGGTGCTCGACGCGGTCCGCCGGGCAATCGCGGCAGGCCTGCTGCGCGACGAAGACCCCGGCCTCATCGCCACCGCGATGTGGGCCAACGTGCACGGCCTGGTGTTACTGGAACTCGACGGGCCGATACCGCCCCAGGCCCGGGCACCCGCCGAGGTGTTCGAGGCCGCGATCCGCGCCAACCTCGACGGCTGGCGGACCGGCTCGTGAGTGGCATCGGGTGCTGGAACACTGTTTCGCACTCACGAGCACTACGCTGCCGCGCATGGCTGCGGACATCGT
This sequence comes from Pseudonocardiaceae bacterium, assembly GCA_035463315.1. Classification (GTDB taxonomy): domain Bacteria; phylum Actinomycetota; class Actinomycetes; order Mycobacteriales; family Pseudonocardiaceae. The sequence goes on from DATHTJ010000004.1 coordinate 5,950, forward strand.
GCCGATTGAGCTCTCTGTGACCACCGGTGACCTGGTGACGCTGTGGGCGCCCCGCTGGCGTGAGGACAGCGAGGAGTGGGAGGCGTTTCTCGGTGACGACGAGGCCCTGTTCGCCTTCGCCGACGTCGCGGCGCTGGTTGGTTTCGTGCGCACCGCGCCCGACCACGACCTCGTCGACCATCCGGCCTGGGCGCTGGTGAAGCGGTTGCCCGCGGCGGACCTGCGACCCGAGGAATCCCAGCGTTACGACCTCGTCGGAGTGCCCGAGCTGGTCGCGCAACCGCCGGACACCTGGGTGATCGGTGACCTCGCCGAGGTGGTGTCGATGGTGCGCTCGCTGGCCGAGGTCTGTGGCCTGGATGTGGTGCACGAGGTGCTCGACTCCACCCCGGGGTTCGGCATGCTCGAAGGGGGCACCCTGGCCTTCGGTGGCCGGGAGGGCCAACGGCACTGGGAGGCGCTGTGCACCGTGATCGCACAGCGCTGGGACGACGTGCTCGATGCGGTCGACGGGGTGATCCGCATTCCCGACGTCGATGCGGCGGCGCTGGCCGTGGCGCAGGCCGAACTGACCGAGGCCGAGCCGGCCACCGAGGAGGCGGACTCGGAGGAGGCCACTGAAGCCACCGCCGCAGCAGACCCCGCCCTGGCGTTCTGGTCGGAGGTCGGCATCGACCCGATCCGGATCATCAGCGATCTGGGCGATCACTACACGCTGCGCTGCTACCTCGACGATGCGCCGGTCTTTCTCGGCCGCAGTGGGCGTATCGAGGTCTTCGGCTCGCCGCGCGCGCTGGCCCGGTACCTCGCCGGCAACCCCCAGGGGCACGACCTCGATGAGGTGTCCACCTGGCCGGAGGTGACCAAACAGGCACACGCCGGCGAGCTCGAGGTGGCGATCGACGACGGCAACAGCTACGTGCTCGCCGGCCTGGCCGACGACCTCACCGGGGGTCCCGAGACCGTCGATCCCGGCCAGCTCGAGCTGGCCGTGGAACTGATCACCGACGCCGAGCAGTGGGCCGGATCGGACGCCGCGACCAAGGCGCTGGCCAGTTCCGAACCGCTGGGCTGGTTGGTCTCCTTCCTGCTGCGCCCGGATCCGACGCGGCTGGCACCCGGCGCTCCCTTCGACGCCGAGGTGGCAGCCTGGCGGGCGCTGGTCGGTGGCTTCGAGGACCGGCTCAACGTGCACTGAGCTGCGCCGCACCGCGCCCGATTGTCGGACCGGGGGCCGCGATGGCTAAGCTGCGCGCCCGACCGTGTCGGCCCGTCCTCCTCACCGAAAGCCCCCTCAGTGAGCAATTACAGCAACAGTCCCGCAACGCAGTCTTTCGATCGAATGCGGAGCATGCTCGTGCGTGCCGCCGAGATCCGCGACAGCGAGCAGCAACAGGTCTTCGACGCGCTGGACGAGATCCACGCCCGGCTGGCTCCCCTGGAGTCGCTGGGTTCGGTCCGCAAGCGTCTCTCGGAGATGCCCGACCGCATTGAGGTCAGCGTGCTGGCCGAGCGGATGAACGAGACGCTGGTGAAGCTGGATGCCCAGGACAACGCCCTCGCCGCGCTGTCCCGCACCGTCGAGTCGATCGTGGACAAGCTGGCCAAGCCGTTCGCTGAGCTGGGCGGGCGGCTGGACGGGATGGCGGGCCGGTTCGAAGGAGTCGCCGGCCGGATGGACGGCCTGGAGGATCGGATCGCTGGCCTGCACAAGCGGATCGATGATGTCGACCACCATCTCGACCGGCAGGACGCGAGGCTCGACGGGCTGCCCGCCGCCGTGCACGAGCCGGTGCGGGAGCGGATCGGTGCCGTCGAAGTGGGGTTATGCAGTCGGCTGGACGAGGTTGACAAGGGAATGCACGAGCGCCTCGACGGGGTCCAGCAGTGTGCCGGTGAGGCCACCGCCGGGCTGGAGTCGGTCACCCAGCGGCTGAACTCACTGGAGGAGAGCGTCGGTGGCCGGATCAGCTCAGTCACCGACCGGCTGGGGGAGCTGGACAGCGCGCTCGCCCACCGTCCCAACGCCGACTCGATGGCCGGCCTGGTCCGGCAAGCCAACGAAGAGTCCGAGATGCGCTACACCGCCCAGCTGGACGAGGCGATGGCCACCTTCGCCGAGGTCATCATGGGCGGGGCGCCGCCGCTGCCGCCCACTCCGCCACCGCCGCCGCGACCGGCCCAGCGCCGGGCCCGCACTAGTGCCGCCAAGGCTGCGAGGCCCAAGGAGGACATGGACTCCGAGACAGCGGCGCCGTCCTGATGCTGCTTACCCGTCTCACCAGCTCGCAAGCATCCACTATCGATCGACGCAGTCCGGCCAGCTAGCCTTCGCCCGGTGCGCACGATCCGGTCCCGGGCGGTCGTGGCGCTGATCGTCGCCCTCGGCGCAATGACCCTGCTCGGCGCGGTAGCCGGTGCCGCCCAGCCCGCCGTGATCACCTCGGTGGCCGCGGGATGCCAGATCATCCCGCCCCCGCCGGTCGACCTCTCTGAGGTCCCCGCTCCCGGCACCCCGGCACCCCCGCCGATGACGGTGCCGAACCGTCCGGTGGGTGGGCCGCGGATGGGCGAGTGCGGGCTGGTGTTGCCCGCCGGCGCACCCGCCCCACCAGCGGGAATCAGCGCGACGTCGTGGCTGGTAGCTGACGCCGACTCCGGTGCGGTGCTCGCCGCCAAGGACCCGCACGCGCGCCACCGCCCGGCATCGACGATCAAACTGTTGACCGCCCTGCTGGCCGCCGACCAGCTTCCGCCCAACCGGCTTGTCGTCGCCACCCAGGCCGACGCCGACCAGGAGGGCAGCCGGGCGGGCCTTGGCCCGGGTGGCTGCTACACCGTCCGGCAGCTGCTCACTGGCCTGCTGCTGGTCTCCGGTAACGACGCCGCCCATGCCCTGTCCGGGCAGCTGGGCGGGGTAGCCGCGACCGTCGAGCAGATGAACGAGCTGGCCGGGCGACTGGGTGCGCTGGACACCCGAGCCGCCACCCCGTCCGGACTGGACGGCCCGGGCATGAGCACCTCGGTCTACGATCTCGCGCTGGCGTTTCGCCAGGTGCTCGACCGCCCGCTGCTGACCGAGCTGCTGGGCACCCGGCAGGTGGACTTCCCCGGCTTCGGTGGCCGGCCTGGGTTCGTGCTCAGCAACGACAACAAGCTGCTCCGGAATTACCCCGGCGCGCTGGGTGGCAAGACCGGGTTCACCGACGACGCCCGGCACACCCTGGTCGAGGCCGCACAGCGCGGCGGGCGGCGCCTGATCGTGGTGCTGATGCGGGGCGAGCAGCGGCCGGTGTTGATGTCGGAGCAAGCAGCCCGGCTGCTGGACTACGGGTTCGCGCTGACCCCCGGCCGCCCAGTCGGGCAGCTGGTAGACAAGGCCCCGCCGCCCGAGACAGCAGAGACGACTCCAGGAACGATTCCCGGCGCGATCCCGACACCCCCGTCAACCGGTTCCCAGGCCGCGTCCCGCAGCTGGACCGGCGGATCCCCCGGAGCCGGCAGCCTCGTCCCGGTAGCGCTGTGGATCGGCCTGGCGATCGCCGTGCTCGCCGCACTCGGTGCCCTGGTCGCCCGGCAACGCCACCGTTAGATGATCGACTCCAGGAGGACATCGACTCAGGAGGACACGGACCAGAACACGAGCTTATCCGGGACGCCCCAGCCGGCTGAGCTTGTCGGTGCCGTCGAGGTAGGCCCGGGCCTGCAGGGTGAACAGCTCGGCGTACCCGCCACCGCGGATCATGAGTTCCTCGTGGGTGCCCTGCTCGGTGATGCGGCCGTGGTCCAGGACGATGATCTGGTCGGCATGGCGGATATTGGCCAGCCGGTGGGTGATCAGCACCGTCGTCCGGGTGGCTCCCGGGCTGTCGCCGTTGCCTGCCACGGCGCCCGGGCGGCGCAGTGACTGCAGGGATTGGAACACGGCGTGCTCGGCGCGGGCGTCCATCGCGGCGGTGGGCTCGTCGGCGACGAGCAGGGGGGCGTCCCGGTACAGGCCGCGGGCCACGCTGATCCGCTGCCACTGCCCGCCGGACAGGTCGCAGCCATTCTGGAACTCTCGGGACAGCACGCTGCCCCAGCCCTGGGGAAGTTCGGCGACGACGGCGTCGGCGCCGGAGTCAGCCGCTGCGGCGGCGAGCACGCTGCCCTCGGGGTCGGGGCGTTCCAACCGGCCGATGCGGATGTTGTTCTCGGCGGTCATCGGCCACTCGACGGGGTTCTGCAGGACGACGGCGACCTGCGAGTGCAGCTCACGCTGGTCGACCTTCGCGATGTCCACCCCATCCCACGTCACCCGTCCCTGGTCGGGTAGGTAGAGCCCGGTGATCACCTTGGCGAGGGTGGTCTTGCCGGAGCCGTTCTCCCCCACCAGCGCGACGACCTGCCCGCGCCGGATTGTCAGGTTCACCCGGTGCAGGGCGGGCTCATCCTTGCCGGGGTAGCTGAAGGACACCTCGTGCAACTCGATGAGCTGCGGATCACGCGGCAGCCGCAGCACGGCAGCGGACCGGTGGTAGCCGCGGGCCTGGGCCAGGCAGCTGGTCAGCATGTCGAGGTAGAAGCTGTGCTCGTAGAGCCGGTTGGCGGCGTATACCGTGGTGGACGTCGCCGAGCTCGCGGTGCGCATCGCGACCGCCGCCGCCCCGGCCAACGCCAGTGGCATCGCCCCGGTGTGAAGCAGCACGCCGAGCACGCCATAGGCCAGCGCCGTGCCAATCCCGGCCAGACCCCGCCCGACCAGCCGGATCGCGGTCTTGCGGTGCTCGACCGCGACGGCCTCGGCGGCGAGTTGGGCTCCGATCCGACGGTGCTCGCTCAGCAAGGTGTGCTGGGTGGTGAAGGCGCGGACCTCGGCCGCCTCGGACCGACCGGTGATCATGTCGCTGGTGATCCCCAACCGGCGCATCCGCGAGATCATCCGCACAAACGACTCGTAGGACAGCAGCGCTGCCCGCACGCTGGCCCAGCCGTTAGGCACCGCAGCCAGCAGCACCACCGGCGCCAGCACGGGGTTGAGCAGACCGGCGGTGACGATCGCGGCGACGAGCGTGATCGCCGAGCTGAGCAGATTCCCGACATCGCCCACCCCCTGGCGGACAGCCATGATCCCCTGCGCTGATGCCCGGCGCACCAGCTCCGCGAAATCCGCGTCGTCGAAGGCGACCAGCTCCACACCGATCACCGCCGCGTGCAACTCGTCCTGGGCGCGCAGCTCCACCCGCGGGGCCAGCACTGCCTGCACGGTGCCGACCGCCGCGTCCAGCAGTCCCCGGGCCGCGTAGGAGGCCATCACCAGCGCCAGCGCCGGCAACGCGGCCACCACCCGCTGTGGGGTCGGGCCCTGCTCCAACAGCTGGGTCAGCACGTTCGCGGTGGCCAGCAACCCGAACGCCGTGGCACACCCCGCGACCAGCTCGACAGCGGCAGCCAGCATCGTTAACCGCGGCGAGGTTTGCCAGGCCAGGCGCACCAGCACGCGCAGCGCGGCTGGCGCCGCACGCAGCGTCCGGCGAATGCCCGAACCGGCTACTGCCTCCATCACCTGCGCCCAGGGTGGGGTCTTGACGTCGTCGACTCCGATCAACGTCGGCGCGCTCGGCTCGGGTGCTGCCGCGTCAGCGGTACGCCAGAATCTCATCGTGGCCTCCCCACCGGCCAAGCATGCCTGCCGGGCTAGCGTGCCGTCTCGTGAGAGACAACGCCGCGGATATCCGGGCCGGGATCGTGGTCACCGGGACAGAGCTGCTCAGCGGCCAGGTCACCGACCGCAACGGCCCGTGGCTGGCGCAACGGCTGGGCGAGCTGGGCGTCGAGGTGTCCCACCTGCTCTGCGTCGGAGACCGGCCGCAGGACCTGGCGGCGGCGCTGCGATTCCTCGCCGGCCAGGGCGTCGACCTGATCGTCACCAGCGGTGGGCTCGGGCCGACCGCGGATGACCTGACCGCTGAGGTGGTCGCCGGGTTCGCCGGGGTGGAGCTGGAACTCGACGAGGCAATGGAGCAGCAGATCGCCGCCATCCTCGCCCGGGTCCAGCACCTGGCGCATTTCAGCCTGGAAGGGATGCGCGTGGCGAACCGCAAGCAGGCGATGGTGCCCCGTGGCGCCGAGGCCCTCGACCCGGTGGGCACGGCACCCGGGCTGGTGGTCGGAGTGCAGGGGGGGCCGACGGTGATCGTGCTGCCCGGCCCGCCCCGCGAGCTGCAGGCGATGTGGCCCGCAGCACTGGCCACGTCCGCCGCCAGGGCCGCGCTGGCGCGCACCCGGCCCTTCACATCAACCCGGCTGCGGCTGTTCGGACTGCCAGAATCGGAGATCGCGGCCACGCTACGCGAGGTGAGCACGACGCTGGACCTGGCCCCGCTGGAGATCACCACCTGCCTGCGGCGCTTTGAGTTGGAGATAGACATCCGGCATCGGCCCGGTGCCGAGGCGATCCGCGATGCGCTGGTCGACCAGATCCGTGCCCGGCACTCCCGGCACCTGTTCTCGACCGACGGGACCTCGCTGGACGACCAGCTGGCCGGCCTGCTGCGGGACCGGCTGATCGGGCTCGGGGAGTCGTGCACCGGCGGGCTGATGGCGGCCCGGCTCACCGAGCGGCCCGGATCCTCGGGCTACGTTGCGGGCGGCGTGGTGGCCTACTCCAACGCCGCCAAGACCGAGCTGCTCGGCGTGCCCGCGGAGCTGATCGAGCAGCACGGTGCGGTGTCACCGGAGGTGGCCCGGGCGATGGCCGACGGGGCGCGGGACCGCTT
>DATHTJ010000005.1:0-14229 GCA_035463315.1 Pseudonocardiaceae bacterium
GCCCCCCTCGGGTGAACCTGGTCCTGGTGTGCACCGCCCCAGCGGGGCAGGATCAGGGAAAGGAGGGCGGTGTGGACGAGACGACGTTGGGCGGCCGGCTGCGGGAGATACGCAGCTGGCATCAGCTGAGCCTGCGGGAGGCAGCCGGGGCGGCCGGGCTGTCGGTCTTGTCCTGGGGCCAGGTGGAACGCGGTGACAAGCCGGTGGCCAGCCGTCACATGCTGGAGGCGATGGCCCGCGCGCTGCGGGTGCACCCTACCGAGCTGACCGGGCAGCCCTGGCCACCGCAGGACCTGGTCAGTTCCGAGGCGCACGCCGGGCTGTGGGGTATCGAGATCGCGCTGGAACGCTACGAATTCGGTGTCGACCCGGACCTGACCGACCCGGACCTGACCGTGCCGGCCTGGCCGGAAATCGCCGCTGACCTGGAACGCCTGGAGAAGCTGAGGCACTACAGCGCGGACTACGCAGCACAGGGCGAGCTCACCCCGATGTTGCTGGGGCAGTTGCACGGTGCCTATGCGCGGATGCCTGAGCGGCGGCGGGAGATTCTGCTGGGCTTGATCAGCGCCTACAGCTCGGCGGCGATGATGACCAAACGCCTGGGCGTGCGCGGTCTGCCGACGCTGGCTGCCCGCGCCGTGGCGCAGTGCGCCCAGGCCCTGGGCGACCCGGTCTGGCTGGGCTACGCGGTCTGGCTGCGCGGCGCCGCCACCGGCCTACTCGATCGGGCCGCGCAGTACCGGCGCTCAGTGACCGCGGCCGAGACGCTGTCCAGCCAGCTGGACGCCAGCGACGCGCTGCAAGCCTGCGGAATGCTGCACCTGTCCGCCGCGCTGGCCGCCGCAGCGCAAGCCGACCACGACACCACCGCCACCCACCTCCAGGAGGCATCAGCGCTGGCGTCCCGGATGGACACTGAGGTCGGCACCTGGGCGAACCTGTGGTTCGGGCCGGCCAACGTCGGCATCTGGCGCACGTCGCTGGCTGTTGAGCTCGGCGAGCCCGGCCAGGCCGTGCAGGCCGCCAAGGCGGTACACCCGGAACTGCTGCCCAATGCCCGCCAGGCCCAGTTCTGGGCCGACCTCGCCCGTGCCCTGATTACCACGAAGAAAAGCCGGGAAAAAGGCGTGCGCGTGCTGCTGCACGCCGAGCAACTCGCCCCGCAGCTGATCTACCACGACGTGTTTGTCCGCGAAGCCATCGCTGACCTGCTGCGCCAAGCCCGACGCGAGGCCGGTGGCCGCGAGCTCCGCGGCCTGGCCTGGCGCCTGGGAGTCACCCCCCTCGGGTGAACCCTGGCTGTGACCTGCTTGGTCTGTTCGTCGGCGCCAGCCGCCACCGCCAACCAGCCGGCCAGGGCAGCTCCTCGGGACCGAACGTGAGCGGCACCGCACCGACTACCACCACGACTGCGACCGGTGGCCGATGAGGGTGGACAGCCCGGATGTGGTGATCACCAAACGACTGCTCGACCACCTCGATGCGCCGGCAATTCCGTTGCGGAACATGCTTCCGCGTTTCTCCTCGCCTCCGTGCGGCAGATCTGCGCAGCCGATGCCGCAGCACGCGGGGCGGCTCCGACCTCCGATGTCTTCTCCGCCTTCGAAGAACTAGCCGGCCGCACCCACCGGTACCATCGGGCTGGGAGACGTCGGAGCGTGGATCGCCCAGGGGTTCGGCATGCGGATACTGTTCACGAGCCGCCGTCCGCGCTCACTGCCCAGCGCCCTCCGGGCAGAGACGGAGCACGTGCTGAGCCAAGCCGATGCAGTTTTTCTGCCCGTTCCGCTCACACCCCAGACTCGGCACCTCATTGACGTGCCAGGCCTGATCCTGACTCGCCAGTGACCCGACAGGGCGTCACTCTGCCGCGCGGATCACGGTCCACCACCAGGAGGTTCCTCATGTTCGATGCCCCGGCGGAACGAGTAACCGAACTCGCCGAGAACGGCTACACGGTCGTTCCGGGCGCTCTCTCCCCCGAGCAAGTGGACCGGTTCTCTGCTGCGATGGACCGAGCGCTGGAGCGGCATGCCGGGCGTATTCGGGAAGAGCCCGCAAAAAGGCGAAGTCAGCTGTTCGGCATCCCGGCCTTCGACCCCGAGTTGATCGAACCACTCGCGCTGCCGACCACGTTACCGATCGTGTGCGCGTTCCTGGGATGGAACATCTACATGTACCATTCTCACCTCGACGTAACCCGGCCGCTGCCTCCCGGCGAAGAGTCGGCCTACGTGTGGCACCGGGATATGCAAAGCGCGACGTACACCTTGCCTCCGCCACTTCCGCTACTGTCGATGAAGGTCGGCTACTTCCTCACCGATGTCACCTCTCCCGACCGCGGCAGCCCCATGGTGATCCCAGGCAGCCATCTCAGCGACAAAGTCGAGCGAGCTGAGGATTTCGCGCAGGAACAGCCCACTGCTGATCCTGTCCTCGCACCTGCCGGGTCAGCGGTGATCCTGGACTCCAGGCTCTGGCATTCCGTGGGGAAGAACCACTCCGACGTCACGCGGAAGGTGCTCTACTACGCCTACGCATACCGCTGGATCCGTCCCTCCGACCCCCTCCACCTGAGCGAGGAACAACTCGCTGTGCTCTCCCCGGTCCAGCGGCAGCTCCTCGGCGCCGGCACGACTGTGAAAGGGTTCCACCTCCCCCGGGACGAGGACGTCCCGCTCCGGAGCGTGGTGGAGAGCGGATCCGTAACTCATCTCACCCTCGACGCACCCGTTACCTCCTGACCAGGCCGGGACAGCAGCCGCCCGGGCGTCAGTGGCCTCCACCCGGGCCGAAGCCTGCGCCGCCGCCACCTGCTGCTGGGCATCAGCCTGCTCGGCCAGCGTGCCGTCATGGAGCGGACGTTCCCGCCACAAGGATGTGACGTGCATCACATTAGGCAAGCCTTGGTTTGGTCGGCTGACTGGACGGGAAGCTCACAGATGCACATATTGGAGATCTGCGACAAATAGGACATAGGTGATTAACCATGTACCACGAGCATGTCCCCGTCTGCGAGATCCGGAGCAGGTAGCTCGGTCTTGCTCAGCCCGCACAAGAGGATGCATTCCATCCGGAGTGGGCCCATCTGCTGATGTTGGGATGCTTGCGCAATCCCGACCGGATCACTACGCATGCGGCGAGCGTTCGCGGCATGGATTAGTCGTGCTGCCCAGTTGGTAAGCGCAGTGATTCCGCGTGAACAAACCCCCACGATCAAAGGGAGTATTTGCGATGCCCATCGCTGAGACCATCACAGAACCCATTCGCGACTCGGTACTGGGATGCGTAGGAAACACGCCTTTAGTGGCGCTTAATCGGCTCTTCCCTGAGGCTGGCATCGAGGTGATCGCCAAACTCGAGCTGATGAACCCCGGCGGAAGCATGAAAGACCGACCCGCGCGGCACATCATCGAGGCCGGACTGGCCAATGGAGACATCCCGCCCGGGGCCCACCTCATCGAATCCAGCTCCGGCAACTTCGGGATCGCCCTGGCCATCGCCGCACGCCTGCACGGACTCACCTTCACCTGCGTGGTCGACCCGAAGACCACCACCGCCAACATCCAGATCATGCGCCAGCTCGGTGCCCGGGTTGAGGTGGTGACCGATCCGGACGAGATGGGCGGGTATCTGCACACCCGAATCCGCCGTGTCCGCGAGCTCCTCGCGCATGCCCCCAACGGGGTCTGGATCAACCAGTACGCCAACGCGCGCAACTGGGAGTCGTACTACCACGGCACTGGCCGCGAGCTTGCCACCGAACTGGTGCGCCCGCCCGACTACCTTTTCGCCGCCGTCTCCACTACCGGCTCGATCCTCGGCTGCGCGCGGCGGCTCCGCGAACGCTTCGCCGACCTGCGGGTCGTCGCGGTCGACGCGGAAGGCTCCATCATCTTCGGCGCTCCACCGGGGCCACGGCACATCCCGGGGATCGGGTCGAGCCGGGTACCTGAGCTGTTCACGCCCGCGGAGATCGACGACGTGGTCCACGTCGGTGACGCGGAGGCTACCCGGGCCTGCCGCCGGCTCCTCACCACCGAGGGCATCTTCGCTGGAGGATCGAGCGGAGCGGTGGTCGCCGCCATCGCCCGCACGCTGCCCACGCTGCCGAGACCCTGCCGCGTCGTCGCGATCTTCCCGGACCGCGGCGACCGCTACCTGGACATGGTCTACGACGACGAGTGGCTGGCCAGGTTGGACGCTCACGACCATTCCCAGCGCCATGTCCAGTAGGGCGTATCTGGAGCAGGCACGCGAGCTGGTCATGCGTGACCTAGTCGACGTGCTGATCCAGGAGAACCTCTTCTCCCTGTGCCAACGGCGAAACACCCATCCGCCACCAGGGCTGATCGGTCACGGGGTGCGGCCCGGCGAAGAGTGGTACCGAGTCGATCTCGCGGACGGATGGATCGCCTGGCGGGTGGAGCCCGCCGCTGCCTTGCAGCCCTACCGGTTCTCGCGCGGCGGAGTGTGGGCGGGGCACGACAGCGGGGCGTTCGAGCCTCGCGTGGTGACCCCCGACGAGCTGCTCGCGATACTTCTGGCCCAGCGGGTGAGCGACCCCAGCGAGGTCCAGGTCGACGGTCCCGGCCCGGGGCCGGACGTACGGGACTGCGTCATGGGCGTCCTGCCCGGGGGTCGAGCGGTCGTGAACGACCTGCGTACCGCCGTGGAGCACGCGGCCGTGACACTCGCGGCGCGGCAGCGGATCGGTGCCTGCCGACCCAAGCCCGGCGCAATGGTGCCGGCTGAACGGCTGGCCGCCACTCGCGATCGGCCATTTCACCCGACGGCCCGAGCCACGGTCGGCTGGGATACGGCCGAACGGGAGCGATACGGGCCGATGCGTTCGGGCCCGCTCGGGCTGGCATGGGTCGCAGTACGCCGCGACCGGCTCCGTTACGGCAGCGGACCCGGGTCGGACCGACTACACGCGCCGCTCCTCGACCAGGAGGGGCAGGAACGGCTGCGCGAGGCGATGCGGCTGGCAGGCGTGGATGCCGCCGAGTACCAGCCGCTGCCTGTCCACCCCTGGCAGTTCCAGCATGTGCTCCCCGTCGAGTATGCCGACGAGCTGACCACCCGCGATGTCCTCCCGATCACTCCGGATCTGGGCCGGTACCTGCCGACCGCCTCGATCCGGACGCTGGCCACCGACCCGGAGGGACCGCACCACGTCAAGCTGCCGCTGGGGATCGCCACCCTCGGCGCGACCCGGCTGCTGCCGCCGCGGTACCTGGAGAACGGCGAACGTGGACAGCAGACCATGGCCGAGATCATCGACCGCAGCGAGCCGCTGCGCGAACTCGTGGCAATCTGCGATGAACGAGTCTGGTGCGGATGGGGCGGCGAGGACGAGTACGCCAACCGGCCCGGGCAGCTCACCGCCCAGTTGCGCCGCTACCCGGACGGCCTGCTCGACGATCCTGAACTGTTGGTGCTGCCGATGGCGGCGCTGGCCGCCCACGAGTGGGACCTGCTCTCCGGTGCGTTGGACGTCGAGCCAGTGGCTTTCTTCGGCGCGCTGGCCGACGCGTTCTGCCTGGTAGGACTCGGTTTTCTCGGGTACGGGGTACTGCCAGAGCTGCACGGGCAGAACGTGGTGGTCGGCTTGCGCGGCGGCACTGTCGCCCGGGTGATCCTCCGCGACCACGACACCGTGCGGATCTACCCGGCGTGGATGGACGCGGCCGGGCTGGCCCACCCCGGCTACCGGATCAAGACCGGAGCGGCGCAGTCACTGTGCCTGCCCTCGGGCGAGGCCCTCCTCGGCTACCTGCAGACCCTCGGCTTCCAGGTCAACCTGTACGGGATCGCTGACGCGCTGGCCCGACGGTACAGGGTCGCCGAGACGGTGTTCTGGGCCCGGCTGCGGGCCGGCGTCGACGGCGCCGTGGAACGCCTGGAGCTACCAGGTCACGTCACCGACGTGGTCACACGCGAGCTGCTGGACGCCCGGGAGTGGCCCTGCCGACAGGTCTTCGGGCCGCTGCTGCGGCGTGGTGTCTCACGCGAGGTGAGCATGCCGGCCGAGGTCGGCATCGTGCCCAACCCGTTGTCCACCCCCGCCGACCCGGCACCCGTCGCGCCGACCACCGGGAGGGTGTCATGACACGCTCCCACACCGGTACCGATCCGGCTGGTGACGCCTTGGTTGTGGAGGTGGATCCGAGTCCGCGGCGGACGTATGCGTTGTTGTGGGTTGGGCAGTTTGTGGCGATTGCTGGGTTGACTGTGGTGGTCCCTTTGCTGCCGTTTTATCTCGCCGGTCTGGGTCTGAAGGCAGCGGATGTGGCGTTGTGGACGGGGTTGACGCTGATGGCGCCGGCGGTGATGCAGATGCTGACCGGTCCGGTGTGGGGGTGGGTGGGGGATCGGTACGGGCGTAAGGCGATGGTGGTTCGTGCTCAGCTCGGGCTGGCTGTGGCGGTGGGGTTGATGGCGATCGCCGACAGTCCGGAGGAGTTTTTGGTGTTTCGGTTGGTGCAGGGTGCCTTTGGGGGGGGTCAGCGCGAATGCCGCGTTCGCGAGCTCGCAGGCTCGGGCGGATCAGCAGGGGCGGGCGCTGGGGGGGTTGTTCGGGGCAACTGGGGCTGGGTCGCTGGTGGGGCCGTTGTTGGGGTCGGTGTTGGCCACCGCGTTCGGGTTCTCGATGATCTTCCTCACGATGGCTGGGCTGATGGTCATGGCCAGTCTTTTGTCCGTCTTGTTGTTGCGGGAGCCGGCGGCGGCACGGCAGGGACGCGGTGAGCGGTCGGCGTTTCCGGTGCGCGCGGTGCCGCGTTTGCTGGTGGCCAGCTCCTCGGGTCGGAACCTGATCCTGGCCGGGTTTCTCGGGCAGGCCGCGCTGTGTGCGGTGCTGGTGGTCTTTGCGCCCCGGGTCCAGCAGGTGACGTCCTCGACCGAGGAGGCCACCGTCTGGGTGGGGGTCTTGCAGGCGGTCACCTGGGCGGCTGCTCTGATCGGCGCCGGTTGGTGGGGGTGGCGCAACGATCGGCGGCCGCCGCATCGCAATTTCGCTCTCGCTGCGCTGGGCTGCGCGGCCGCGGTGGCGTTGCAGGGTGTCGTGGTCGAGCCGGAGCTGCTGCTGCCGCTGCGCCTCGCGCTGGGATTCTGCTTTGCGGCCCTGGCCCAGTCTGTGTTGCATGTGGTGGCCGGATCAGTCCCCGAGGCCGGCAAGGGAAGCTGCCTGGGGCTGGCCAACGGGGTCATCGAGTCCGGGCAGATCATCGGCCCGCTGCTGGGCTCGCTTGCCGCCACGCTGCTTCCCTTACCCGCAGCGTTCGCCGTGATCGGCCCGCTGTTCGCCCTCGCCGCCATCCTGGCAGCCCTCAGCGGGCGACCCATCCGGGTCACGCTGCCCACCCCATTACCAGCCACACCATTACCAGTCGCAGCATCCATCCCCCGTATCGAGACAGGAGCCACCCGGTGAACCCCACCCAGATCCTGATGCCGAACCGCTCCGCCCGTGCCACCGCGGAGCAGGCCGCAGTCCGTGGACTGCTCAATACCTTCCTGCGCGAGACCGGCCACCACGACCCCCGCTCCCAGGAAGGTGACCCGCTGTTCCAGGTGGAGCTGCCAGCCAGCGGGCGGGTCCTCTCCGGTTTGCTCACCCACTGGTCGGCACTGGGACACCACGCCTACGGAGACCGGTTCGAGATCAGCGACCCTGTCTCCGGGCCGGCAACGCGCGAGCTGGACCACGAAGAGCTGGTCAGAGTCATGTTGGACGAGATCGCCGCGGCTCTCGGCGACGACCGCGGGATCACCCAGCGGCGCAAGGAACGGTTGACCGTTCAGATCGCCAACAGTGTTGAACGCGTCAGCCGCTATCTCAACCGGCACTGGCCCGACCGGCCGACCGACCCGCGGGCCCTGACCCGGTACGCCGAGCAGTCCCTTCGCCTCGGCCACCCGATGCACCCGACGCCGAAGAGCGCCGAGGGCTTCAGTGACCACGACCTGGTCGCGTACGCACCTGAGCTGGGAGCCGAGTTCACCCTGCACTACTTCGCCGTCGCACCCGAACTGGTCCGCGAAGACCGGGTGGCACCGGGCGAGTGGGTGCCGGCCCTGGCGCGAGAGCAGGCCGCCCGAGCGCTCGGACCGCAGCGAGGTGGCTACCCGCTGATCCCGATCCATCCGTGGCAGGCCGGGTATCTGCTCAAGCAACCAGCGGTGCGTGAACTGGTGGACGCCGGACGGCTCGTCCCCCTGGGACCCCTGGGCGCCACCGTTTACCCGACCTCGTCGGTACGAACGGTCTGTGACCCGGAATTCCCCACGGCGTGGAAGCTGCCGTTGCATGTGCGGATCACCAACTTCCTCCGTACCAATCCGCTGGAACACGCTGAGCGGGCCGTCGACGCATCCCGGCTCATCGCGGCGCTGCGGCCCGGGTGGGCGTATGACGGGTTCGACGTGCTGGTCGAGACCGGGTACCGGACTGTGCGCGAGCCGGGTCTGGCCGAGGATTTCTCGGTCCTGTTCCGGGAGAACCCGTTCACCGACGGCGGCCAGGCGCCGCAGGTACTTGCCGCCCTGCTGGAGGAACGCCCCGGCGGCGAACCCGACCTGGTCGGCTACCTGCGCGAGGCGGCCGGCCTGACGGCGGAGCGAGCCTCCCACAGTGACCGGCCGGTTCCGGCCGAGACCACCGTCGAGTGGCTGCGCCGCTATCTGGCCGTCTCGCTGCTCCCCGCGCTCGACGTCTGGACCGCCGGTGGGGTGAGCCTGGAGGCCCACGTGCAGAACTGCCTGCTGCACCTGGAAGGCGGCTGGCCGGTCCGGTTCTACGTCCGGGATATGGAAGGGGTCAGCGTCAGCCGGCAACGGCTGGCCCACCGCGACCTGGTCAGCGCGGACAGCCCGGCGCTGTTCGACGACGCCGAGGCGTGGATGCGGCTGAAGTACTACCTGGTCACCAACCATCTCGGGCACCTGATCCACGTTCTTGGCAGATACGGTGCCCTCGACGAGCCGCACCTGTGGGGTGTGGTGGCAGGCGTGCTGGCCGAGTGCCCCGACCAGGAGTACCTGGCGGACCTGCGCCGCTCGCCGACCCTGCCGGCGAAAGCCAACCTGACCAGCCGGCTGGCCGAACGCGGCGAACGGCCGCTGTACGTCTCCGTGCCCAACCCGATGTGTGAGGTGCCCCGATGACCCTGACCGGTGTGCCGTATGGGGCGACCCTGGTCGAGAACGCGATCCGGGCGTGCCAGTACACCCAGGTCCGGCGGCGGATCCTGCGGCAGCTCCTCGAATCGCTGATCTACGAGGGTGTGCTCATCCCACGCCCCCACGGCGACCGCCACGTGGTCGACGGGGCCGACGAGTCGGGAAAGCCGGTCGAGTACCGGTTCACGATGGGGCTGCGCTACGGCTTCGACCGGGTCCGGCTGGGCGCCGAACCGGTGACGCGGCTGGCCGGCGGGCGAGAGCGGGAGGTCGAGTCGCTGACCCGGTTCCTCGCCGAGATCCGCGACCGGCTGGGCGTCGAACCCGAACGCGTGGCCGGGTTCGCGCGCGAGCTGGAGGAGACACTGCTCAAGGACGCGATGGCCCAGTACGTGCGGGCGCTGCGGGCCGACGTGCTGGCCGGCGCCGAGTACGACGTGCTCGAATCGACGGTGATGGACGGGCACCCCTACCACCCGGCCTACAAGTCGCGGATCGGCTTCACCCTGGAGGACCACCTGGCCTGGGGCCCGGAGTTCGCCCGGCCCGTCCACCCGCTCTGGCTGGCCGCTCGCCGGAGCGTCGCCACGGTGACGGTCTCGGACCGGCACACCGAGGCCGAGTTCCTGCGTGGGCAGCTCGGCGAGTCCTACGACGAGTTCCACGACCGGATCCGCTGTGCCGGCGGCGATCCGGCCGAGTACACGCTCCTCCCCGTGCATCCGTGGCAGTGGCGGGAGGTCATCGCGCACACCCACGCCGACGCGCTGCGAGACAGCGACCTGATTGTCCTGGGCGCAGACCCGGACGCGCACCGGCCGCAGCAGTCGATCCGTACCCTGACCTGCCGGAACGTGCCTGAACGCCCCTACCTCAAGCTCTCCCTGTCGATCCTGAACACCTCGACCAGCCGGGTGCTGGCCCCGCACACGGTGGGAAACGCGCCGCGGATCACCGACTGGCTGTGGCGAGTGGTCGAGACCGACCCGTACCTCCGTGACGAGCTGCGGGTGATCCTGCTCGGCGAGGTGATGGGCTGCTCGGTCGAGCCGGAGCCGGTGAGCGAGCTGGTGCGCGGCTTGACGTACGGGACGTTGGCCTGCATCTGGCGCGACTCGCTGCACCAGTACCTGGAGCCGGGTGAGCGCGCCGTGCCCTTCACCGGGCTGACTGCGCGCGAGCTGGACGGGACGCCACTGATCGACTTCTGGGTCCGGGAATACGGCGTCCGGCAGTGGGTGCGTTCCCTGCTGGCCGTGAGCGTGGTGCCGCTGGTGCACTTGCTGCAGGGGCACGGGATCGCGGTGGAGGCGCACGCGCAGAACATGGTCTTGGTCCATGAGGACGGCCGCCCGTCCCGGGTGGCGTTGCGCGATTTCCATGACGGGGTCCGCTTCGTCCGCGCTCAGCTGGCCGATCCGTCGCTCTGCCCCCCGCTGGCCGGGACGCCACCCCACCACGTCAACCGCAACTCATTCGTCGAGACTGACCGGCTCGACCAGGTCACCGACTTCATGCTCGACGCGTTCTTCTTTATCAACCTCGGCGAGCTGGCCATGTTCCTCGCGGACACCTACGAACTGCCCGAGCCGGAGTTCTGGGCCATGACCCGCGAGACGATCACGGCTTACCAGCGCGCATTTCCTGAGCTGGCCGACCGGTTCGAGCTCTTCGACGTCTCGCACCCGCGACTGGACGTCGAGCAGCTGACCACGCGGCGCCTGCTGCCCGACACGGAGCTGCGGCTGCACTCCGTCCCGAACCCGCTGCACCCGGAGGCCTGATGCTGCGCGCCAACCGCGTCAAGGAGAAGCTGCGTGCCGGCGAGCCCGTGTACGGGCTGTTCATCTCAATCCCGGCGCCCGTGCTGGTGGAGATGGTCGGGTGCGCCGGGTACGACTTCGCCATCCTCGACACCGAACACACGCTGGTCAGCCCCCAAGAGTTGGAGAACCTGATCCGGGCTGCCGAGGTGGTCGGGCTCAGCCCTCTGGTGCGGGTGCCCGAGGCGGATCCGGGCGCGATCCTGCGGGCGCTGGACGCCGGTGCGGTGGGCGTGGTGGTGCCGCACATCCGCGCCCGCGCCGACGTGGACGCGGCGGTACGCACCGCCCGGTACGCACCGGAGGGGATGCGCAGCCTCAACAGCGGCCGGGTGCCCGGCTTCGGGCTGATCGAGCTGAACGAGTACGTGCGGATGGCCAACGCCGAGACCATGGTGGTGGCGATGGTCGAGGACGCCGAAGCAGTCGAGGGGATCGAGGCCATCCTCACCGGCGGCGGGATCGACCTGGTGCTGGAAGGCGCGGCCGACCTCTCGCAGTCCTACGGGGTGACCTGGCAGACCCGCCATCCCGTGGTACGCGAGGCGATCCGCCGCGTGGCGGCTGCCTGCGCCGAGCACTCGGTGCCGTTCTGCGCCATCCCGCGCACCCTCGAGGACCACGCCGAATGGTTGGCCGCCGGGGTACGGGCCTTCGTTCTCGGCGACGAACGCGGTCTGGCCACCTGCGCTTTCCGCACCCACCTGAACCAGCACCGCGACGCGGCCCAGCCGCCGCCGGACGCCTCGAGCGAGACCTGAACCAGGAGAATTCATGCTGCCCGATGCCCTGACCCAGCTCGTGACCGGACAGGCCGGTAGTGAGGCCCCGCTCTGCGTCTACGCCTACGACGTAGGCGGCATCGCCGCCCACGCCCGGCGCGTCGTGACGAGCCTGCCCGAGCGGTGCCGCATGTACTACGCGATGAAGGCCAACAGCGCCGCCCCGGTCCTGGCCGCTCTCGCCCCGGTAGTCGCGGGATTCGAAGTGGCCTCGGGCGGCGAGGTGACCAAAGCTCGCGCCGCCGGCCAGCACGTGCCGGTGATCTTCGGCGGGCCGGCCAAGACCTCTGCGGAGATCCGGTCCGGCATCACCTGCGGGGTGGCGCGGTTTCACGCCGAGAGCACCACCGAGCTGGCCCGCCTCTCGGCAGTCGCTGCCGACCTCGGCCGCACCGTCGAGGTGTTGCTCCGCGTCAACCTGGCTGGCCCTTTTCCCCAAGCGACCCTGGCCATGGCGGGCAAACCCACCCAGTTCGGCATCGACGAGCGCGAGTTGCCCGAGGCGATCGAGCTGGCCCGGCGCCTGCCCGCGGTCCGGCTGGTCGGCTTTCACCTGCACTCGCTCTCCAACAACCTCGACGCCGCCGCCCACCTGGAGGTCCTCGACCTGTACCGGCGCAAGGTCACCGGCTGGGAGAAGGAACACGGAGTGAGCTGCGAGGTGGTCAACGTCGGCGGCGGGATCGGGATCAACTTCGCTGACCTGGACGCCCAGTTCGACTGGGACACCTTCACCACCGGCCTGGCCCGGCTCGTCCACCGAACGTTCCCTGAGCACTGGGGCGAGATCCAGTTCGAGTGCGGACGGTTCCTCGTCGCCCCGTACGGCTGGTATGCGTGCGAGGTGCTCGACGTCAAGCGCAACCACGGCGAGAACTACGTGATCCTGCGCGGCGGCACCCACCATTTCCGGCTCCCGGTCTCCTGGCAGCACAGCCACCCCTTCACCGTGTTGCCCGTGGACCGCTGGGAGCTGGACCATCCCAGACCCGAACTGGCCGGCGAACCCGTCACCGTGGTGGGCGAGCTGTGCAGCCCGAAGGATGTGCTGGCCCGAGGGGTGGCGGTGGACCGGATCCGGGTCGGGGACGTGGTGGTGTTTCGCTATGCGGGGGCATACGGATGGGAGATCTCGCACCACGACTTCCTCAGCCATCCCCGTCCGGACCACGTGTACCTGTAACCCTTCGACACGCTGTTGGTCACTAGTCAGAGGACCGTCAAGCGCTGCCCGAGGCCGAGTCGGGCGGCCGCCTGGTAGACCGCGTCGATCAGGCCGACGTCGAGGATGGACATGCCGAACGGATTACTGAGCACATAGCCGGTGCTGGGGCGTACGGGGCGACGTTCGCCCAGGAGGATGTGACCGAGGGTGGCGTCGATTGGCCGGCCGGTCGCGGAGGGGTGGCCGTCGGAGACGACGCCTTCCTGGATGAGGCGGCCGAGGATGCGGCGCGGGTTGTCGCGGATCAGGTCCAGGTCGTCGATGTAGAGGGCTTGGGCGCCGGTGAAGACATCGGCGGTGAAGTCGTCGAGGGAGACGTGGGCGAGGAAGCTGCCTGGTTGGATCCAGGTGGCGGGAATGTATGGCTCGCTGCTGGTGGTGAGGGTGATCACTACCGGGGCCGCGCTGACGGCGGCTTCGGCGGTGGGCTCGACCACTGGCGCCATCATGGGGTGGTTCTGGGTAGTCCACGTGGCCAGGGCCTCGGCGCGGGCAGGGTCGAGGTCGAAGACGTGGACGTGGCGCACCTGCGGGAAGACCCGTGCGATCAGGTCGAGGTGGGCGCGGGCCTGGGTGCCGCAGCCGAGGAGGCTGACCGCGTCCCATTCGACGGGGCCAAGGTGGCGGAGGCTGACCATCGTGTAGGAGCTGGTGCGGATCGCGCTTAGGTACGCGGCTTCGGCGATCATGACCGGTCGGGCTGTCTCCGGGTCGAAGAGGAAGCTGAGCCCCCCGGCGCGTTCCATCCCCTTGGCCGGGTTGGAGACCGAGGCGTTGATGAGTTTCATCCCGTAGATGGGCCGCTCGCCAGTGAGGCCACCTTGCATGGCGATTGATCGTGAATAGGCGCCCTCACTGTTTGTCCAGGGTAGGTACCCTTCTTCCGGAAGGACGGTGCGACCGGCGGCGTGCTCGGTCAGGACGTGTTCAATGGTAGCCAGGGTGTCGACTCCCGCGATGGCCTTGATTACGTCGGCGCGGTCGAGGAAGAGGATCTCTTCGCTGGTCATGTTTGTCCTTCTGCGCTGGGACGGTGAATGGTGGGCGAGGGAGGCGCAGGCCAGGGTTGAACGTCCGCCTCAAGTCATCCCCATGGCGAGGATGTAGTGAAATCTTCGAATAATTCGATGAGAGCTGCGGCAAAGGTACTGAGAAAGAGTACCCTTTGCATGGAAGAGATCATCTTCTCCTGGTCCTACTAAATGTGACA
>DATHTJ010000006.1:0-9002 GCA_035463315.1 Pseudonocardiaceae bacterium
AAGTCTACTCGGTGCGGATCCCCGTGGATCGGCTGGAACAGTTGCGGCGCGCAGCGGCGGCACGCGGATCGGCACCGTCGGCGTTGATCCGCGAGCTCGTCGTGGCATTTCTCGACGATCAGCCGGTGGACTGACCATCACCACCGCTGCCGAAACGCTCGGAGTGCTTCGGCAAGTCGTGTTAGGCCAGGCCCACGCCGCCAGCGCTACCGACCCCCGGCCCACCGGATAGCTCGATCAGGCAGGACCCGAGAACCTCGACACCCAACGGTGGCGTCCACGTTGGCGTAGTGCATGGAGTTTGTCGATGCCCCACTTGGTGGCGGTGTTGTAGTAGGAGTGCACGACAGCGAAGCCGACAAGTCCCTGGAGGGTGCGCCAGCAGCCTCAGTAACGTACCCGGCGACCAACTGGCCAGCAACGGGCAGGACAAGGCTGGATGACGGCCCACGCATATGCTTTCATATCCTAAACGTGACGGAGTCCTGGGCCTACCACAATCATCCCGCAGATGTAGAAGGCCACCCTGGTTACATCATCTAACTTAGCGGGGCTGCATGACCTGGTGTACGTGGAAGATTACCCGTGGAGCTGATGACTGGCCTCCGGGAGTCCGGCATCATGGACAAGTAGGCAAAATTTCCCCTCGGGCAATTCTTCCCTCTGCCGCTGACCAACGCGGACACGCAGGACGCTTCGCTCCGAACTTTATAGCGGATGCGAAAAATGCTATATGAAATCCGAATTGAGATCATTTATATCGTTTCATCCGACGATACATCCGAACTATGCACAAAGGAAGACTATGGCGTCGATCAACCCGGCCGAGCCAGATCAAAATCATATTCGAGTGATCAGCATCTATGCTACGGGATGGCGGTTGACCGGGGATTATGATCAGTGGCAGCTTTCACTGGGTAAACTGGACGAGTTCTACGGAAATTTTCAGGTTCAGTTGCCGCAGGTAATACACCAGTCGTCGCATACGGCCGAGAGCATAGCGTTTGCGCCGACAGCCGAGGATACCGACCGGCTGGGCGCCAGCGCGCCCATGCGCACTCAGGCGGTTGTGGAAGTGGAGATCACCCGTGCGGAATCTTGGCTCTTCGTACTACCTTCTGACCAGGTGGTTGCCGCTCTCGTCCTCCATGTCCGGAGCAACCTCGATACCGACTCGTCACCTATCATTAAACTGTTGGAAGAGTGCGCATATGCCCGCCTGATCGTCGATGGCTCTTCACTAGAAAACCATATAGCAGTAACCCTCCAGAGGCTAAACGGGGACAAAGAGCTCGATGCCAACGACAAGCGCATGCCTCCAGAGCGCCACCAAATCGTCTTCGCAGAACATGCGGAGGGCAAGCTACCGCCGAGCGACGAAATAGCCAAAGTAATTCTCTACCGCGTCAAGTCGTCCAACCGTCCTGAATTCATGGAATACAGGAAGCCGTCCGGACTCAACGAGATTGATCGCACACTCTGCTCCGTCACTCCATATGTAAGCCTCCTCTACGGCCAACAGGACTACGTGGAGAACAGCGTCTTTCTCACCGTCGTGCAGGCGGTTGGCACCGCCGCTCGCTTCCGGCAAATCTGGCAGAAGGCGTACAGCGAAGTGCACAAGTTTCGCAGAGGAGCCCAAGAAAAAGATCTCGGCACTCAGCGCAGCGGTGGTCTAGAATTCCTCGCCGACAAACTGGGCAATCTAGAACTCGATCTAAGTTTTGACGTAGAGGCATCCGCTGGCCTTGGTCTGCTCATCCCGGCGCCGCAGATCGAGAGCTTCCACAAGGAACTGTATGCGGCGATGGAACTGCGTGAGCGAGCCGAGACGGCAAGCAGGATGTTCATCCGGTTAGATGCCAGTATACGATCAGAGTTGACCGCTATAGAAATCCGAGAACGGCAGCAGCAGGAACAGAAGCGGCTGCGTTGGGGAGCCGCGGTCAGCGTCCTGAGCCTGATCGCGGTACCGATAGGATTTCTTGTGGCGTATTTCGGCATCAATGCCACAGAGGTGAATGACGAGTGGTCAATCTTTGATATGCACCATTATTGGCCTGCTTATGCCGTCGCAGGATTCCTCGCACTTGTTCCCCTCATCAGCTTCCTCATTCTCAACAGACATGCCTGGCGGACCAGCCGCCAAGAGAAGAAAAAGCGCCAAGAACAACTGCAAGCAGAGTCCAGCAGCAACGCCAAAGCGTGACAGATGTCCGAGTCCGCAGGCGCCAGCCTGGTGGTGCACTCATCCTATGACACCAAGGATCTCGTAGCGGCCACCGTCGTGTACCGAACTGACCGTCCGGTGCAGCGAGGCCAGAGCCTCGCCGTCAACGTGGGTCCCCACCGGCCTACCATCCGGTCCCACGCCGACGAGTAGCACACCCCCGTCGGTGTTCGAGAACGCCGTGACGGCCCGAGCGATCCGATCCCGGGACGGGCCCCTGCTTGAACTCGACGTAACGCGACTCGCCCGGGAACTCACAGTGAAAGGTCGCCGCATCGAACATCAACGGACAGCCGGCCCGCGACGCGGGGGGGAACACCGGATATGCCATACTTCTTACCCTTCTGACGCTCACGAGAAGTATGGCATAAGGGTGAAACAGCTTGTGTCAGGCAGATCCACTGGGCGGCCGTCCACCGTCTCGGCACTTCGGCGAGTCATGTTAGAACGTGAGCGGCAGTACGGGCACGGTCCATCGAGGGGATCTGTGAGCACCGTGTACGAGGTGCGGCATCGGATGCGGCGGGAAAACTGAACCGAATACAGTAGCGGAGTGTCGGTCGGCTCTGCGCCAGGTCCCGACGCGATCATCGTTATGCCGCGAACTCCTGGTCACTATCCGCGTCCAGCGCGGTCAGGCTAGTCGGCACCGCGTACCCCTCGCCGTGCCTGGTGCTGGTGCCAGAGGTGCCGCACTGCCAGCGCCAGGTGCCACAGTGCACTCGCACCGCGCCGAGGGCGGTCTCGGCCATGACCGTTGGCCGCCCACAGGTCAGACAGGTGACGGCGACAGGGTTCGGGAATCGCATCAAGCCACCTCCTTCAACGTCGTGTAACCCGGCGGGCTGGGAGCGTACACGCCGCTGCCTACGCAGCAGTCAGACATGTGGAGGACATGGATCCGCTCCGTGATACATCGCCGCCTCACCAGGGGAGCAACGCTGGCGCGCGACTCACCACCCCGGCCCAGGCCCCACTCAGCAGCCAACTCGGGTGACTCGTCATCGCCCGGGACGGCGCCGAGTTACATCACCGGTGGCGATGATCTGAGTTCCAGGGTGACGGGGTGTATCAGGCAACAGGGAGACCGCCTCTGTTGTAGTGCACGGCCTGAGCCGAACCCGGATGGCGATATGTCATGAAAACCACGATCAACACCCCGATTGAGACGGCAGCGGAGGCGCTGGCCACCGCAGCTGCCTTGCCGATGACCGCTACTGACGAGGAGACCCTGGCCCTGGTCGGAGAGCTGGCACGGATTGCCCGCCACCTCGGCGAGCTCACCGCGGCCGCCCGGGACCGCTGGGCGGCCTGGGGCACCGTCACGCCGCACCTGCGACAGGCCGAGGCCCTCGCCGCCGACGCCACCCGATGCCTTAGCCACGCAGCCGGCACCTACGCCTTCAACACCACTCGGCCCGATACGACCGTCGTCCGGCTAGCCACAACCGGCACCGCGCGGCCGGCGGCCTGAGCACCGGAATCCACCGCCAGCGCCCACCATCGAGTGTGACGCCCCTCACGGCACCCTGACTGTACGCACGAGGCAGCCTCGTCGCTCTGTCTGTATGACACCTGAATAACCAGGTCGGTGATCTCGGTGTCGACACCAGAACATCTCACTCAATCAGAACCCACGGAGGTGCGCTGTGGCCAGTCTCGTCCCCTTCGACGTTGATCTCACCGCGCATGAAGGCACCCGCCTCGCCGCCGTCCTTGATGCCCTCGGCCCGCACTGGGACCCCGCTGAGATCTACACCGGTGAAGCCGAAGCTCATCGAATGCTCTACGCCCACCTCGACCCCGCCCAGCAAGCCGCCTACGACCTACTCATCGCCGACGGTGTGCTACCCGACACCCCCGGAGCGACGACATGACGCTCGACCCACAAGCAGACATCGGCCGCCGCGCATGGCTGCCCTGCCGTTACTGCAGCGACAACACCGCGCTGTACCTGCTTGACTCCGACGTCAACTTGGTCTGGGTGCAGTGCGGCAAGTGCCTGCGCCGCTGGTGGCACGACACCGGTGTCGGCCACGGGAGGCACCTGTTCGACGTCGCCTGATCCGCACGGTGCAGCGCGTCCACCCAGACCTGCACAGCGGCCCGTTGCACCGTGCGGACCTACGACGTCCAGTGAGCGCTAACGTTGGTTCACGAGCGCTCACCGCGGTCTGGGGAAGGGAGCTGCGATGGACACCCTGACCAGCACCGTGGACCCGGCTGCGGAGAACACCCAGGCGCACGCCGCAATGGTGACTGACCTGCGTGAGCGGCTCGCCAAGGCCCGGCTGGGCGGACCACCGAGAGCTCGGCAACGCCATGTCGAGCGCGGCAAGCTGCTGCCCCGCGACCGCGTCGACTCGCTGGTGGATCCGTCGAGCCCGTTCTTGGAGCTGTCCCCGCTGGCGGCTACCGGCATGTACGGCGACGAGGCCCCGGGGGCGGGGATCATCACCGGGGTCGGGCGGGTGGCCGGCCGGGAATGTGTGATCGTCGCCAACGACGCCACCGTCAAGGGCGGCACCTACTATCCGATGACGGTCAAGAAACACCTGCGGGCCCAGGAGGTGGCCCTGCACAACCACCTGCCGTGCCTCTATCTCGTCGACTCCGGCGGGGCCTACCTGCCCGAGCAGGACCAGGTGTTTCCCGACCGGGAGCACTTCGGCCGGATCTTCTACAACCAGGCGACGATGTCCGCGCGCGGCATCCCGCAGATCGCGGCGGTGCTGGGCTCCTGCACCGCGGGCGGTGCCTACCTGCCGGCAATGAGCGACGAGGCGGTGATCGTCCGCAACCAGGGCACGATCTTCCTGGGCGGCCCGCCGCTGGTGAAGGCGGCCACCGGTGAGGTGGTCAGCGCCGAGGAGCTCGGTGGCGGGGACCTGCACTCCCGCATCTCCGGGGTCACCGACCACCTCGCCGACGACGACGCGCACGCGCTGCGGATCGTCCGCTCCATCGTCGGCACCCTCGGACCCCGCCTGCCCCGGCCGTGGGACGTCATCGCCACCGAAGAGCCCGCCCTGGACGGGATTTACGGCGCGGTGCCGGTGGACTCGCGCACCCCCTATGACGTCCGCGAGGTGATCGCCCGGATCGTCGATGGCAGCCGCTTGTCGGAGTTCAAGGCCGAGTACGGCACCACGTTGGTCACGGGTTTCGCCCGGGTGCACGGGCACCCGGTGGGCATTGTGGCCAACAATGGGATCCTGTTCAGCGAGTCGGCACTCAAGGGTGCGCATTTCATCGAACTGTGCGACCAGCGCGGTGTTCCGCTGGTATTCCTGCAGAACATCTCCGGCTTCATGGTGGGCCGGGAGTACGAGGCCGGCGGGATCGCCAAGCACGGCGCCAAAATGGTCACCGCGGTGGCCACCACCCGGGTGCCCAAGTTGACCGTCATCATCGGCGGCTCATTCGGGGCGGGCAACTACTCGATGTGCGGCCGGGCCTATTCGCCGCGGTTTCTGTTCATGTGGCCCAATGCGCGGATCTCGGTGATGGGTGGGGAGCAGGCTGCCACGGTGCTCGCTGCTGTCCGGGGCGCCGGCAACGACGCTGTCCCGGAGCCTGAGGTGGCCTTCAAGGACCGCATACGTGCCCAGTACGAGCATCAAGGCCACCCCTATTACTCGACGGCCCGGCTGTGGGACGACGGGGTGATCGACCCGGCGGACACCCGCATGGTGCTCGGGCTCGCGCTGTCCGCCGCCGCCAACGCGCCGCGTGAACCCAGCCGTTTCGGCGTCTTCCGGATGTGACAGTGATGATGGCTCAGCCCTGCAAGCAGGCGTCGCGCAGGTTCGGGACAGTGCTGGTGGCCAACCGCGGCGAGATCGCGGTCCGGGTGATCCGCACGCTGCGCGCACTGAGCATCCGCTCAGTGGCCGTGTACAGCGACGCCGACGCCGGCGCCCGGCACGTCCGCGACGCCGATGTCGCCGTCCGGCTCGGCCCCGCGCCGGCGGCGCAGAGCTACCTTTCCCTCCAGCGGATCCTGGACGCCGCCGCGCGCACCGGGGCGCAGGCCGTGCACCCGGGTTACGGGTTCCTCTCGGAGAATGCCGCCTTCGCCCGGGCCTGCGGGGACGCCGGTCTGGTGTTCGTCGGCCCGCCTGCTGGCGCCATCGAGGCGATGGGCGACAAGATCCGGGCCAAGCAGACCGTGGCAGCCGCGGGTGTCCCGGTGGTGCCCGGCAGCGACGGCGCCGGTCTGGACGACGCGGGGCTCGCCGCCGCGGCTGGGGAGATCGGGTACCCCGTGCTGCTCAAGCCGTCCGCCGGTGGTGGCGGCAAGGGCATGCGGGTGGTGCACCGCGCGCCGGACCTGCCCGAGGCCATCGCCGGCGCCCGCCGGGAGGCCCGCGCAGCCTTCGGCGACGACACCCTGCTCGTCGAGCGGCTGGTCACCACCCCGCGGCACATCGAGATCCAGGTGCTGGCCGACGCGCACGGCGGCGCGGTGCACCTCGGCGAGCGCGAGTGCAGCCTGCAGCGGCGGCACCAGAAGATCGTCGAGGAGGCGCCGTCGGTGCTGCTGGAGGCCGCGACCCGGGCCCGGATGGGCACCGCCGCGGTGGCCGTCGCACGAGCTGTCGGATACACCGGCGTGGGCACCGTGGAGTTCCTCGTGCCGGCCGAGGCGCCTGATCAGTTCTTCTTCCTGGAGATGAATACCCGGCTGCAGGTCGAGCATCCGGTCACCGAGCTGGTCACCGGGCTGGACCTGGTCGAGCTGCAGCTTCGGGTGGCAGCCGGGGAGCCGCTGCCGCTACGCCAGGACGACGTCCGTCTGGACGGCCATGCCGTGCAGGCGCGGATCTACGCCGAGGACCCTTCGCGTGGTTTCCTGCCCACCGGCGGGCGGGTCCTGCACCTGCGTGAGCCCGCAGGCCCCGGGGTGCGGGTCGACTCCGGGCTGGTGCTGGGCGGCACCGTCGGCAGCGACTACGACCCGCTGCTCGCCAAGGTCATCGCGCACGGCCCGGACCGGGACACCGCGCTGCGCCGCCTGGATACCGCGCTGGCGCGAACCAGCATCCTGGGCCTGGGCACCAACACCGGATTCCTGCGCACCCTGCTGGCCGATGCCGACGTGCGCGCCGGTCGGCTGGACACCGGGTTGGTCGAGCGTCGGGTCGAATTCCGTGCGGAACTGCCCGACGACGTGCCCGCCGCGGCCGGATTGCTCGCACTGCTGGCACTGGAGCCCACCGGGCCGGTGGTGGATCCGTTCGCGTTGCCCGGTGGCTGGCGGGTCGGCGAGCCCGCCTGGACCCGCTGGCGGATGCTGGCCGTGGGACCCGACCCGGTCGAGGTCCGCACCCGTGGGCGGGCCGCCGACGCCGAGGTCGCCGTCGGGGAGGACAAGCCGGTCCCCGCATCGGCCTGGTGGGACGGCGAGGATCTGGTCGTCACCCTGGACGGGATCACCCGCCACTACACCTGCGCGCGGGACGGCACCGTGGTGTGGCTGGGCCGGGACGGGCACAGCTGGGCGCTGCGCGAGCTCGAAGCCGCGCGCCGCGCTGGCAGCGACGTCGCGGGTGCCGGCCCGGTGCTCGCTCCGATGCCCGGCACCGTCACCGTCGTCGACGTCGCCGAGGGCCAGCAGGTCACCGCGGGTTCCCGGCTGCTCGTCGTCGAGGCGATGAAGATGGAGCACGTGCTCACCGCGCCGATCGACGGCGTGGTTCGCGAGCTGCAGGTCCGCCCCGGCGGCACCGTCAAGCGCGACGCGGTACTGCTCACGCTCGTCAGTGGCGATGCGAAGCTCCGGCTCGCCGGTAACCAGCAGAGCCACTCACGGGTTGTCCACAGGGAGGCTTGACGTGATTGTGCAGCTGAGCGAGGAGCATGCGGCGCTGCGGGCCACCGTCGAGGAGTTCGCGCACAAAGAGGTCGCCCCGGTTATCGGGGACCTCTACGAGCGCCGGGAATTCCCGTATGCGCTGGTGGCAAAGATGGGCGCGATGGGGTTGTTCGGGCTGCCCTTCCCGGAGGAGTACGGCGGGATGGGCGGCGACTACTTCGCGCTGTGCCTGGCCCTGGAGGAGCTTGCGCGGGTGGACTCGTCGGTGGCCATCACGCTGGAGGACAGCGTGTCGCTGGGCGCGATGCCGATCTTCCGGTTCGGCACCGAGGAGCAGAAGCAGCGGTGGCTCCCGGAGCTGTGCGCGGGTCGCACACTGGGGGCATTCGGCCTCACCGAGCCCGGCGGCGGCTCCGACGCGGGCGCGACCCGCACCACCGCGCGGTGCGACGGCGACGAGTGGGTGATCAACGGTTCCAAGGCATTCATCACCAACTCGGGCACCGATATCACGTCGGTGGTCACCGTCACCGCGATCACCGGCGTCAGCGGGGGTCGCAAGGAGATCTCCACGATCATGGTCCCGGCCCGGCACCCGGGCTTCACGGTCTCGGCGAGCTACTCCAAGGTAGGTTGGAACTGCTCGGACACCCGCGAACTGTTCTTCGACGACTGCCGGGTTCCGCAGGAGAACCTCCTCGGTGAGCGGGGCCGCGGTTACCCGCAGTTCCTGTCGATCCTGGATGAGGGTCGCATCGCGATCGCCGCGCTGGCCGTCGGCCTGGCCCAGGGCTGCATTGATGAGTGCGTGTCCTACGCCCGGCAACGGCACGCTTTCGGCCGCGCCATCGGCAGCTATCAGGCGATCCAGTTCAAGATCGCCGACATGGAGGTGCGGGCGCACACCGCCCGGCTGGCCTACTACCATGCCGCGGCGCGGATGCTGCGCGGCCA
>DATHTJ010000007.1:0-2871 GCA_035463315.1 Pseudonocardiaceae bacterium
TCGATCCATCCCGGATCGAGGACCCCCGCGGTGATAGACAGCTCACAGCCGATTGTGCAGCGCCTCGGCGGCGGCCAGCAGGTCGGCAGCCCAACGGGCACCCGGCCGTCGGCCGATCCGCTCCACCGGGCCGGATACCGACACCGCAGCGATCACACTGCCAGCCGAATCGCGCACCGGGGCGGACACGCTGGCCACCCCGGACTCGCGCTCGGCCACGCTCTGCGCCCAGCCCCGCCTGCGCACCTCCATCAGAATCCGCTCGCCGAACACGGCCTCGCCGAGCACGGCGCGTTGGGTGGCCGGGTCGGCCCACGCGGCCAACACCTTCGCACCCGATCCGGCGGTCATCGGCAGCCGGGCTCCCACCGGGACGGTGTCACGCAGGCCACTCGGGGGCTCGGCGGCTGCCACACATACCCGGACCATCCCGTCCCGCCGGTAGAGCTGGACGCTCTCGCCGGTGAGGTCGCGCAGCCGGGGCAGCACCATCGCGGCGGCATCAAGCAACGGGTCGAGCGCGCTGTTACCCAGCTCGTGCAGCGCTGGTCCAGGATGCCACCGCCCGTCGCTGCTGCGGCGCAGCAACCGGTGCACTTCCAGCCCCACGGCCAGCCGGTGCGCGGTGGCCCGGGGCAACCGCGTGCGTGCGCACAGCTCGGCGAGGCCGCACGGGCTCGCGGCCACTGTGCGCAGGACCGTCATGGCCTTGTCCAGCACGCCGATGCCGCTATGCTGTCCCACAGAACGATACTAACTTCCCGGTATATGAGAAGTCTAGCAGGTGAGAAGTCCAGCGGAGGACGGGGCGATGGGACGCACGCTCGCAGCGAAGGTTTGGGACGCCCACGTGGTGCGCCGGGGTGAGGGCGACAGCGCGGCGCCCGACCTGCTCTACATCGACCTGCATCTGGTGCACGAGGTCACCAGCCCGCAGGCTTTCGACGGTCTGCGGCTAGCGGGTCGGCCGGTCCGCCGACCGGATCTGACGATCGCTACCGAGGATCACAACGTCCCCACCACGGACATCGAGCTGCCGATCGCCGATGAGGTGTCCCGCACTCAGGTGGAGACGCTGCGCCGCAACTGTGCGGAGTTCGGCGTGCGGCTGCACCCGATGGGCGACGTCGAACAGGGCATTGTGCACGTCGTGGGACCGCAGCTGGGCCTCACCCAGCCGGGGATGACCGTGGTCTGCGGGGACTCCCACACCTCCACACACGGCGCCTTCGGGGCGCTGGCGTTCGGCATCGGCACGTCCGAGGTGGAGCACGTCCTGGCCACCCAGACCCTGCCGCTGCACCCGTTCAAGACCATGGCAGTGGTCGTGCAGAGCCGTGATGGATCGCTGCCCGCGGGCGTCACCAGCAAGGACATCATCCTGGCCGTGATCGCCCAGATCGGCACCGGTGGCGGCCAGGGGTATGTGCTGGAGTATCGCGGAAACGTGATCGAGCGGCTGTCCATGGAAGGCCGGATGACGGTCTGCAACATGTCGATCGAGGCGGGCGCCCGGGCCGGGATGATCGCGCCGGATGCCACCACGTTCGACTACCTGGCCGGCCGGCCGCACGCGCCCACGGGCCCGCAGTGGGACGCGGCGGTGCAGTACTGGCACTCGCTGCGCACCGATGACGACGCTACCTTCGATGCTGAAGTACGTATCGACGCCGATACTCTGACGCCGTACGTGACCTGGGGCACCAACCCCGGCCAGGGTCTGCCGCTGTCCGGACGGGTGCCCGATCCGGAACAGATCACCGATGACGGTGAGCGGCTCGCGGTGCGCAAAGCACTGTCCTACATGGACCTTGCGCCCGGTACCCCGCTGCGCGAGATCGCGGTGGACACAGTGTTCCTCGGATCCTGCACCAACGGGCGGATCGAGGACCTGCGGGCAGCGGCGGGGGTGCTCGCCGGTCGCCGGGTGCGCGACGGGGTGCGAATGCTCGTGGTTCCCGGCTCGATGCGGGTGCGCGCCCAGGCCGAGGCCGAGGGCCTGCACGAAGTGTTCACCGCCGCCGGTGCCCAGTGGCGCTCGGCGGGCTGCTCGATGTGCCTGGGGATGAACCCCGATCAGCTCGCGGTCGGCGAGCGCTGCGCGTCGACGTCCAATCGCAACTTCGAGGGCCGCCAGGGCAAGGGTGGGCGCACCCACCTGGTTTCGCCGCTGGTGGCGGCGGCCACCGCGGTGCGCGGCACCCTGTCAGCGCCCGCCGACCTCGAGTGAGTCCTGAGTGGGTAACAGTGTTATGGCACTTAACGCCACTCACGAGCAAGGAGCGTAACGACGATGCATAAGTTCACCCGTCACACCGGCGTCGGTGTCCCGCTGCGTCGCTCCGATGTCGACACCGATCAGATCATCCCTGCGGTCTACCTCAAACGGGTCAGCCGCACAGGTTTCGAGGACGGGCTGTTCGCGGCGTGGCGCGCCCACGAGGACTTCGTGCTCAACCACGAGGCCTACCGCAGCGGCAGCGTGCTGGTCGCGGGGCCGGACTTCGGCACCGGGTCGTCGCGTGAGCACGCGGTCTGGGCATTGATGAACTACGGGTTCCGGGTGGTGATCTCCCCGCGGTTCGGTGACATCTTCCGGGGCAACGCGGGCAAGCAAGGTTTGCTCGCGGCCCAGTGCGAGCGGACTGACGTCGAGTTGATCTGGAAGCTGCTGGAGACCGAGCCGGGCACCGAGGTCACTGTCGATCTCCTGGAGCAGACCGTGCAGGCCAAGGACCTCACGGTGGGTTTCGCCATCGATGGCTACACCCGTTGGCGCCTGCTGGAGGGATTAGACGACATCGCGCTGAGCCTGCGGCACGCCGAGGAGATCGACGCGTTCGAGGCCCGTCGGCCGTCCTGGCTGCCAAT
>DATHTJ010000008.1:0-15583 GCA_035463315.1 Pseudonocardiaceae bacterium
ACCAGGCCGACATTGGCGTCGTTGCCCGCGCCGAGTTCCACGCCATGCCGCCAACCGAGTAGCTGGTTTCAGAACTGTCTTGGTCAGCCGAACTTGTTGGCGCGGAGGGCGGTGGTGAAGGCGGTCCAGCTGGGGGGGTGACGATCAGGGTGCCGCCAGCGGGGTGCTTGGAGTCGCGCACCGCGATGGCGCCAGTGGTGACGGCCACCTCGACGCAGTTCGCTTTGTCGGTGCTGCAGCTGCTCTTTCGCCAACGGGCGCCGCTGCAAGATCATGGCTGTGACCGTGGTCGAGAAGACCTGGGAGATCCCAGCCCACAACGAGAAAGGGCCGGTCACGATCACCGACTCGGCGGGCAGGCACATCGTGATCTCCCCCGAGCAAGCCGATCTGGTGGCCTCCCGGATGGGTGACATCGGCTGGTGGATCCACGACTGCGCGGGCGACTGAGCATTCAACGATCGTCGAGTCCGATCAGGATAACTCGACTTCACGGGAGGCTCGACGCCAATGGCAGGTCCGCCATGGACCGGGCGCTCGCCGCAGCGGGCGTCCAGTTTGCTTACCGCCTACATCATCTGGCGTACAGACGACGTGATCATCTCCAACTGTGTGATCAGCCTGCCCATCGACAAACCAGCCGTGTTCGCCGAAGCGTTCCGGGTACTCACCCCGGGAGGTCGGCCAGGAGTCGCCGACGTGATCGCCACGGCAGGCATTCCGCGATCATCCGAGCCACCAGACCCGCCGCCTGGGAGGAACCAGTCACGAACCTCCTGCACCGAACACCAGGATCGACGCGGTGAACGAGTGCAAGTGGTTCCGCCCTGCGACGGGACCGATCTCACCCCCCGCGAAGAACCCGGCCACCCCGGTGGTGCCGAGCCCGGCGCGCACCGCCAGCACGTCGTGATCGGCACTCGGGAACATGGTCCTGCCGCGCCCGTTGCAAGAAAACAGCAGCGCGCCACCCACCGGCCCGTGCTCCGCGCGGAACTGGGAGAACAGCTCCTCCAGGTCGGCGGCGGCGGCGGACGCGTCACGGACTTGGAAGCGGACGGTTCGCCCTACATCCACAACGTCTCCGATGGCGATCGTGCCCTGCCTATTATCGGCACCCACGACGCTGCGGATGAGGAAATCACCGTGCTCGTGTTCCTCGGCGTACTCGTCCATCACAATGCCGATGTGCAGTCCGTGTGCGACGGCTTGCCGTTCCGCGGCGGGAAGTCCGGCGACGATCTGCTCGAGCTTGGCCAGTGCGGGCATCCCGGCCAGCTCCATCAGCACGTTGCCCTCGGCCTTGGTGACGATCATCGGGGGGCCGAAGGGACGGCAACCCTGGCTGACCACCGGGTGGGCTGCGACGGGATCACCGAGCACCACCCCGACCGCGCCGGCCGGCACGCTGCGCCCATCCAGGAACAGTCGACTGCCACGGGGACCGCTGGCCACGCCGCCGATCAGCGGCAGGCCGGCGAGGTCGTCGTTGGAGCGCTGCACGAAGGCAGTGGTGGGGAACGTGAAGGGGTCGGCGAGGAGCACCGCGACGGCGTCGTCTTCGCGCCGGTCCGGCATTCCGGTGATGGCAGCGCCGTCGGGGGTGCGCACCAGTTCCAGGTGCAGCGGAGTGCACCTGACCCCGGGAAGGCATGCGGCGAACACGCTGATCGCGGGCTCGACCTCCACTCCCCGGCCGGCCCCGATCACGCCGCCGGCGCTGCAACCCAGCGTGGTACGGGCCCCGCCCATTTCCATCGCGCGGGTGCCCGCCGACTGGACCGCGTTCGGGTCGTCGCCACCGACGAACACGCACAGCAGGTCCGGGCGCTGGCCGCGCAGCGGAGCCAATGCCTGTGTGATGGCGGACTCCGCCACAGCAGCCAGGTCGGGGCCGACCGCGAGTCCGTCACCGAAGCGGGACGTGACCACGTTTACTGGGGAGGACACGAGCGCGCCACCTTCCGACGACTGTGGGAAACCTCCATTGTGCGCCGTGTGTCACGGTTCGGCAGGATCAAGTGGGCGCACTGCACGAGCGGGCGATGCGCGCGCTACTACACGAGGTTGCCCCTGGCGCCGGGGTGGGCAGCGATCCTGAGACGTTGGTGGGCCGGCTGATGCTGCTGGTCGAGGTGAACCATCGTGAGCGCATGCGTGGCTCAATGCGGACGGGGTTGGTGGCTGTTTGAGACGTCCCAGCAGGGGGTTGGCGGTACTTGAAGGGCGACCAACTAGGAGAGGCCGGCGGCGTCCATGCCGCGGAGCTCCTTTTTGAGGTCGGCGATCTCGTCGCGGAGTCGGGCGGCCAGCTCGAACTGCAGCTCCCGGGCCGCGCCCATCATCTGGTCGGTGAGCTGCTGCACCAGGTCCGCGAGCTCGGCGCGAGGCATCGACGCGGTGTCGCGCCCCTCCAGCACGCCCGCGCTCCCGCGGGCCCGCCCAGGCTCGCCAGCGGCGCGCTTGCCCCGGGAGGCGTTGCGCCCGGACCCGCCGACCTGCACCGCCCCGGTGTCCACCGGGTCACCAGCCTCGGCGTAGACCCGCTCGAGAATGTCGTTGATCTTCTTGCGCAGCGGCTGCGGGTCCAGCCCGCGCTCTTTGTTGTAGGCGACCTGCTTGGCCCGTCGCCGGTTGGTCTCGTCGATGGCCCGACGCATCGAGTCGGTGACCCTGTCGGCGTACATGTGCACCTGACCAGACACGTTGCGAGCAGCCCGGCCGATGGTCTGGATCAGCGAGGTCCCGCTGCGCAGGAAACCCTCCTTATCGGCATCCAGGATCGACACCAGCGACACCTCGGGCAGGTCCAGGCCCTCGCGGAGCAGGTTGATCCCGACCAGCACGTCGAACTCGCCCAGCCGCAACTGGCGCAGCAGCTCCACCCGGCGCAGCGTGTCCACCTCGGAGTGCAGGTAGCGCACCCGGATGCCGAGCTCGAGCAGGTAGTCGGTGAGGTCCTCGGCCATCTTCTTGGTCAGGGTGGTGACCAGGGCCCGCTCGTTGCGCTCAGCGCGGATACGCACCTCGTGCACCAGGTCATCGATCTGGCCCTGGGTGGGTTTCACCACGACTTCGGGGTCCACCAGGCCGGTAGGGCGGATGACCTGCTCGACGAACTCGCCGCCGGCCTGGCCCATCTCATACGGCCCCGGGGTCGCCGACAGGTACACCGTCTGCCCGATCCGGTCCTGGAACTCCTCCCAGGTCAGCGGCCGGTTGTCCAGCGCTGAAGGCAGCCGGAACCCGTGCTCCACCAGGGTGCGCTTGCGGGAGGCATCACCCTCGTACATCCCGCCGATCTGCGGCACCGTGACATGCGATTCGTCAATGACCAGCAGGAAGTCCTCGGGGAAGTAATCCAGCAGGGTCGCCGGTGCCGAGCCGGCCGCGCGCCCGTCGATATGCCGCGAGTAGTTCTCGATGCCGTTGCAGAACCCGACCTGACGCATCATCTCCACGTCGTAGTGGGTCCGCATCCGCAGCCGCTGGGCTTCCAGCAGCTTGCCCTGCTTCTCCAGCACGGCCAGCCGGTCTGCCAGCTCGGACTCGATGCCCGTGATGGCGCGCTCCATCCGCTCCGGCCCTGTGACGTAATGCGTGGCCGGGAAGATCCGCAGCTCAGATACCTCCCGGACCACCTCTCCGGTGAGCGGGTGAAGGTAGTAGAGCGACTCGACCTCGTCACCGAAGAAGTCGATGCGGACCGCGAGTTCCTCGTAGGCCGGGATCACCTCCACGGTGTCACCTCGGACCCGGAACGTCCCGCGGGCAAAGGCGAGGTCGTTGCGGGTGTAGTTGATGCCGACCAAGGCCCGCAGCAGCGCGTCGCGCCCGACCTCGTCACCGACCGGAACATGGATCGACTGGTTCAGGTACTCCTGCGGGGTACCGAGCCCGAAGATGCAGGACACCGACGCGACGACGACGACGTCGCGGCGGGTGAGCAGCGACATCGTGGCGGAGTGCCGCAACCGCTCCACGTCGTCGTTGATCGAGGAGTCCTTCTCGATGTAGGTGTCGGTCTGCGGAACATATGCCTCGGGCTGGTAGTAGTCGTAGTAGGAGACGAAATACTCCACCGCGCTGTTCGGGAAGTAGTCCCGCAGCTCGTGGGCGAGCTGCGCGGCGAGGGTCTTGTTCGGCGCCATCACCAGCGTCGGGCGCTGCACCCGCTCGATGAGCCACGCAGTGGTGGCCGACTTGCCGGTTCCGGTAGCACCCAGCAGCACGACGTCACGCTCACCACCGGTGATCCGGCGCTCCAGCTCGTCGATAGCGGCTGGCTGGTCGCCGGCAGGTGAGTAGTCGCTGACCATCTGGAACCGGCCCTGCGTCCGGGGGGTCTTCCCGAGCGGGCGGAACTCGGAGCGCGGAAGCAGGTCGCGCTCGGCGGCGGCATCGGTCATGGCAGTGAGGGTAGGCCGGGACCCTGGCAGCTCGCCCGCGCCTGGGACGGTCAAGCGGTGAGAACCGTCTGCCGACCGGACGAACGGCCAGTCCAGCTCCCCGCGGACCGGGTAGGGTCGAGCCGTATGACGGCCTCGCACCCCAGTGCCGAGACCGCCCCGCACATCCACCCTCCCAAGATCGAGCTGTTCGACCTGGACGCGATGACCAACACCGACCCCAAGGGGGTCATCCGCACCGTCCGCGAATATCGGGTCGAGCCGTTCGGTCTCTACCTCGCCCGCGACGTCGAGGATCATCCGTCGCTCCGCGCGATCGAGTCCTGGCTGCTCCCCGAGATGGGGCTGCGGATCAGCGACTGGTTCTACTCCCCCGGGCACGAGCGTGACCAGGACTTCTACCTCGACGTGGTGCGCATCGACGTTAACGGCAGGCGCTGGCGCACCGAGGACCACTACCTGGATCTCGTGGTGCGCACCGGCCGCAGCGTCGACGTACTCGATACCGATGAGTTGCTGGACGCGGTCGCCGCAGGGCTGCTCGATCGGTCCGCTGCGCAGGCCGCGCTGGCCACGACCTATCGGACGGTGGACGGCCTGGCCCAGCACGGCTACCGGCTGGATCGTTGGCTGTCGACGGTCGGGGCGTGGCCGACCTGGAGCCGGCACCCCTGATCAGCCGGGCGAACGACCGCCCAGCGCCGCGATCGCCCCCTGCAAGGTCGCGACCTCGATGACCCGGAGCCGGCCCTCGGCAGCGGCTCGGGCCTGCTCGACCTCCTGGGCTGGGACGAGGAAGATCTGTGCGCCCGCGTTGAGCGCAGTTTCGATCTTCTGCTCCACCCCGCCTACTGGGCCGACGTTTCCTTGCCCGTCGATCGTGCCGGTACCCGCGATGACGCGACCATCAGTCAAGTCCCCCTCGTCGGCCAGGTCGTAGACGGTCAGAGCGATCAACAGCCCGGCCGAGGGCCCACCGATGTCACCGGCGTCCACGTTGACCGGGAACGGCAGCGCGATGTCGAAGTCGACAGTGCTGACCGCGATTCCGAGCGCGGGCCCCGGTTGCTGCTCGGAACCACCCAGCGTGACCTCGACGTTGCGGATCATTCCGTCACGACGCACCGTGAGAGCGAGAGCGTCTCCAATCCTCCGGCGAGCCACCGCGGCCACCAGCTCTGGCGCCACTGCGACCGGCCGGCCATCCGCCGCCGT
This sequence comes from Pseudonocardiaceae bacterium, assembly GCA_035463315.1. Taxonomy (GTDB): domain Bacteria; phylum Actinomycetota; class Actinomycetes; order Mycobacteriales; family Pseudonocardiaceae. Next base: position 5,625 of record DATHTJ010000008.1, read on the forward strand.
GATGACATCTCCCGGTCGCAGCACCCCCGCCGCAGGTGCATCCTCGGACAACGCAACCACTCGCGCCCCCGCACCCGACACCGAGACCTGCTCGCCGGCTGCTCGGAGGCCGGCTGCGGCGGCGAGCTGGCCACTCTGCTCGAACACCTCACGTTGCCCCCGGATGTACTCCTCCGCGTTCACCCCTTCCGGGATCACCCGCTCGCGTCCGACGACGTCCTTGTCCTCGTCCCACCAGGCACCCAGCGCTTCGAGCGCGTTCGGCTGGCTTATCCGCACGGTGGTCAGCAGCAGCCGCCCGGACAGCTCGTCCTCCAGCCGGGTGGGGAACTCCACCCTCTCCCCGACCGGCAGCGCCACGCCCGGGCTGATCACGAGCAGCGGCAGGTGGACAGCCGTCACAAACCAGGCAGCTAGCACGACGAGAATTACCACCGCGCCTACGATCCGTCCCCGTCTCATCCTTCAGCCCCACTCAACGACGTTGCACCCCGGTCCGATGGACATCCGTGCCGTCGGCTCCCTGATCCCGGTCCCATTGAACAGCCCATGTCGGCACCGTCGTTGCTCAACCGGTGCCACGAGGATTCCGAGACCGGTCCCCACCACGCCCAGGAATGGAAGGACTCCGAAGCGCCCGCTGGCGACGACACCGAGCTGGAATGGCTCCCCGAGCCTGGCAGATAACCGCATTCATGCGCGTCTCGACCCGTCGATCGTCCAGACCAGTAGCTAGCTGGTGATCGGTTGCTCCGCCGCCGTGGGCTCGCTGCGCTCCTTGCCGGGCCGAAGCAAGTCCGGTTCGAGGTAGATGACCCGGGCGATCGGGACAGCGGAGCGCACCCGGCGCTCGGCGGCGTCGATGGCCTCCGCCACCTCCTCGCCGGTGGCAGCCGCGGACACCGCGATCTTGGCGGCGACGAGCAGCTCCTCGGGACCGAGGTGCACCGTCCTCATATGGACGATCGACTCCACGCCCTCGCCCGGCAGCGCCTCCTGGATTGCGCGCTGGTGTGTGCGGCTGGCGGCCTCGCCGATGAGCAACGACTTCATCTCCCGAGCGAGGATCACGGCGATGACGACAAGCAGCAGGCCGATCATCGCGGTGCCAGCGGCGTCCCAGCGACCTTCGCCGGTCAACAACGTCATCGAGACGCCACACAGTGCGAATATCAGGCCCAGGAGCGCACCGCAGTCCTCCAGCAGGATGACGGGCAACTCAGGGGCCTTGGCGGTACGGACGAACTCCGTCCAGGAGCGGTCCCCGCGGACGCGGTTCGACTCGATGACGGCAGTCCGCAGCGCGTAGGCCTCCAGGGCTATGGCCACCAGAAGGACCACGAGAGGCACCCACTGCCAGGAGTCGATCGGGTGCGGGTCGGACCACTTGTGCCACGCTTCGTACAAGGCGAAGAGGCCACCGAGGCTGAACAGCACGATCGACACGATGAACGCGTAGACATAGCGCTCACGGCCGTAACCGAAGGGGTGCTCGGGTGTTGCCGCGCGTTTGGCTTGCCTACCGCCGAGCAGCAACAGCGCTTGGTTGCTGGTGTCGGCCAGCGAGTGAACCGACTCCGCGAGCATGGATGACGACGCCGTCAGCAGGAACGCGACGAACTTGGTGACTGCGATGCCCAGATTGGCGAACATCGCAGTCACGACGGCCTTGATGCTGCCTCCAGTAGCCACCAGGGAACTCTAACGGGCGCCCCTCCTCGGACGCTCCGTCAGCGCTCAGCGGCCGCCAACTCGTCGAACGGTGTGACCAGCCCGTCGCGAACTATTCGCCGGGTGTCGCGCCAGCGGCGGGCGAACTGGCCGATGGCCAGCAACCCGTACAACATCGACATCACGATGATCACGAGGCGGTTGGCCTCGGCGGACAGCGTGATGCTGGCCAGGAACTGCGCCGAGAACAGCACGAACAGCGTGACCGCGCCGTAGAACGTCAACCCGAGGTTGACCAGGATGCTTACCGCGAACAGCGACTGCGCCGCGGTGATCAGCAGCTCGAGGCGCTGGTGATCGTCAATCGGCAGCCCATCGGTGGTGCTTGCGGAAAGCGCGAACACGATCGGGATCGTGCCGACCAGCAGTGTCCACTGGTTGACCTTGCTGGACAGCAGCGTGCCCAGCGAGTGCGAGGCATTGAGCCGCACCGCGTACAGGCAGGCCACGATCAGCTCGGGGGACTCGCTGGCCAGCGGTGCGACCCACTGCACCAGCAGGAACGGGTCGATGCCCAGCTGCCCGCCGGTAGCGACCAGCCCCTCGGCGAAATGCTCGGCGGTGGCCAGGATAAACAGCCCGGCGACGGCGAACATGGCGATCACGAGCCCACGACGCCGCTTGCGCGGCTTGCGACCCACCCACTGCGCCACTCCGGCCAGGTCGGGAGGCTCGGCGGGCGCCGTGGCCAGCCGCCAGGCGTACCCAGCGAAGATCGCGACGAGCACCACCGCATCGACCAGGCTCAGCGTGGTGCGCAGCGGCAGGGTCAGCGAATACAGGGTGGCGATGCCGAGGAACACCACCTCGGCCGACATCGTCGGCGCCAACTCGACGCAGCCCGGGTGCGCAGACGGGCTGTCCTGGCCGCCGCTCCGGCGCCTGCGCAGCGCCGCGATGCTGGCCACCAGCACCACCATCGGCCACCCGACCCCGACCAGCACCCGGTTCGCGCCGGTCATGTTCGCCAGCGCCAGCGAGCACGGGTTGGCGCCGTGCGGGCCGGCCACGCACGCCCCTTGCGCCTCGTAGATCTGGCCGGCCTGGTAGGAGAACACGAAGTCCACCGCGTACTCCGGCAGCACCGCCAGCAGCGCCAGCAGCGCGATCGCGAGCCCGGCGCTGATGTCCACCTGGGCAGCCTCAGCGGCCCAGGACAGCACGAACGCCGCGCCGATGATCGCGATGCCGAACACCAGTGCGGCCAGCGGTGCGGCCAGTTCGGGGTGCGGCCAGCCCAGGTAAGCAGCGGCACCCAGGTACGCACCGGGCAGCGCGACCGCCACCGCGAGCGGAAACTGGGGGGGCAACCTCCGCTGTCCGTCAGCCAACGTCGCCCTCTCTCCGCTGCGGTCCCGCCCGGCACCCGGGCCACCTGATCCTGACCTCACTACCCCGCGTCGGTGCCGGTCAACCCCAGGCCTCCGGCGCCCGTGCCGCGGTCCGACGTGGTGGGTTCCTCGGCGGGATACTCGACCAGAGCCAGGACCCGACTGGCCATGAACCGAGCGGTGCGCACCGGCCTCCCGCTACGAGTGACCTCGGTGACCTCGATAACACCCCGGCCGTGGGTCGTTTCTACCCGCCGGCCGGCCCGGGTGGCCTGGATCTCGTAGGTGCGAGTGGAACCGCCCGCGTCGATCACGATCTCGATCCGGTCACCCTTCATGGCTCGCCGTCCGTCCTTCGTGCCGCCGCGCCTCAGCCTAATCGGCGAAGATTCTGAGCACCTGCCCGGTCCGCAGCACGGATGCGCATGACAACAGGGCGACCATGGCGGCGCGGAACGCCCGTTCGGTCGTTCGGTAGGTCACGAAAACGACGCGGGCCACCCCCGCCACCGAGTCATGCTGCTCGACTACCCGCAGCGATATCCCGTGCCTGCCGAGCACCCCCGACACCTCCGACAACACCCCTGGGGAGTCCGCCACGTCCAGCCGGAGGTAATACGGGTAGCACATGTCATCGACGGACCCGATAGCCGCGGGAGGCCCCACGGGGACCGTCCGGCTGATACCGCTGATCCGGTTGTGGGCGGCGTCCACGACGTCACCGAGGATGGCAGACGCGGTGGGACGTCGCCCTGCGCCCTGACCGTAGAACATCAGCTCACCGACGTCGCGCCCGCTCACGAAAACGGCGTTGAACGCATCATGCACAGAAGCGAGTGGATGGCTCAGCGGTACTAGCGCGGGGAAGATCTGCGCCCGCACGCACGGCACAAGTTGGCCGTCGTCCCAGCACGCCGCTGCCACGGCGAGAGACTTGATTGCGTACCCGAACCTACTGGCGATCTCCAGGTCAGCCCGATCCATTCCCACGATGCCCTCGCGATGTACGGCAGAGAATGGCACAGAGTGGTTGAAGGCAATCGAGGAAAGAATCGCGAGCTTGGACGCCGAGTCGATGCCCTCGACATCGGCAGTGGGATCGGGCTCGGCGAACCCGAGGGCCTGCGCCTGGGCGAGGGCAGCGTCGTAGTCCATGGCATCGCTGGCCATCCGAGAGAGCACATAGTTCGTCGTCCCGTTGAGAATGCCGGCAATGTTGGTCACCTCCTCACCGACCAGGGACTCGCGCAGCGGGCGCACGATAGGGACGCCCGCAACGGTGGCCGCCTCAAACAGCAGGTCGACTCCCGACTCGCGGGCCTGGGCAAACAGCTCAGGACCCGATGAGGCGATCAGCGCCTTATTCCCGGTGACGACGGACTTGCCGCTACGCAGGGTGCGCAGCACGATGTCACGAACCCCGTCCACGTCGCCGGCGAGCTCGACCACGATGTCGATCTCGTCATCATCGATCACCTCACCGACGTCATCAGTCAGGGCGCGCGAACCGACTGCAAGGGAACGCAGCTTATCGAGGTCTGCGACGGCGATTCGGGTGAGTCTCAGGTCGATCCCGCTTGTCGCGGAGATAGCCGCTTGCCGTTCGTCAAAGACCTCTACGAACTCCGACCCGATATTGCCGCATCCGATCATGCCGAGCGTTACACTCGTCGCCACTGGGAGTTCCTCTCCTGGTCATTCAGCAAGTCTGACGTGGTGGTGGGGCCGTGAGCTGACGTTGGCGATCATGGTCACTCCAGAGCGACGGGCAGCGCCGCGAGCCCGTTGAGGAGCAGGCCGGGACGCCAGGCGAGCTCCTCCGCCGGCACGGCGAGCCGAAGCCGCGGGAACCGGCCGATCAGCGCCCCGAGCGCGACCCGGCCCTCCAGCCGAGCCAGCGGCGCGCCGAGGCAGTGGTGGATGCCGTGACCGAAGGCGAGGTGCTGTGCCGGTGGTCGGGTGATGTCGAGCCGCGCCGGCTCCGGGAACTTCTTCGGGTCACGATTGGCGGCAAGCAGCGCGGGCAGCACCAGCTCGCCGGCCGGGATCGTGACACCGCCGATCCGCACCGGCGCCGCGGCCACCGACGGGATCGTCACCTGTAGCGGCCCGTCGAACCGGAGGAGTTCCTCGACCGCCGCGGGCAGCCGGCCGGGTTCGGCGCGCAGCAGGTGGAGCTGATCGGGGTGCGTGAACAGCGCGTGCATGCCGCCGCAGATCAGGTTCACCGTGGTCTCGTGGCCGGCGACGAGCAGCAGGAAGACCATCGAGCTGAGCTCGTCCTCGGACAGCCGGTCGCCCCCCTCGTGCACCGCGATGAGGGCCGACAGCAGGTCCTCGGACGGGTCGGCACGCTTCTCAGCGATCAGTTCGCGGACGTAGGTGACCATCGCGGTCGCTGCGTCGACGAAGGTCTCGGTGGGAAACACTGAGCCGTTCGCGACCACCGTCGACCATTCTCGGAAGTCGTCCTGCCGGCGCGCCGGCACCCCCAGCAGCTCGCTGATCACAGTGATCGGCAGCGGGTAGCCGAAGGCCCTGATGAGATCGATGGGTGCGCCGCAGGCCCCGGCGACCGCCATGTCGTCGAGCAACCCGTCGGTGATCCGCCGGACTCGAGGCTCGAGCTCGTCGATCCGACGCCGGGTGAACGCCGCCGACACCAGGCGCCGCAGCCGGGTGTGGTCGGGGGGATCGGCGCTCAGGAGGTGCTGGTCCATCGCGGCGGCGATATGGGCCGGGACGGCATCGCGGTGCGGCCCGCCGCCCGGGCCGCCCTTGACGACGTCGGGGTGCGCCAGCACCTCGCGGGCCTCGGCGTACCCGGTCACCAGCCAGACGGGAACGCCGGTGAACAGCACGACCCGCTGCACCGGCCCGACCGCCGCCAGCTCGGCGAACGCGGCATGCCGAGCCCGCGCGGTGGTCTCGGTGAACGGTGAGGGAGCCGGAGGCGAATCCGTGGACATGGCTCCCGACCATACGGTGATCAGGGCGCCGCGCGCAGGCAGCGCTGGCCAAGTAACCGGCAATGGTGACCCCAGCGTCCTCACTCGGAGGACTAACCTCATCTCGATGAGCAGCGCAACACCGCGCATCGTCTCGCTGCTGCCTTCGGCAACGGAGATCGTGTGTGCGCTCGGGTTGGAAGGGTCGCTGGTCGGCGTCACGCACGAATGCGACTACCCGCCGGCAGTCATCGGGAAGCCGCAGTTGACGGCGAGCCGCATCTCGCACCAGACGATGACGAGTGCCGAGGTCGACCACGCCGTCCGCTCGCAGCTCGACGGGCACGGCTCGATCTACGATCTCGACGAAGCCCAGCTCCGCGCGCTGGAGCCGGATTTGATCCTGACCCAGGAGCTGTGCGAAGTCTGTGCGGTCAGCTATCGGGCGGTCGAGCAGGCTACGCGGATGTTCTCTGCGGACGTCGACGTTGTCTCGCTGGAGCCGAACACGATCGCCGACATTCTCGCCACCATCCGCACCGTCGGCCAGCTGACCGGCACCGACGCGCGGGCCGAAGCGCTGGTCGCCGAGTTGGCAACGCGGCTCGACGCGATGACGCTCGCACTCGCTGACGTGAAGCGCCGCCCGCGAACGCTGGTCCTGGAATGGCTGGAGCCACCGTTCGCGCCGGGCCATTGGGTTCCCGAGCAGATCGCGTGTGCCGGCGGTGATCACACGTTCGGCAACGCAGGTGCGCCGTCGCGCACGACGACCGCCGAAGAGATTCGCGGCTACGCGCCGGAAGTGATCGTGCTGGCTCCCTGCGGCTACTACGCGGAAGACACCCTGCGCGAGTTGCCGCGGGCGCGGCTGCCGCCAGGCTGGCCCGAGCTGCCGGCGGTGCGGGAAGGCAACGTGTGGGCGGTTGACGCAACCTCGTATTTCAGCCGACCGGGACCCCGCATCGTCGACGGCGCGGAGATCCTCGCGCACATCATCCACCCGCAGCGCTTCGGCGCACCGGATGAACACCTGGCCATCCGCGTCTCGCCAGCGTTGATGGGCGTGTGACGCATCCCTCGGCGTCTCCGGCAGCCGTCGCGGCCGCCGGGCAGGCCGCCCTCCGGCGCGCTGGTCGGGACTCGTATAAGTCCAGATCAAGGCGTGCACCGACGGGACCCCGTTCACCAGAGCGCGCTACAGTACGTAGCTATGTCGGTCCGGCACTTCTCCGTTATCGTTGAGTGGGACAACGACGATAAGGTGTGGGTAACCCACGTACCAGCCCTTGACGGTCTGTCGTCGTACGGTGACACCCGGGACGCCGCGCTGGAGTCCACCCGAGAGGCCATCGCCGGTTACGTGGAAGCTGCATCCAAGGACGGCATCCCCCTGCCCCGTAGCGGACCCGAGCCGAGCATCGTCGAGCTTGAGGTGTCGCTCCCCTGACTCGCCTTCCCCGGATTAGCGGACGGCGCATGGTGCAGGCGCTCCGGAAAACCGGATTCGAGATCACTCACGTGCGTGGAAGTCACCATTACCTCCGACGCCCGGGTAATGCTCGCCTTGTGGTCGTTCCCGTCCACGGAAATTGTGATCTTCCAACCGGCACGCTCCGCGCCATCTTGCGTCAGGCCGAACTCACTGCTGACGAACTGGCCGGCTTGTTGTAGGACTGCCCAGTCGCTTTCCTCGCGGGGGTGCCGGGCTACCGTCTTGTCCAGGCCGGCGCCGGGCATCCCGTAGGCACGCAAGCAGATCCTGCGAACCGCTCGGTGAGGTTCACGGGGCGTAGCGCCCCTCGATGTAGCGGTAGTCGATGTAGCGGTAGTCGGCCGGATCCCGGTCGCGGAGCAGCGCGTTGCGCACGGCCCGGAGCAGCCCGTCGGCGTGCCACAGATCGCCCCAGGACCGCGCGGTGCGCCGCGCCCGGGTGCTGTTGTAGGCGCGAAGTGCGGCCTCCCAGTCGATCGCGCCGTTGGTGGTGTGCTTGGTGATCTGGGTGGCTAGGCAGTCGGCGTCTTCCAGGGCCTGGCAGGCGCCCTGCGCGAGGTACTGCAGCATGGGGTGTGCGGCGTCGCCGGTCAGACCGACTCACCGGAACTGGCGCCGATCTGGCGGCCGGCGCCCACCCCGTTCGACACCGAGGACGGACGAAGCGCGGCACCCTGGTGCTCGCCCGCCGCACATCGGGGCCCCATACATCGGGGAACCATGGCGCTGTCCCGCGGATACCTGGCCCGCGGACACACCGAGGCAGTGGAAGGTCAGCATGATTCGAGCTGGCTGAACGGCCACACCCGGTCGCGGACCACAAGAGCCCTCCTAGGATCGCCGGATGGCTTCCCCTGGGACCGGTCTCGACGTGAGCGATGCCGTACGGGTGCTGCAACGTGTCTTCGGCTACGACTCGTTCCGCGGACAGCAGCAGGAGGTCATCGACCACGTCGCCGCCGGTGGTGACGCGCTGGTGCTCATGCCGACCGGCGGCGGCAAGTCGCTGTGCTACCAGATTCCGGCGCTCGTGCGGGACGGCGTCGGCGTCGTCGTCTCGCCGCTGATCGCGCTGATGCAGGACCAGGTTGACGCTCTGAGGGCCCTCGGGGTCCGGGCCGGGTTCCTCAATTCCACGCAACAGTCCTACCAGCGCCGCGAGGTCGAGTCCGCCTTCCTCGCCGGTGAGCTGGACCTGCTCTACCTGGCGCCGGAACGGCTGCGCGTCGAGTCGACCCTGAATCTGCTGGACCGCGGCACGATCTCGCTGTTCGCCATCGACGAGGCGCACTGCGTGGCCCAGTGGGGGCATGACTTCCGGCCCGACTACCTCGCCCTGTCCGCGCTGCACGAGCGGTGGCCCACCGTGCCCCGCATCGCGCTGACCGCGACGGCCACCAAGGCAACCCACGCCGAGATCGCATCCCGGCTGAGCCTGACCGAGGCCCGGCACTTCGTGGCATGCTTCGACCGCCCGAACATCCAGTACCGCATCGTGCCGAAGGACGAGCCCAAGCGGCAGCTGCTGGAGCTGCTGCGCAGCGAGCACTCCGGCGACGCGGGCATCGTCTACTGCCTGTCCCGGGCGTCGGTCGAGAAGATCGCGGACTTCCTGGTGGGCAACGGGATCGAGGCACTGCCCTACCACGCGGGGCTCGACGCGCGCATCCGAGCCGCGAACCAAGCGCGCTTCCTGCGCGAGGACGGCGTGGTCATGGTCGCCACGATCGCGTTCGGCATGGGCATCGACAAGCCCGACGTGCGCTTCGTCGCGCACCTTGACCTGCCCAAGTCCGTCGAGGGCTACTCCCAGGAGACCGGCCGGGCCGGGCGGGACGGCCTGCCCTCCACCGCCTGGCTCGCCTACGGCCTGCAAGATGTCGTGCAGCAGCGCAGGCTGATCGACACGTCGGAAGGTGACAACGCCCACCGCCGCCGTCTGGCCACCCACCTCGACGCCATGCTGGCGCTGTGTGAGACGGTCGAGTGCCGCCGCGTGCAACTGCTCGCCTACTTCGGCCAGCAGGCCACCGCCTGCGGCAACTGCGACACCTGCCTGTCACCGCCGGAGTCGTGGGACGGCACGATCGCCGCGCAGAAGCTGCTGTCGACGGTGTTCCGGCTCGACCGGGAACGCCGCCAGAAGTTCGGCGCCGGCCAGGTGATCGACATCCTGCTCGGCAAGGCGACGCCCAAGGTCACCCAGTTCGGCCACGAGTCCCTGAAGGTGTTCGGTATCGGCACGGAGCTGCGCGAGGGCGAGTGGCGCGGGGTGGTGCGCCAACTGCTGGCCCAGCGCCTGCTCGCCGTCGAAGGCGACTACGGCACGCTGGTGCTCACCGACTCCAGTGCCGAGGTACTGGGCCAGCAGCGTCAAGTTCTGCTGCGCCGCGAACCCGAACGGGCCACGAAGGCCGCCGCAAAAGCCGCCAAGCCTCGCCGCGCCGCCCCCGT
>DATHTJ010000009.1:0-9269 GCA_035463315.1 Pseudonocardiaceae bacterium
TGTTGCTGTCAGGTACAGCTGTCAGGTGCGACCGTAGCCGACGGTGGCTACGGTCACCTTACGCAACTGTCTGAGCCGGGAGCCGCTATGGCTGACAACGCACTGACCGCCGTTGCTGACTCCGTGCAGCTCCACCGCGAGATCGAAGGGCCCGGCGGCGGGCCAGCCACCCGTGAGCAGGTCCAGCGGGCCGTGGACTACTACGCGATGAACTACGCCCGCTACACCCCGAGCATCCTGGCCGCCGAGATCCACCGCTGCCGCACGATGGTCGTTGACATGCTCACCCGCAACCAGTCCGAGCGAGATCGCACAGAGCTGCGACGGCTGGCCGGATGGCTCTCCGCGCTGCTTGGTGACCTCGCTTTCACCCTCTCCGATTACGTCGGCGCACATATCCACCTGCGCACCGGCGCGCGACTAGGGATCGCGGTCGGCGAGAGCCGGCTGACCGGATGGAGCTTGGGCGCACAGTCGATGGTCGCGTTCTTCGGCGAGCGCCCCGTCGACGCGCTTGGTCTTGCCCGCCAGGCCAGCGAATACGCCAACACCGCACTGCACCGCGCCCAGATCACCGCATGGTGTGAACTCCGCGCGCTCGCCATGCTCGACCACCGAAGCGATGCCCGGCGTGCGGCCACGCTCGCGCAACACCACATGGACACCGCGGGCCGCGACGAGCCGGGACGCTTCGGATTCGACCACGCCGAACTCCACCAGCATCTCGCCGAGGCATTCCTGTGCCTCGGCGACATCAGCGCGGCCCGCTTGCATGCAGACTGCTCCCTTGCGCTGAAAAACCCTGGATCGGGCGGCTGGGCCGCCGCGACGGTCATTCTCGCCCGCGCCCACGCGGCCGAACGCAGCACCGCCGAGGCCACCGCGCTCGCGAACAGCGTTCTGGACACGGTGCCGCCTGCCTCGCTGCGAGAAACCACGCGACGCCGCCTGACCGCCTTGGACGCCGATCTGCTCAGCGAACGCCGACCGGGGCAAGCCTCCCAAGACCTGCACGACCGGCTGCAGACGCTGCCCGCACCCATCCCAGCACAGCGCACCAGCCCCGAACCCAACGGACAATGACCCGATCGACCGGGTCGCATGGGATCAGTCCCCCCGGCGTACCGGCCCGAGGATCTCCCGCTCCGCGGGTGTGGTGACCAGCCGCAGTGGTAGCCAGAGGTTGGGTCCCAACGCCACCACGCCGTCGTCGGGTAATGCCGCCAGCTGGTTCATCATCGGTGGGGACAGCCGCCACATCTGGGCGGCCAGCTGTGCCTGGGCACTGGGTAGCCGCTGGAGCAGGACGAGGTTGGCGTTGTTCGCGGTGGCCTCGGCCTGCGGATGCAGGTAGGGCAGCACGTACAGGGTGGTCTGCCATGGTGAGCGGGGCGAGAACAGCTCCTGTGGCACTGCTCCGCCATCGTGCACGACCAGCAGCGGCGCGTCCTCCGAAGCCCGCGGCAGTTCGACCGGTGCGAGTTGGCGGACCTGCACCAGCGGGGCGCGGCGTCCGTCCGGGCCCTCGCCGGCCGCTCGGGTGAGCAGCTGCCAGGCCGCGGGTCGACCAGTGGCGATCACCACCCAGGCGCCGGTGGCCATCGCGCGCAGGGCGACCTGGCGGGCCAGGTAGAGCCCACCAACTCCGACCAGCCGGGTCGGCTCCGGGCGCAGCACCGACACGCTCAGCGGTTCGTCGTGGGGGCCCGAGCCCAGGACCATGCCCCCGCGATCGGCTGAGGGGCTGACGACGTCGAGCAGTCCCGGCGTGACGAGGAACTCCGGCGCGACCGCGCGGGTTCCGGCCGGATTAACCAGGGTTCTCATCCGGATACCCCCAGCGGCAGCGTCGCGGCCAGACCGGCGGTCTGTAACCCGTGCAGCGGAGTGAGCGCTACCCCGAGGCGTTCGGAGACGGCCTGCAGCCGGCCATCGGCCGCCTCGAGTTCCGTGCGGTTGCGCGCGCTGACCCGGACCAGACCCCGCAGCCCGACCTCCGCACCGTCCCCACCCGGTGACAGCGACAGCGCCACAGTCGTGGACAGCGCGCGGACCCCGGTCAATGCGGTGAGGTTGGGCGCGACGCCCCCCACCTGCCAGCCGCTGATCGCGTAGCTGGCGTGCCCCACTCCGGCGGCGGTGACCGCCGTCCACCCTTCGCTCAGCGCCACCTGCTGCCCGGTGCCGGCCACCGCGGACAGCTCGGCGGCGGAGATCCCGGCGCGCAACAGCTGATCGACGTCCAGCGGTCGGGTCGAGACACCCCGGGACTCCAGCGCGCTGCGCACCCGGGACAGGGCGCCGATCAGTGCTCGATGCGTACCCATCACCCCGCCACCCCGTTCGGCCACGGCGGCGAGGCAGCGCCGGGGGTCCAACCGCATCGCGACCCAGGTGGTGCGACGGGCGGCCGCTGGCAGCGGACCCAAGACCTCCAGGTAGGAGCGCAGCGCCGGGGACGACGACGGCAGCGCGGCGTTGCCCGGGTAGCAGTGCCAGATCACCTGGATCGCGTCCAGCACCACGCCGCGATCCTCCAGGCAGGGGGCGAGCGCGCCGAGTGGCAGGCTGGGCGTGCCACCGACGGGAGTGATCAGGGACGGCGGCGCATCCACCTGCAGCACAGCGGTCCACGTGCCCTGGTGCCAGGCCAGGCCCAACGGTTCCCGCTGGTGGTCGGTGCCGGGCGCGACGACCAGATCCGGCACGACAAGGCGAAGCAGGGCCACTCGCGGATCGTCGGAGCCCCCCGGGTCCGGACTGGTGACGCGTGCGATCTTCAGAACCTGGGGGCCCGGTGAGCGCGCCAGGTAGCGCGCGGTGAGCTGAACCCACAGCACGAGCCAGCGGCCACGCCAGCGCACCAGCGCCAGCGCCGCCGCGACCAGCAGCACTCCCAGCGCTGCCCCCCACAGGGCGGTGTCCACGGCGAGGAGCGCCAGACCGAGAGCGAGCCCGATCTCCAACACCACCAGGTTGACGACGGGCAGCGGGCCCAGGCGCGAGCCCGTCGAACGCCGCCGGACAGTCACCGTGGCGGGCAGTGCACCGGTCATGTCTGCGCCTTTCGTCCCGCTATCCTGCGGCACGGTACAGCCCAGGGGGGAGCGGCAGGCACCTGATGTCCAGGGATCCGACCACCACGTCGCAGGTGCAGGCGTACCGCTTCGTGCTCCGCAGGATGGAGTCGGCACTGGTCCGCAGGGACGCGGTGATGCTGCACGAGCCGATGCGCCAGCACCTGCGGGCCACCGCGGTCGGCCTGATCCTGGGCGTGCTGGGGTTGGCGGCGTTCTTCGTGGTAGGCCAGTTCAGCCCAGCCGGCCAGTTCAGTGGCAACGAGATCGTCATTGGCAGCCCGTCCGAGGCGGTCTTCGTGGTGCAGGACAACCCGCGGCGGCTCATCCCGGTGCTCAACCTGACCTCGGCGCGCCTGCTGCTGGCGGCGATCTCACCGGGCCGGGAGGCACCGGAGACCAAGAGGGTCGCAGACTCCGCGTTGGCCGACATCGGCCGCGCACCGTCCACCGGGCTTGCTGGGGCGCCGCCGCTGCCGGCGCCGGAGAACCTGATCCGGGGCGTCTGGTCGGTATGCGACACCGCCAAGGTCCGGTCGGACCTGCCGAATGGGGAGTCTCAGCCGCAGCTGTCCACCACTGTCCTGGTCCGGGAGGGGCAACCGCCCGGTAGCCCGCTGGGCGATGACCAGGCCCTGCTCGTTGCCGAGCAGCGCACCGGAGCCACCTATCTGGTATGGCACGGCCGCCGGGGGAAGGTCGACCTGCGTGATCCCGAGATTCAGACCCTGTACCGGTTAGGCAACGCCGTGCCGCGCAAGGTCAGTACCGGTCTGCTCAACGCGATCCCGGAGGGGCCCCCGCTCACGCTGCCGGACATTCCGCCCGGGAAGCCCTCCTCCTTCCTCTCCAGGGTGCAGGTCGGTGAGGTGGTGCGGGTGAAAGGCGCGATCCAGCAGTCATTCTTCCTGCTGCTACCGCAGGGTAAGCAGCCGGTGGAGCGCGCGGTGGCTGATCTGATCCGCTACCGCCGCAGCGCCAGCACCGACTTCACGGATGTCACGCCGGAGGCCATCTCCCAGGTGCCGGAGGCGCCGCTCGCCAGCCAGCTCGATTTCGCTGGCTTTCCGGCTCGGATCCCGCAGGTCGTCAAGGTCACTGAGCGCCCGATCGCCTGCCTCACCTGGCAGGGTTCCGACCAGGCTCCGGTGATCACCATCAGTCCAGGCGAGCGGCTGCCGCTCGACGATGGCGACAGTCCGGTCGAGGTGCCCCGTGGGACACGCGGCCAGACCGCCGACAGCGTCTTCCTGAAGCCGACCAAGGGTGCCCTGGTCCGCGGGGTGGTGCCGGGGCAGCGGCCCGACACCGGGGCGATCTGGCTGGTGACCGACCAGGGGCTGCGCTATGGCGTGCCCACGCTGGAAGTGGCTCGCGCACTCGGACTTGGCGACGTCACCACACCGGCGCCGGAGTCCCTCCTGGACTTGTTGCCCATCGGACCGGAGCTGAACCCCCAGCGCGCCTTGGAGCTGTTCAACCCCGAACTGGCCCGTTAGCAAGCCGACCAGGCTTGACCACCGGGCCCGGCCGGTAAAGCTGCTGACGGGGGCTGGTGGGAATGGGATAGTGAGCCCGGCGAGATGACCAGGCTATCTATGTTAGGGGTCCACGGTGGGGTACGTGGAGGTCAACTCGGTGAGCCTCACCCTGCCCGATGGGCGGGTCCTGCTGGACGAGGTCACTTTCCGGGTGGGTGAGGGCCGCAAGGTGGCCCTCATTGGCGCGAACGGCGCCGGTAAGACCACCCTGCTGCGGATCATCTCGGGGGAGCTCGCTCCGGATTCCGGCGCCGTGTCTCGGGTAGGTGGCTTGGGTGTCATGCCCCAGTTTGTGGGCCGTATCCAGGATGCCACCACAGTGCATGAGCTCCTCGCTTCGGTGGCACCACCTGCGGTGCGTGCGGCGGTGCGTGATGTGAACGCGGCTGAGCTTGCCCTGATGGACGTCGATGACGAGCCCACTCAACTGCGGTATGCCTCCGCGCTGGCCAGCTACGTCGACGCCGGGGGCTACCCGATGGAGGCGGTCTGGGACGAGTGCTGTGCGGCGGCCTTGGGCGTGGGGTTCGAGGTGGCCAAGTGGCGCGAGGTACGCACCCTGTCCGGCGGGGAACAGAAGCGACTGGCGTTGGAGGCGCTGCTGCGCGGCCCTGACCAGGTGCTGCTGCTCGACGAGCCGGACAACTACTTGGATGTGCCGGCCAAGCTGTGGCTGGAGCGGTCGCTGCAGGACTGCGCCAAAACCGTTCTGCTGGTCTCTCACGACCGCGAACTGCTCGCACGTGCCGTCGACCGGGTTATTACTGTGGAGCTGGGTGCCGCCGGAAACACCGTATGGGTCCATGGCGGCTCTTTCGCCAGCTACCAGCAGGCACGTGCAGATCGCTTCGCTCGTCTCGACGAACTGCGTCGCCGCTGGGATGAGGAGCACGCCAAGCTGAAGGCTCTGGCGCTGATGTACAAGCAGAAGGCCGCATACAACAGCGACATGGCCTCCCGTTACCACGCCGCCCAGACCCGGCTACGCAAGTTCGAGCAGACCGGGCCGCCAGAAAAGCTTCCCCGCGAGCAGAACCTCCGCATGCGCCTGCGGGGCAGCCGCAGCGGCAAGCGCGCCGTTGTCTGCGAGAACGTAACGCTGACGGGGTTGATGCAGCCGTTCGACCTGGAGCTCTGGTATGGCGATCGAGTGGCCGTGCTCGGCTCCAATGGTTCGGGTAAGTCGCACTTCTTGCGACTGCTGGCGGCCGGAGGCAGCGATCCGGAGCCGGCGCATCGGCCGGTGGGCGACGTGACCGTCCCGCCGGTGGCCCACAGCGGCAGTGCCCGGCTCGGCGCCCGGGTACGCCCCGGCTGGTTCGCTCAGACCCACGAGCATCCGGAATGGGCTGGACGCACCCTGCTGGAGATCCTGCACCGGGGTGACGAGCACCGGCCCGGGGCACCCGGCGAGGACGCCCGCCGGATCCTGGGTCGCTACGAACTCGCGCGCTGCGCAGAGCAGACCTTCGACACGCTCTCTGGCGGGCAGCAAGCCCGCTTCCAGATCCTGCTGCTGGAACTGTCCGGAGCTAACCTGCTCTTGCTGGATGAGCCCACCGACAACCTTGATCTGATCTCCGCCGAAGCCCTGCAGGATGCCTTGGAGACCTTCGACGGCACCGTCGTGGCCGTCACCCACGACCGCTGGTTCGCCGCCCACTCCTTCGACCGCTACCTCATCTTCGCCTCCGACGGCCACCTCCGCGAAACCCCCGAACCAAGCTGGGACGAAGCCCGTCTATCGCATTCAGCGGGCTCAGCGGGGCAAAACCGCGTCCGTTAACCCCGCTGAGCCCGCTGAATGCGGTGGTGGGGGCGGTGTCGGCGGTGGCGTTTGATGGTGTGGGTGATCAGCATGGTGAGGGCGAGCAGACTGAGGGCGGCGGCGGAGCCGGCCAGCGCGACGGTGCGCGGCAGTGCGTTGTCGGGCGGCGGCGCGTCGAGGCCAGACAACCTGGCTGGATTCACCGGGTCCGGGCCGGAACCCTGTTCCTCGGGCAGCACCGCGGTGAGCGCGGCGACCGGATTGACCATGCCGTAGCCGAGTTCCTCGCTGCGCCCGCCGGGGCCGGCGGTGTGCTGCGCGGTCTGCTCGATGCGGTGCATCACCTGTCGCGCGGTCAGATGCGTGAACCGATCCCGGACCAGAGCGGCGAGCCCGGCGACGTAGGGCGTGGCGAAGCTGGTGCCGTCGAGTGCACGCCGCACGCCGAGGGCGTCCACGAGCTCGGTGGTCAGACCCGGTCCGGCCGAGGCCAAGGACACCGCGCCGGTGCCCGGTGCGGCCACATCGACCCACGGCCCACGGATCGAGAAGTCCGCCGCGTCGCCATTGTCGTCGGTCGCAGCGACCGTGAGGACGTCGTCGTCGAACCAGCCGGGCGAGGAGATCGTGGTGACCGCACCGGGACTGTTCTGCTGGCAGGTGATACTGGTGTTGGCGGCTGCCACCACCACGACGACGTTGTGCTCCACCGCGTAGTGCACGGCGGCCTGCAGGTCTGGGGCGTTGACCTGGTCCCGCTCGGCCGGGAAGCAGGCAGCCTCTGAAATGTTGATCACTGTTGCGCCCAGCTGCACGGCGCGTATCACGGCCATGGCCATGCTCATGGTGTCCCCGGCCGGGCTGCGGACCTCCGCACCGGTGTCGAGCTGGCGCAGTGGCACCGAGTAGAAGGTGCTGGCCTGGCGGATGGCCAGGATCTCGGCAGCGGGGGCTACCCCGACGAACCGGGTAGCCGGATCGGGCGCGGCGGCGATGAGGCCGGCTACCGCGGTGCCGTGGCCGTCGCAGTCGACCAGGCCGCTGCGGTCGTCGATGTAGTCCCCGCCGTCGATCAACCTGCCGGCCAGCCTGGGGTGCGGCTGCACCCCGCTGTCGATCACGGCCACGCGTTGGCCCCGTCCGGTGGCGAACTGCTGGGCTTGCCGGATCCGCAGTCGTTGTTGACCAGCCGGCTCGACCTCGACGTTGCCCGCTGGCCGTTGCTGGCAGGCCGCCTGCTGCTCGACTGGGCCGGTTTGCCGGGTAGCTCTGTTGTTCACGATATAGGGCATGGTGCTCACGCTGGCCGGGCTCGGCAGGGCCGCCGGGTTGACCGGGGGCGGCACGCCCGGCGGCCGGACTCCGGGTTCGGCACCCACCGCCCACTCCGGGCCGGCCAGGCACAGCGACGCGACCACGCCAGCCACGAGCAGTGCTCGAGGACGACCAGCGACTGCCCTCACAATGCCCGGAAGATGTTGTAGAGGTCCATCACGCCCAGTGCGAGCGGCAGCACCGCAGCGATGAGCGTCGCTTCGACCACGTCCACCGAGCGGCGCAGCACGGGGGAGAATCGACGGCGGGGCAGCACGACCCCTGCCAGCAGCGCGAGCATCGCGAGAACCAGTAGGCCGCTGAAGACGGCCAGCAGCGAGCCGGCCTGGCTGGCCGTCGCCAGCAGTCCGGCCAGCAGCCCGGCTACCGCGACCATCCCGCTGACCAGCAGCGCGATCGCCTGGCTAGCGTTGGCGTAGGACCGCGCCCGCAGCAGCAGGACGGCGGCCACCACCGCGCCCAGCACGATGCCCAACGCACCGCCGGTCGAGGCCAGCACGGCGCCGGTTGCGGCCACCGCACCGGATCCGATGATCATGCCGGTCAGGTACTCGTGCGCCAAGCCGGTCCGGCGCTCGATCGCGGTGTACTCGGGAAGGCCGGCGTCCTGCTTCAGGTCCTGGGAACCACCCGGTACCTGGGGCATCGGGAGCCGGGATAACTGGATGGTCAGCCGGGGTAGTGCCGAGATACTGCCCAGCGCGGCCGCCGCTGCCCCCGCAGCGATGCCCGCGGCGGGGACGTCGACCAGGCTGGCGACCAGGAAGGCCAGCGCGCCGAGCGCGGCGGCGGTAGCGCTGGCCATGAACGGCGTGATGCCGTCGCCGAGCACCATGATGGAGGCGACTGCGAGCACCAGGGCCAGCGTGCAGGCGAGCAAGAGGTTCGCCGCGTGGACGCTACCGGGCACGAGGTAGAGCCCGCTGACGAAACCCAGCGGCAGGCTGCCCGCAGCCACCAGCACGCCAGTGCTGGCCTCGCCGTACACCCGGGCGATCACCGAGCCCGCGACCAGCACGACCACAGCGCACCCGCCCGCGACGACGGCAACGCCGAGGCCGGGCCCGGCGCGCAACAGCGCAATGGCACCGGCCAGCAACGCCAACCCCGCCGCGACCGTCCCGAGCACGCGGGCGGTGTTCTCGGTCCACGGACGGTAGCTGCCCGGGGCAGATACCGCGATGGCTTCCACGACGTCGTCGAACAGCGGGGGCGGGGGGTTGTCGCAGCGGCGCCGGAGTTGCAGGAGATCACCGTCGACCACCCCTGACGAGCCCAGCGGGCGATCCGGATCGATGGCCTCACCGCCGAGTGTGGCCAGGCACCAGCCGCCGTGGCTGCTGCCACCGTCCGGAGTGGCCTCGCCAGCCATCGTGAGCACCATGGGCAGCAGGTTGGCCACTGCGACATCCGAGGGCAGTGCCAGGTCGATGCGGGTGCGCGGGGCCACCACCGTCACCCGACTGAACACTGTGGACGGTTGAACCGCCGGTCTAGCGTCCGACGGCCGCACCGCATGAACTCCCTTGGCATTGGTTGGCACCGCTG
>DATHTJ010000010.1:0-24115 GCA_035463315.1 Pseudonocardiaceae bacterium
GCGTGCCAACATCTCGATCACGGGGGTGAGATCGAGAGTTTCGATAGCTGCGGCCATCTCGCGGCGGTATTCCCGGTCGAAGTTGCCGACCTCTTCAGGCAGCAGAGCCGCGCGGATCGCCTGGGGACTGCTACCGGGGGGCAGCGGTTGGGCCGGCACGTGGCCGGCGCCAGCAGCGGTGGACATGGCCGCCACCTTACCCACCCATCGGCGGGGCAGCCCACTGCACCACGCCGTGCGCACCCTCCGCGAGGAGAAGCCCGCGACACCCTCCTTGTTGGTGGGTCTGCGGGACGTGCGCATGCGTGGTGCCGATCGTGGTGCGAACTCCGCGGCAAGGATGTCACTGTGGCCACTCATGCAACTCGCCAGTACTGTAGTCGCTGATAGAGAACTTATCGACATCGGATACGGACACCCCCTGCCCGGTATTCACTCCCAGTCGCTCGTCGCGGACCCGACCGGACGAAGGACCCCGCACGCGAAAGCGCGTCCCGCTCCCGCCGGAGCACACCTCATGGTCCGAAAACTGCTTGATCGCAGCGGTGGCTGCAGTGGCGACCATCCCATGGCCAACCTGTGGTGTGGGGCTCGATTATACGATTCTGGACTTGACCTGCGGGTTTATGGCACCCGATTCGATCATGCTGCGATGTGGTATGATAGTAGACTCCGTTCCCAGTTCACTCCGTCAAACCGGACACAATTTTGAGATGGATCGCGTCGGTGGCGGTCATGCGTCTGTCCTTTCGGGGAAGAGGAGTGTTTTCGTGGACGGCGCTATTGCACTGGGGGCGGGCCGGTCGGAGTCGATCCGTATCGCGCCAAAGCTTCGTCGATGAGGGTTTGGACGATCTGGTGTTCGGGGACGGTTTTGATGACTTTGCCGCGGACGAAGATCTGGCCTTTGCCGTTGCCGGCGGAGACGCCGAGGTCGGCTTCGCGGGCTTCGCCGGGGCCGTTGACCACACAGCCCATGACGGCGATGCGCAGCGGGACGGGGAAGCCGTCAAAGGCGGCGGTGACTTGTTCGGCGAGGGCGTAGACGTCGACCTGGGCGCGCCCGCAGGAGGGGCAGGACACGATTTCCAGGCGGCGGGGTCGCAGGCCGAGGGATTCCAGGATCTGGTGGCCGACTTTGACTTCCTCCACGGGAGGGGCGGACAGCGAGACGCGGATGGTGTCGCCGATCCCGTCGGCGAGCAGGACTCCGAAGGCGACGGCGGACTTGATGGTGCCCTGGAAGCGGGGCCCGGCTTCGGTGACGCCCAGGTGCAGAGGGTAGTCGCAGCGCGCCGCGAGCTGGCGGTAGGCGGCGATCATGACGAGCGGGTCGTGGTGTTTGACGGAGATCTTGATGTCGCGGAATCCGTGCTCTTCGAACAGGGAGCATTCCCATAGGGCGGATTCGACCAGGGCTTCGGGAGTGGCGTGGCCGTGTTTGGCCAGCAGCCGGGGATCCAGGGAGCCGGCGTTGACTCCGATGCGGATCGGCACGCCAGCGTCGAGGGCGGCCGCGGCGATCTGTTTGATCTTGTCGTCGAACTTTTTGATGTTGCCGGGGTTGACGCGGACGGCGGCGCAGCCGGCGTCAATGGCGGCGAAGACGTATCGGGGTTGGAAGTGGATGTCGGCGATGACCGGGATCTGCGACTTGGCGGCGATGGCAGCCAGCGCGTCGGCGTCGTCCTGGCTGGGGACCGCAACCCGCACGATGTGGCACCCCGTCGCGGTGAGCTCGGCGATCTGCTGCAGCGTAGCGTCGATGTCGCAGGTGCGGGTGGTGGTCATGGATTGGACGGAGACGGGTGCGTCACCGCCGACGGGCACGCCGCCAACCATGACCTGGCGGGATACTCGGCGCCGTAGGGCCGGCGGTGCGGGCATGCCCAGTTCGACAGGTGTCATCAGATCTCCTTGGCAGTGACCTTCCCGCGGTGGGTGCTAGCGAGTCGTTTGAGGACGGCGGTGGCGATGCCGTCCGCGTCCAGGCCGTGGGCGTGCAGGATCTGATCGCGGGAGGCGTGCGGCAGGAACCGGGGCGGCAGGGCGTAGGTGGCCGCGCAGGTATCCGCCCCGGCGGCGGCCAGTGCCTGGGCGATCCGGGCGCCGAGCGCTCCGGTGGTGGTGGTGTCCTCGACGGTGAGCACCAGGCGGTGCGCGCCTGCCAGCGTGAGCAGGGCCGGGTCCAGGGGCGCGATCCAGCGTGGATCGATCACGGTGACCGGCACGTCGTGGGCAGCGAGCTCGTCGGCGGCGGCCAGGCAGGGCCCTGCCAGCGGTCCGACGGCGACCAGCAAACCCGAGGCGGAGGGGTCGTCACGGAGAATGTCGCACGGCCCGATCCTGTCAATGGCGTGGATGTCCGGCCCCGCGGTGGCCTTCGGGTAGCGGATCACCGTGGGTCCGTCGGCGATGTCGACGGCTTCGCGGAGCAGTTCGCGCAGCCGTGCGCAGTCCCGGGGCGCGGCCAGCCGCAGACCGGGCACGACCGGCAGGATGGAGGCGTCCCACATGCCGTGGTGGCTGGGCCCGTCCGGGCCGGTGATCCCGGCCCGGTCCAGCACGAAAGTAACCGGCAGCTGGTGCAGGGCGACGTCCATGATCAGCTGGTCGAAGGCTCGGCTCAGGAACGTGGAGTAGATGGCGACCACGGGGTGCAGCCCGCCGATGGCCAGGCCGGCGGCGCAGGTGACGGCGTGCTGCTCGGCGATCCCGACGTCGAACACCCGGTGGGGGAACCTCGCGGCGAATTCACCGAGGCCGGTGGGGTGTTGCATCGCCGCGGTCAGGCATACCACGTCGTCACGGTCGGCGCCGATCGCGGTGATCTCCTCGGCGAACACCGAGGTCCAGGTCGGCTCGCCGGCCGAGCGGAGGCAGCCGGTGCTGGGGTCGATGACGCCGACGGTGTGCAGGCAGTCGGTCTCGTCCTGCTCGGCCGGCGGGTAACCCTTGCCCTTGCGGGTCACGCAGTGCACCACGACAGGGCGGCGCAGCCTGCCGGCTCGTCGCAGGGCGTTTTCAACGTCGGAGATGTCATGCCCATCGACCGGTCCGAGATAGGCCAGCCCGAGATCCTCGAACAGCGTGTGCCGGTGCGCATCGGATTGACGCAGTTCGGCGAGGTGGCGGGCGAGCCCACCGACGGTCGGCGAGTAGGAGCGACCGTTGTCGTTGAGCACGATGATCACGGGTCGGTCCGGGGCCGCGCCGATGTTGTTGAGCGCTTCCCAGCACATCCCACCGGTCAGCGCCCCATCCCCGACGAGCGCGACCACCCGCCGGCTGCCCTCACCCCGCACCGCGAAGGCCTTGGCCAGACCGTCGGCATAGGACAGGGCGGTGGAGGCGTGCGAGTTCTCGATGACATCGTGGACGGATTCGGCCCGGGACGGGTAACCGGACAGGCCACCGGCTTGGCGTAGGGCATCGAACTCGGCGCACCGGCCGGTGAGGATCTTGTGCACGTAGGACTGATGCCCGGTATCGAACAGCAGCACGTCCCAGGGTGAGTCGAACACCCGGTGCGCGGCGATGGTCAACTCGACCACACCCAGATTCGGTCCCAGATGCCCGCCGACGCCCGAGACCTTGTCGATCAGAAACGCGCGGATCTCCTCAGCCAGCACAGCAAGCGCCGCGGTCGATAGTCCTTTGAGGTCCGTTGGGCCGGTGATGCGGCCGAGCAGGCTCACGATCACCGCACCGCAGAGGGCAACGTGAAGTGGACGGTCTCGCGGGTGGTCTCGCGTTCGACCATGGTGACCGGCCCCAACTCGGCCAAGGCCGCGATGACGGCCTCCACCAGCCAGGGCGGAGCTGAAGCACCAGCGGTCAACCCGACCACGCCAACCCCGTCCAGCCATTCCGGGCGGATGTCACTGGGGTCGTCGATGAGGTAGCTGGGCGTGCCATGGCGGTGCGCGAGTTCCACCAGCCGCACGGAGTTGGAGGAGTTCGTCGAGCCGACCACGAGTACCAGGTCCGACTCCTCGGCGATCGCCGTGAGCGCGTCCTGACGGTTTGTCGTGGCGTAACAGATGTCGTCAGACGCCGGCCCCCGCAGCCCGGGAAACCGGGCCCGCAGCGCCCCCACGATCTCGGCCGTCTCATCGGCGGCCAGGGTGGTCTGGGTCAGATACGACACCCGCGCCGGGTCGGCGACCTCCAGCCGGCCGACCTCGCCAGCAGTCTGCACCAGGATCGTCTGATCCGGGGCCTCACCCAGGGTGCCTTCGACCTCCTCGTGCCCGGCGTGGCCGATGAGGATCACGGTGTCGCCACGGGCGGCGAACCGGCGAGCCTCGACATGCACCTTGGTCACCAGCGGGCACGTCGCGTCGATCACCTCCAGCCCCCGGTCTGCCGCCTCGGTCCGCACCGCCGGGGACACCCCGTGAGCGGAGAACACCACCGTGGCCCCCTCAGGAACGGCGTCCAGCTCGTCCACGAACACCGCGCCACGGACCTGGAGAGCGGCCACCACGTGAATGTTGTGCACGATCTGCTTGCGCACATAGATTGGGCCGCCCCGCTGGTCCAGTAGCTGCTCCACGACCGCGATGGCGCGTTCGACCCCGGCGCAGAACGACCGCGGCGAGGCAAGCAGGACAGTGCGGGATCCAGCGGGGTTGCTCGCAGTGGCCGACATCTGGGTGCCTCCTGGAGACAGTGCCTAACGGGATTTGGGCGAGAGCTCAGCGATCACGGTGGGTAGCCAGCCGGGCAAGCGCACCCAGCTCTTCGGCGGCTCGTTCCGTCGGGCTGGCGGCCTGCAGGTCGCGCATCGCCTGCACCAGCAAGTCGTCGACCTGGGCGTGGCTCCAGGCACGCCCGCCCGCGGTGTCGATCAGATCCGCAGCCCGGGCCAGATCGGTGCCGGTGAGCGGCTGGTCGCGGTGGTAGAGCGCGGCCAGCTCACGCCCGGACGGGGCACCTGAGGTCAGGGCGGCCACCACCGGAAGGGACTTCTTACGGCTGCGCAGGTCCGAGTAGACGGGCTTGCCGGTCACCGCCGGGTCTCCCCAGATGCCCAGCAGGTCGTCCACGTGCTGGAATGCCAAGCCCAGGTGCGCACCGAAGCCGCGCAGACATTGGACCTGCTCCGGGCTGCCACCCCCGAATAAGGCACCCACTGCGCAGGCACACCCCAGCAGGGCACCGGTCTTTCCCTCGGCCATACGCTGGCATTCAGCCAGCTCAACCTGGGTGCGTTGTTCAAAGTCCAGGTCCATGCTCTGACCTTCCACCAGATCCTGCACCGCGGCGCTGAGCATCCGGGTCCCGTCCGTGGCGGCCGGGTGCCCGCTGGTGACGAGCACGTCCAAGGCCAACGTCAGCAGCGCGTCACCAGCCAGGATCGCCGCATTGAGACCGAACACGCTCCAGGCCGTGGGGCGGTGGCGTCGGGTGACGTCACCGTCTATCACGTCGTCGTGCAGGAGGGAGAAGTTGTGCACCAGCTCCACCGCGGCCGCAGCCGGCACCGCGACGACCGCAACCCCGCCTACGGCCTGGGCACTGAGCAGTACCAGCGCGGGACGGATCGCTTTGCCGCCGGTCGCTTTCACGCCAGGGGCATGGTCCGGCTGGCCATGCTCATTCCACCAACCGAAGTGGTAGCCGGCGATACGCCGCATCGCCGACGGCAGCGTGTCCACCGCCGCGCGCAGGGCAGGCTCGACAGCGATTCTGCTCCACGCGAGCACCTCGTCTGCCGACCGGCCCTCGGTCATCACGTCACTGGTGGTCACCATGCGCCTCACCAATCTCGATACGGTCGGATACCTGTGCTTCTGCTGCGAGCACCCGCCCGTCGTGCCGGCAGGAGTCAGACCCGATCGGCGGCGATGAGCAGGTAGTGGAAGCTGCCCTCGCGGTATGCCGTCAGGAACGGGTTCTCGATCCCGGTGGCCACCGAGGACCTCGCCCGCAGTTCCCAGTACGGGATGGTGTGGGCGGTCAGATCGATGACGTTGATCGGGACGAGGTTGTGGGCCGTCAGCGCCTTGAAGTAGTCGCTCCTGGGGTGAATGTTGCAGGTGTAGTGCTCGTCGATCCGACTGACAGCTTTGGATCGGCCACCCGTCACGTCGTTGTAGCAGCCGGTGATGCAGACGTAGCGACCGCCGTAGTCCAGCAGGCGGGAGAACTCGTCGAATAGCTGGAACAGGTCCACGTACATGGTGGTCTCGTTGGTCCAGATACCCCGGCACGATCCCGTCTCGACACCGGTGTCCAGCATGTTGCGGAAGTGGAACTTCACCTGGTCGGCCACGCCCCGTTGCTCAGCCTGGTTGTTGGCGAACCCGACCTGGTATTCCGAAATCGTCACGCCGTCCACCCGGCAGCCGAAGCGTTGGTTGGCCATGAAGCTGGTACCGCCCCGGCCGGACCCGGCATCCAGCAGGCGGTCACCGGGTGAGATGTCGCCGAGGTGATCGAGGAGTAGGTTCGCCTGCATTGTCTCCAGCCGGTGCAGTTCCTTGATGATCCGATCGTCCCGGGTGTCCTTCGGACCTTCCAGCACGGACGGCTCGTATTCGCCGATCCCGTAGTGGTGGTGGTAGACGCCGTCGACGTCACCGAGCCGTAGGTTGACCGGGTCCTGCTGGTTGTTATTCCAATATGCCGCAACGGACTTTTGGTAGGCGGTGTGCAGTACGTTGGCGGTGGTAGGGGTGGTCGTGGTCATGGTGGATCTCCTTCTGCTTGTCGGGCCGAGCAGCCGGTGCCGGTGCTCAGACTGGGTTCAGGGAAAGCACCGCTCACGCGTTGCTCGCGCCGTGGTACCGCCCGGTGGTGCTGTGCCATTCGCGGTTGCCGCCGAGCCAGGCCCATATGTCGGTCAGGAAACGCCGCAGTGCAAGCGAGCCCACGTGGCTGAGGACGGCCGCCTCCGCTTCGAAGGTGTGCATCAGCTCGTTATGGATCTGCACGGAGCGCTCAATCGCTTCTTGCGGAGAGCACTTCTCCTCGGCGGCGATGACCTTGGGCAGATCGAAGTCCGTGTCCAATTCCTTAGACATCGAGTACAGATCGTTCAGAATCACGCTCGCACTGCCGGCCAAGCAAAACACACGGCGCACCCGTCGATCGGCGAACTCGACGGAGGGAAGCTCGTAGCCGGCAATCGGATCAACCAACACCATGGGCGGCAAGAAGCTGTTTTCATGCCGGTGCGTCAGATACTCCCAGACCGGCGGGATTCGCCCTGCAGTGCGCCAGTTCGCCTCATGGTTGTAGGCCATGAACATGACTGACAGCTCGTGGCGGAGCCGGGCGATTTGCGTCGGTGTAGCGTACTGGGCGAGGTGGTCGAAGGCTGAGCGGTACGCGACCGCGACGGGCTCGTCCGAGAGAGCCTGGTCGAGTTGGGGCGCGTAACTGACCGGGAGATCAGCCGGGTCCACTGCCGCGTAGGTAATTCCTAGGCGCGAGCCGATCGTCTTCGCATCGGCACCCATGGATTCTTCGTCGAGGAAGTGGTCGTCCGTGGCCCACTCCGCCAGGACGCACTTCGATGCCGCCAGCAGCCGGTCAGGGTCATCCGTGGCCGGATGGGTGAGCATCATGAGACGTCCGAAATTGGCCGCCCGCACGCGGTCGAGCTGTCCGGGGTAGATCCCGATCTGCTCGGCCCAGTCGACCAGGCGGTCGTTGACCTCCTCGCCGAGGGCTTTGTCGTCACGGAAGGCCGGAGGGCAGTACAGCTCTAAATCTGGTTCACCGCCGGCGGGCCGCTCGGCCGAAACCCGCACAGCGGAGGCGCCGACTCCGGTGGGACCGTCGGACAGGTGGGGTTCCGCGCCGCGGCCGGTGGCTGCGACCGTCTCGCCGACGGCGGTGCACTGCCGAGGGATCCGGGCCGCCGACGTGCCCAGCCCCGTGGGGCCGGTGAGGAATTGGCCTACTGCCGACGCCGCCAGCTGCTTCTCATCCCCGGACGGCTGATCCCCCACGGATCCAGGAAGGTCCCTTGGGGCAGCGTGTTCCAGGTTGGACAACAGGGCGACCACCACGCCCGCCAGGTCGTGAGTGGCCGCGGGCGCGGACACACGGGACAGCACAGACACTGGTTCTCCTTCGTTGGTGGTTGGTGGAGCTCATCCGCCCATCGCCGACCGCGTCACTTAGCCTCTTCCCCCTCACGACCGATCTCCACGTTTTCCAGAATGCCGAGCGCGTCGGGAACCAGAACGGCCGCCGAGTAGTAGGTGCTGACCAGGTAGGAAATGATCGCCTTGTCGTTGATGTTCATGAATCGGACGTTCAGCCCGGGCTGGATTTCATCGGGAATGCCGGTCTGGTACAGGCCGATCACGCCTTCGTCTTCCACGCCGGTACGGAGCGCGAGGATCGAGCTGGTGCGGGTCTTGGTGATGGGGATCTTGTTGCAGGGAAAAATTGGTACGCCGCGCCAGGCCGTCATCATGTGACCGTCGACGTCGACGTTCTGCGGATAGATACCCCGGCGGTTACATTCCCGACCGAAGGCCGAGATGGTGCGGGGATGGGCCAGGAAGAACTTCGACTTCCTCCGGCGGGTGAGCAGTTCGTCGAGGTCGTCCGGTGTGGGTGGCCCGGTGCGGGTGTGGACGCGCTGTCTGAGATCGACGTTGTGCAGCAACCCGAAGTCACGGTTGTTGATCAGCTCGTGTTCTTGCCGTTCCCGCAGGGCCTCGATGGTCAGCCGCAGCTGCTGTTCGACCTGGTTCATCGGATTGTTGTACAGATCCGCCACTCGAGTGTGCACCCGCAGCACGGTCTGGGCCACGCTGAGCTCATACTCACGGGGCGTGGTCTCGTAGTCGACGAAGGTCTTCGCCAACTCCGGCTCCCCCTCATGGCCCGAGGTCAGCTCGATGTCGGCCTCGCCTTTTTTGTTCTGCGGCTGGTCAGCCTGGGCCCGGAATCGCTCAACGTGCGCCCGCAACTCCTCAGATTGGTCGACCATCTCATCGAACGCCTGTTGGGGCATTGCCAGCACCGTGCACGGGGTTACCGCCTTGACGCTGTAGCCCCAGATGTCCTGGGACTCCACCAACTCCCGATCGCCGAAATAATCACCGTCGGCCAAAACATTCAACACTGTCGGATCGCCAAACTCCCCAGTGCCGATCTTGTTGATCTTGCCATGGGCGATCAAAAAAACCTGATCGGCCGGCTGCCCCTCCTGCACAATCGTGTCACCGGCCGCGAACTCCCGCTGCGCGAACCGGCCAGCTAACGCACCCAGCACCTCGGGGTCATCAAAGCCCCGCAGCAGCGGCAACTCACACAGCTCGGCGGGAATGACCCGTACCTCGGCGCCCTCCGTGATGAACGTCACCCGCCCGTCACCCACCAGATAACTCAACCGGCGGTTCACCCGATACGTCCCGCCTGAGGCCTCCACCCATGGCAACATCCGCAACAGCCACCGTGGCGTGATTCCCTGCATCTGCGGCACGGACTTGGTCGTCGTCGCCAGATTACGGGCCGCCGCCGTACTCAAACTCAACTGTGGCCGCTCATCATTCACACCCGACTCCGACTGTACCGACTCAGTCACCGCGCATACCACCAATCGCTCAAGCACCTAAAAACGGACGGAAATCTAAGCTGGAGCCATCATATTTCCTAGCGATCCAATAACAGTAGCGGAAGTACCCAGCCCGGTGGGCCCACCAATCCGCTGCGGTGGCGTCCGATAACGGCGCCGCAATGTCGATTCGCCATACCGGCCGGTCAACAGGTGCCAGTCGAGAATGCCGGCCATCCAGTCCTGCAGTCCCACGACGTAGGCGTCCAATGCTTCGCGAGCAAACACATCCAGGTTGAAGTCGTCTACGACGACGGGCAGTTCGGTGGCGATGATGTGCTCAAACTGCAGCATTCGCGCGGTCATGAGGTCGTTGACGACCAAGACCGCCTGCTCGCGATCTATATTGAGGAATTTCTGAACGACGAGCACGCAATTGTGGAGCTCACCCTCGAACTCGATCTCCTTCTGGTAGGAGAAGATATCGTTCGTGAAGCAGGCGTAGTCTTGAGCTGAATTTTCCAGCCCCTGCATCGCTCGGGTGCGGAAGATCTCGACTGGGATCGGCGCAGCCCGCTCGATGCGGGCCAGGTTCATCGTGAGATCTGAGCCGAATGTCTTGCGGCGCATCTCGACATAGTCGACCGGATCGGGGATCCGGTGCTGGATGTGGTTCGCGAGCTCCCACAACCAGCTTGCCGTCATATCCTCCACACCCTGCCGGACCTGACGCCGCTGATCGATGGGCATGGGGAAGGCAGCGCGGATCCACAGGTCCGCCAACCCCGCTTCCGCCGCGTTGGTCGGCGGAGGAGTGGCGCCGCAATCCAGCGGCATGAACAGCGACAACCTGGCGTTGAACACCTTCGCGCCCGTCATGTTGTGGGTAGGTCCGAAGACCGCCGGAAAGTAGTCGTCGCCGTAGGTACCCCAGGTCAGCCAGGCCGAGGACAGGTCGAGCTCAGGACCGGATGCATCCGGATGGAGCCTGGCCGCGCAGGCGGCGAAATCGAACGACGCGAGATTTTCCTCATCCCAGATGCCGATACCGCCGGGGAGCGACTCCAGCATCCCCATTTGGCGGGCCCAGTCGATGCAATGCTGACGCGACCGCTCCAGGTTGACATTGACTCGCGCCGAATACGGCATGTAGAACTCCGGCAGGGTCGTTGGCCCCACCGCAACGTAGGGCACATGCGTGTAACTCTTGAACCTTTGTATACCCACAGCGCCGGATGACAGTGTGATCTGCGCTGCCGACGTGCCCACGCCGGTGGGCTCGCTGAGGAGTCGCTCTATTACCGACAGTTCACGAGTCGACGTCTCGTTCATGTATCGGCTCGACCGCATGTGCCACTCATGACCACCCGATTGCCAATCCTGTAGTCCCTTGACGTAGAGCAGGACGCTCTCGCGTTCAAGCAGGTTCAGGCCGCACTCCTCGAACAGGGACGGTAGCTCGGTGAGGGTGGTGTTCTCGAACTGCTGCAGCCGGGAGGTCAGGATGTCGTTGGTCAGGTCAGCGGCGCGCTGCGGATCGACCTCCAGAAACCGCTCCAGCACCAGGACGCAGTTGTTGATCTCGCCTTCGTCTCGGGTCTCACGCTGGTAGGAGAAGAGGTCGTTGCGCAGGTGCACCCCGTCGGCGAACGCGTCCGTGAGGACTCGCATCGGCCGGCTGCCCGCGATCCTGGCCGGGACCTCAATGAACGCGGCGTGCTCCACGAGGTTGGCCGACCAGGGAGCGCCGCCGACCTTGCGGCGCATCTCGATGTACTCGATCGGGTTCGGGACGCGGCTCCCGCTGATATTGGACAGCTCCCACGTCGATTCGTAGAGGAGGTTTTTGGTGCTCTCGAAGAACCTCAGCCGCCATTCCGGCGACCGGTTGGGGATAGTACGTGCCCACAGATCGATCAGCCCGCGCTCGACCGGATTGGCCGGCTCCGGTGTAGCGTCGGCCGGATTTATCGGCATGAACGCGGGCAGCCCGTCAAGGTACTCCTTCGCGCCGGCCTGATCCTGGCTGCGCTTGTAGATCTCCAGGAAGTGATCGTCGAAATAGAACACCCAGACGTACCAGTCGGTCACCAGGTCGAGTTCGCGGCTCGGCGCGTCGGGATGGGTATACGCGCAGAGTAAGGCGAAGTCCATGGAGTCGAACTTGGCCTCGTCCCAGATATTCGAGCCGGGCGTGTCCGGTGGTGCGTCCAGCATACCCATCTCGCGAGCCCACGCCTTGGTGTGCTCGCGCGCCGTGTCCAGGTGTGGGTTCAGCCGAGCGGGATACGGCATGTAGAACTCTGGCAGCTTATAGGGCTGCATCTCCTGCCCCTAACTTTCCCGACGCTCCCCTAACTTTACCGCCCGATTTCGACGTTTTCGAGGATGCCGAGTGCGTCGGGGACCATGACGGCCGCGGAGTAGTAGGCGCTGACGAGGTACTCGATAATTCCCTTGTCATTGATTCCCATGAAGCGGGCGTTCAAGCCTGGCTGGACTTCATCGGGAATGCCGGTCTGGTGCAGGCCTATCACTCCTTGCTTATCCAGACCGGTACGGAGCAGCAAAATCGAACTGGTGCGGGTGCCGCTGACGGGGATCTTGTTGCAAGGAAGTACGGGTATGCCGCGCCAGGCCGGCATCATGTGGCCGTTGATGTCGACACTCTGCGGGTAAACGCCCCGGCTGCTACATTCCCGACCGAACGCGGCGATGGTGCGGGGATGGGCCAGGAAAACTTGCGGGTCCTTCCACACGGTGGCCAGCAGTTCGTCGAGGTCGTCGGGGGTGGGTGGTCCGGTGCGGGTGCTGATGCGTTGGGAGAGATCAGCGTTGTGCAACAGCCCGAAGTCACGGTTGTTCATCAGCTCGTGTTCTTGGCGTTCCCGCAGCGCCTCGATGGTCAGCCGCAGCTGCTCCTCGACCTGGTTCATCGGATTGTTGTACAGATCCGCCACTCGAGTGTGCACCCGCAACACGGTCTGCGCCACGCTGAGCTCATACTCGCGGGGTTTGGTCTGGTAGTCGACGTAGGTGCCCGCCACATCCGATTCCTGCGCCTGGTCCGCGCTCAGCTCAATGTCGGCCTCGCCGTATTCGTTCCGCGCCTGGCCGAGCAGAGCCTGGAACCGCTCAACGTGTGCCCGCAACTCCGGGGACTGGGCGACGATTTCCTCGAACGCCTGCTGGGACAACGCCAGCACCGTGCACGGGGTCACCGCCCGCACGCTGTAGGCCCAGGTGTCGTGGGACTCCACCAACTCCCAAACACCGAAGAAACCACCATCGGAAAGGACATCCAACACGGTCGGATCACCGTACTCCCCAGGACCGATCTTGTTGACCTTCCCATGGGCGATCAAAAATACCTGATCCGCCGGCTGACCCTCCTGCACGATCGTGTTACCGGCCTCGAACTCCCGCTGCGTGAACCGGCCCGCCAACGCGTTCAGCACCTCGGCGTCCTCAAAACCGCGCAGCACCGCCAACTCACGCAACTCTTCGGGAATGACCCGCACCTCGGCGCCCTCCGTGATGAACGTCACCCGCCCGTCACCCACCGCATAAGTCAACCGACGGTTCACCCGGAACGTCCCGCCCAAGGCCTCCACCCACGGCAACACCCGCAACAGCCACCGCGACGTGATCCCCTGCATCTGCGGTTGGGACTTGGTCGTCGTCGCCAAGTTACGGGCCGCCGCCGTCGCCAAACTCAACCGCGGCCGCTCACCATTCATACCCGGATCCGACTGCACCGACTCCGTCTGTACCGGCTCTGTCACAGCACACACCGCCAATCTCTATCCGTACAGCAGGGAAGAAAATACTTGTTACCGTCACGGTTGCAACACATTGTATGGATCACAGCTTGGCCTGTCATCCGTAGAAATTACGGATATCGATACGGACCAGGTGTCGTTATACGGTCGCCAGCTCCGTAGAAACTACGGACTGGGCGTGAATCCGAACTCCGCGGCGCGGTGCACGAGCTGTTGTTTAGAGGTGACCCCGAGTTTGGGGTAACTGCGGGCCAGGTGGGTTTCGACGGTGCGCACGCCGATGTGCAGCCGGGTGGCGATCTGTGCAGCGGTGTAGCCACCTGCGCCCAGCTCGGCGACCTGCCGCTCCCGTCTGGTCAGCGAGCCTGGACCGCACACGGCATCCGTGGCGCACCGTCCATCCGATTTGAGCTGAATGAGCAGCGTGCGGGCTTGGTCGCGGCGGACGACGGCTCCGCATGCGTCGAATGCCACGACGGCCTCGCACAATGCATTCTCGGCTGCCCTGCGATCAGATCCCCCTACTGCGTTGGCGTATGCGACGCGTGCGCGCGCCGCCAGCAGGGCGTATCCGCTGGAGTCGAATCCGTCCATAGCGCGCAATGCTGCTCGTGCCGCCAGGTCGCGGCGGCCCTGTCCGACCAGGGCCCACGTCGTGGCGAGCAGGTGGAGGGCCTGGTGGATCGGCGCGCCGGTGCGGCGGGCATTGTCTTCGGCCGATGTTGCCGCCCTCGCCGCAGCGTCGGGATCACCAGCGACCACCGTGACCTCGGCTAGATCCGCCAGGACGAATCCCCTCAGTGCCCATGCGTTCATCGCCGAGTAGCAGTCGACCGTCCGTTGGAGGGCGGCGGCCGCGGCGGCCCACCGGCCCTCGACTCTGGCCACTACCCCCTCGGCCCACCAGTACAGCGGCTCTAGGACACCGAGGGTCCTGCTGTCGGCACGCGTCATGGCGTCGAGGTTGCGACGGGCCTCGGTGAGACAGCCGCGCTCCGCCGCCGCCATGGCCGCCCGGCCCGCCAGCCGGACCGGCAAGCAGGTTCGAGCCGCCGGATCGTGGCTTTCCCACTGCCGCGCATGCGCCGCGACCATCGTAAGGTCCCCGGCAACCAGCTCGATGAACGCGCCGCATCCACCAATCATCGGGTCGTAGTGCGGGCTGGACGCGGCAGCCTGGGCCCACCGCGTGCGGGCCGAGACCAGGTGGCCTCGGCAGGCATCTAACGAGGCGAGCAGCGCCAAGCTCTGGGACATCCAGGAGAAACGCGCTGCTGCCGTGGCCAGCTCGACGCTGCGCATGAGCACGTTCTCGGCCGCGTCAAAACGACCCTGCCAGCCGAGCGTGTGCCCCAACGCCCCCAGCGCCTCCGCGATCCCCCGTTGATCTCCAGCTCTCTCAGCCTCGCTCAACAGCTGTCGCGCCGCCTGTTCTTCACCCCGCAGATCCCCGGCCCATCCACGCATCTTGGCTAACTTGATCGCAGCCATCCTGGCCGCAGGCTCGGAGCCGGCCCGCTGGCACAGCGCAAGGGCCTGCCGGCACTCCCCTTGCGCCGCATCGAGATCACCCGCACCGAACGCGAACAAGCCCGCGAGCCATAACCGGACGTCAGCTTGCCGTTGCAGGTCACCTATCCCGGCGAGCAGTTGCCGCATCTGCTTCACAACGGCCATCTCGGCCACACAGTACTCGGTACAATCGACGATGCCCCAATTCGATCGTTGGAACAACGCGTCGAACAGGCCGAACCAGCGCTCGTCGCCGATCGGCAACAGATCCCGCAACCCCGAGACGATCGTCCACACCTGGGAACATAGCCCTCGCTGCTCGGCTCGCTGGGCCATCTCGATCAGCGCGTCAATCGCTTCGCCGTCCCCTGCCTGCGCCGCGCGGACGAAATGCGACGCGGCAACCTCCGTCCGCCCAGACTCAAGCAGCGTTTCAGCCACCCGCCGGTGCATCACGCGCCGCCTGGCGCCCCCAATGTCGGTGTAAAGCACCTCCCGAGCGAGCGGATGGGCGACTTGATAACCCAAGGACCGGTCGTGCTGCTGCTCCACGACCATCCCGGAATGCGCGAGCTGTTCCAGGGCGAGCGCGACGTTCTCGATCGGCTGGCCTGTGATCCGGGCGAGGTCGCCGGGATCGACCAGGTCGCCGATGAGGGCGAGCACCTCAATGAGGACCAGGGCCGGCAGGTCGAGCCGCGCCATCTCGGTGCGTACCCAGCGGGCCAGTTTCTCCGGAACCCCGCCCAACGCAGGTACCTGGAGATCTGCGCCGTTGTCGACCAGTACCTCCAACAGCCCGGCGGCGCACCGCGGGTTGCCCTGTGCGCGGGTCATCAGCCAGTCCACTAGCGCTGACGGCACGCGGTCTCGTCCAAAGTTCTCCGCGGCCAGTTCCCGAACATCCTCCCAGGAAAATGGGGATAGCTGAATCCGGCATACCATCGCCTCCTGCTCCAAGGCATGCAGCACCTCGACAGCCATCCGGTGCTTGGCCAGCTCCGCCGGCCGGGCCGTGGCAAGCACGAACAGCCGGCTGGCTGGAAAGTCCCATGCCAGCCGCAGCAGCATCTCCCACACCGCGTCATCGCTGTGGTGAGCGTCGTCGAGGACCACGACGATCGGCCGGTCGGCACTCGCCTTGGCAAGCAGATCCGGGATCCACTCCACGAAGTGGCAGCGAAAGGCTTCACCGCGTGACAACGCGTCGTGCGCGATCTCCGCGCGGCGTATGAGCGCCGGAAGGCCACCGAGCACGCTCCCGCAGGCGTGGCAGATCCCCTCAGCGTCCACAGCATCCGCATGCAGGCCGAGCGCGCCTGCCCAGGGGCCGAACAGCGGCATACCTCCAAGGGGGGAGCTGTGAGCGATCAGCCCGACGGCCAACTCGTCGTCGCGAGGCAACAATTCGGCCGCCAGCCGTGTCTTGCCCAGACCCGCGTCGCCGAGGACCAAGGCCACTCGCAGCTCTCCCAGCGCGCTGCGTTGCCGCTCGGCCTGCAGCGCACAGAACTCCCGGACGCGTCCCGACACAAGGCGTCGTGAGCTCGATGAATCACCGTCTACCGATCGAGGGGTGGCGGTCAGCACGTTTCGAGCCCGTGAGGAATACGGACATTCTGAGGTAAAACGACACTCTCCCCCGAACAGACGGTAATCCTCAGATGAGATTTTTGACCCGTCCAAATCTCTGACAGCCCTGAGACTAGCAGTGTGTCCCAAAGCCCGTACAGTCGCCCGAAGGTGGGCGACTCGCACCGAGTTCTCATTACTCCTGGGAGGACGAGGTGGTTGCGCATCAGCCACATGGCCTACCGCGGATACTGACAGGAGATTATCCCTCGCGAAGCTCTGTCGCCGGTATCTCTGGCCTCGCCGCGGCCGAAATTACTTGAATTCTCAAGCTTAAAACGTTGTGGTTTTGTGACATACGTAGTTCTCATGGACGGAGTACTGGTAATCACGATGGGGACGGCCAGGCAAGACGTCTCCAGATCTGTCGCACATGTCACTGACTTATGTGAACGATCAAGTAATTCCCCCTGGCCCGGCGCATTACGCTGCAGGATCTGCCCTGCTGACCAGGAGAGGTCCACGAGGCGCGGCAGGCCGTCAGCCACGGTCCCGCGACCCACATCTCGCGGACCGCCTGTGCGAGCAGATCCGCGCATGGGACCACGACCGCACCACCCAGCCCCTCATCACTGCCTACCCGGCAGGCACCCCAGCGGTCTAACAACAGTCCCCTCAGTCCAGGGAGTGCGTTCTAGCTGCTGAGACTCCGGCGAACGTCCAGGGCAGGACCATCGAATCCGCCCCGTTTCGCAGGTTCCGTGAGAAATCTGTGAGACGGAGCGGCTTCGGTGCGAGGCTACAACGCCGGCCGAGGCTCACACCACCAACCCGCACCTGATCATCAACAAACAGACCGCGTCGAACACCCGCCCCCTCAGCGACAACGCATTCACCGCCGGCAACTCCACCACCCCGTTGGCCGGCCCGACCAGCTCACCGAGCGAGTCAGGCACCGCGTACGGGCGCACGTCCGCATACCGCAACCGATCACCCACTCCCCTATTGTGCCTGCTCAGACCCCATCAAGACCACACAAGCCCCATCAGTCAAGTGGCAAGGTCCCGGGGACGTGCCGACCCGGTCGCGCCGCGTCGATCCACAATGGGGTAAACCGCTGCGCCGCGCGGAACGCGGTCACCTGGTCGACTGTGAGGCCCCGTTCGGCCAGCAGCTCCACCACGTTCCGGTACGACAGTGCGTAGCCTGCACGCCGCTCCGTCCGAATGATCACCAGCCGGATACCAGTGTCGATCTTGCTGAGATCAGCTCAGTGTCGCGTGGCACAAACGACTTCATAGCGCTAAATTGAGAGCGCTGAATATGCTAAACCCCGCTAAGGTTCGCGAGAAGGAAGGGAAGGCGCTGAGGGTGTGGTCTGCTTGCGGGAGGTGAGGGCCTTAACAACACGCGGATGATGCTGCTGGCCTGTATGAGAGTCGAACGCAGGGATCGCCGAGTTGCCTGGCCCAGGGCGGCGAGCGTTGCACGTCGAGAGGATCCTCATGAGGACATCGGAAGCTCGGGTGGTTGGACAGGTGGTCAACACGGCTCGCTATCCCCTTTCGGAGCCGACAAGTGCTGATTGGAAGTACGTGGTTTCTCGCGCCCGGCGCGAACTGCAAAATTTCGGATGCAGCGTGCTACCCAATTTTATTCGATCTTCCCAGTGTGACGCAGTGCGGCTGGAATGTGCAACGATCGCTCCTCTGGCGTATTACAATGTCGAAACGGTCAACGCCTACAACATCGCTACGGACTCATCACTGCCGGAAGATCATCCAGGTCGCATCACTATGCGGCGCGGCAACGCGTTTGTGGCACGTGATCGCATCCTCGAGGATTTCATCATCCATCAGCTTTATTCTAGCGAGCTATTTCAGTACTTTATCGCCAGCTGCTTCGAGCTGTCCCGCGTCTACGAGCTCGCGGACCCCCTGGCCGGGCTGTGCCTCAACGTCCTTACCGCAGGGATGGAGCATCCATGGCACTTCGACACAAATGAGTTCACTGTGAGCCTGCTCACGCAGGAGTCGCAGGCTGGTGGCGTCTTCGAGTACTGCCCGAACATTAGATCTGCACAAGCAGAAAATTTTGACAACGTTCGGGCCGTGTTGGTCGGCCGCGGTGCGCACCTGATCCGCCGCCTTTCGCTGCACCCGGGTGATCTTCAGCTGTTCAAGGGCCGTTATTCGATGCATCGAGTGAGTTCCGTGCAAGGTGAGACGGCGCGCCATTCAGCGATCTTCGCATATAGCGAACACCCCGGAGTGATTGGCAACGTAGCGCGGACAAGGCAGCTTTTCGGCCAGGTGCTACCCCAGCATCTAGCGGCCGAGAGGCGCGCTGTGCGGGTCGACCAACTACTGGATTAGGAAGGCGGCTGACGATCTGAGCCCGATGCTGGCTCATTTCCCATTCCGCGACACAAAGAGGAGCGAGAGAGTGCATTTTGATGCTACCGGGAAAGTATCCCTCGATCACATCTACACGCAACCCGATCCACGCGCTTACTTCAGTACGTTGCGCGAGCTCGGCTACTGCATACCCCAGCTAGCCAAACCCTATTTCATGAAACTTATTCAAGAATGCCGGAAATCGCGGGATACTCTAGCTTTAAACGTTCTGGATATCGGTTGCTCCTACGGCATTAATGCAGCCCTGTTGAAATGTGACGCGACCATGGACGAGCTGTACGAGCGCTACTGTGGCCTTGATGCTCACGCACAGGATCGCAGCGCTCTGCTGGCCCGCGACCAGGAGTTGGTCCGCTCGCGTAATCGCTTGAAATACACAAGATTTGTGGGTCTTGACATCTCGCGATCCGCCCTTTCATACGCGCACTTGGCAGGGTTCCTCGATAGTGCGGTGCACGCCGACCTGGAAGAGCGCGACCCCACGGAGCAGCAACGCGAGCAGTTCGCTGGAACGGATTTTATCATCTCGACGGGCTGCCTCGGCTACGTCAGCGACCGGACCATCTCACGGGTGGTCAGCGCAAGTGGGGAGCGTCAGCCGTGGATGGCGCATTTCGTCCTGCGGATGTTCCCATTCGAACCTGTGGCGGAGGGCCTGGCCGGGTTAGGATACGAAACTGTTCACCTCGAACGCGTGTTCAAACAGCGGCGGTTCGCCTCCCCTGGGGAGCAATCGCTCGTCCTGGACACGTTGTCGACCGTCGGAGTAGATCCGCGAGGTCTGGAAGCCGATGGCTGGCTTTACGCGCAGCTCTACATCTCTCGACCGCGCGGCGCGAAAGGTTGTGTAGTCGTAGACCTCGCATCGAACATCGAACAAGGAATCATCCAGGTCACCAAACCGTCGAGGTCGAGGATGAAATCGAACAGTAGCCAAGAGTGGTCCACCCGTACCTTTGGCAATGAAGACCGTCTGCCGCGAGTGCCATTGCCTACGTTGGAGGAAAGCTGTGAGAGATTCATCGCATGGTGCGCACCGTTGTTGACCACAGATGAGCTGGCGGCGACCGAGGCTGCAGTGGCCTCGTTTCTCCGCCCTGATGGTCCCGGCCGCAAGCTCCACGCAGCACTCGAACAATACAACGCCAGCGAGAGCGTGCACAGCTGGCTCGACACGTTCTGGCCCTCCCGGTATCTAGGCCGCCGCGACCGCATAGCACTCAACGCGAACTTCTTCTTCCTGTTCCGGGATTCGGACCAGCGGCAGGTGGAACGGGCGGCCGGGCTCATCGCCGCGGCCGTCAACTACAAGTTGCAGCTCGACGAGGAACTCATTGCGCCGATCGTCCATCGGGGGCAGGCGCTGTCGATGGAGCAGAACAAGTTCCTGTTCTCCACGACGCGGATACCTGGACCTGTGCAGGACACCGTCCGCGCGCCCTACACCGAGGAGTGGCCGGGCCCATCTCGGGAGCGCCACATCGTGGTGTTCTTCCGTGGAAACATGTTCCGCATGGACGTGCTGGGCTCGGATGATCGACCGCACACGTTGGACGATCTCGTGGCGGGGCTGCGCACAATCATGAAGATTGGTGCGAAGCGGGCCGCGCCAGGCGCGCCTGTCGGGCATCTCACCACCAAGGCCCGGGCAGAGTGGGCAGCCAGTCGGCAAGCACTGCTTGCCTGCCATCCCGGCAATGCGTACTCCCTCGACCAGGTAGAGACCGCGTTGTTCTGCATATGCCTGGAGGACTTCGCGCCCAAGGACAGCCTGGAGGCGTGTGACCACCTGCTCCACGGTGACAGCGGTGATCGGTGGTTCGACAAGGCCGTATCCCTGATCTTCTTTGAAGACGGTACGGCGGGTATCAACGTGGAGCACTGCCGTCTGGACGGGACCACGGTCCTCAACTTCGTCGACACCCTGCTGGGCGCATCGGCCGAGGAGCACTCACTGCAGTCGGGGGCCCGCTCCCAGGGCTTGCCGACCGTCGAGGCTATCGAGTTCGTGCTCGATGGTGACCTGCAGGCCGACGTGCGGGCCGCTGCCGCCTCGTTTGAGGCGTATGCGGCCAACACCGCCACGTCCATCCTGTCGTTCGACGATTTCGGTGGAAACCGGGTCAAGCAGCTCCGGATATCGCCGGATGCGTTCATGCAGATGGCCTGTCAACTCGCCCACCAGCGCGCCAAGGGACTCGTGGGCGCCACGTACGAGTCGATTGCCACGCGCCAGTACCGGCGCGGGCGCACGGAAGCG
The DNA here is from genome assembly GCA_035463315.1 of Pseudonocardiaceae bacterium. GTDB lineage: Bacteria > Actinomycetota > Actinomycetes > Mycobacteriales > Pseudonocardiaceae. The sequence continues at coordinate 21,070 of DATHTJ010000010.1, forward strand.
ATGCGTGTCGTCACACCCGAGGTGGTGCGGTTCGTGGCCGCGATGGATGACCCCGAAGTGGATGTGGCGACCCGCAGGGCGGCGTTTCGGGCAGCTGCCGAAAAGCATGTGGAACGTGCGAAGGAGTGCCAAGCGGGGCAGGCACCTGAGCAACACCTGTGGGAGCTGCAGCTCATTCAGCAGCGGCGCGGCGAGACGCTGGGGGTAACCGAGCCGCCCGCCCTGTACGAGACCCCAGGCTGGCTCACGATGCGGGACGACTACCTGAGCACCAGCTCCGCGCCGTCCACCAACATCCAGTACTTCGGTTTCGGGTCGACCAGCAGTCGGTGCATCGGCGTCGCCTACGTGTTGCTTCCTGACCGCTTCAATCTCTACTTGAGCACGCCGCTCCCGGTGGCCGACGAGATGTTCGTGTTTGCCGACAAGCTCCGGAAAGCGCTGCGTGAACTGCAGGATCTGCTCTCCACCGAGAAACCGGAGGACTAACGGGCCGGGTCGGAGTCCACGACGTGCATCGGTGCTCAGACGACGACAAGGTGTAACTCAGTCTCATGCAGACGTTTCCCCATCTCCCAGACAGAAGTCGAACGACCTCGCTGCGAGGCCGGGAACTGCTGAGCGACCCGGCCCTGAACAAGGGGACGGCGTTCCCGCTTGCCGAGCGCGTGGCACTCGGTCTGACCGGGCTGCTTCCGCCGGCGGTCCTCACTCTGGACGATCAAGCCGCGCGGGCCTACCAGCAGTACTCCGAGATCACCGGTGACGTCGGCAAGGCGTTGTTCCTCGGCGGCCTGCTGAACCGCAACCAGGTGCTCTTCTACCGGCTACTGCTCAACCACCTGCCGGAAATGCTGCCGATCGTGTACACCCCGACCGTCGGCACCATGATCCAGCGGTTCAGCCGTGAGTTCCGGCGACCGGGCGGGGTCTACCTGTCCGTCCACGACTCGGACGGCATCGCCGACACGCTCAGCAATTACGGACTCGGCGCCGACGATGTTGATCTCATCGTGGTCACCGACGGCGAGGGTATCCTGGGCATCGGCGACTGGGGCGCAGGCGGGATCGCCATCGCGATCGGCAAACTCGCCGTCTACACCGCCGCAGCGGGGATCGACCCCACCCGGGTCATGCCGGTGGTGCTCGACGCCGGCACGAACAACCCCGAACTTCTCGACGACCCGTTCTACATCGGAAACCGGCACCCCCGCGTCGACGGCGAGCGCTACCACGCCTTTGTCGACGCGTTCGTACAGGCAGCGACCACGATGTTTCCCCGCGCGCTGCTGCACTGGGAGGACCTTGGCCCGAACAACGCCACCCGCATCCTGCGCCGCTACCGCAACTCGATCTGCACCTTCAACGACGACATGCAGGGCACCGGCGCTGTCGCGCTCGCCGCCGTCCTGGCGAGCTCACAGGCGTCCGGGGTGCCACTGAGGGAGCAGCGCGTCGTCGTGTTCGGCGCGGGGACGGCCGGAATCGGGATCGCCGCCCAGATCCGGGACGCAATGGTGCAGGACGGGTTGCCGGAGAATGCCGCGACGCAACGGATCTGGGGCCTGGGTCGCGGCGGTCTCCTGGTCGAGGGCCAGTCGCGGATGCGGGACTTCCAGCGGCCGTATGCCCACCCCGACGCCGAGGTAGCGCACTGGCGTCACGATGCGCCCGGCGGTGCCATCGACCTGCTCGAAGTCGTCCGAAGGGCCCGACCGACCGTCCTGATCGGCACGTCCGGAATCCCCGGGGCGTTCAGCGAGGACGTGATCCGGGAGATGGCGCGACGTGTTGAGCGACCAGTCATCCTGCCGCTGTCCAACCCGACGAGCCTGGCCGAGGCGGTGCCGGCCGACCTGATCACGTGGACCGACGGTCGGGCGCTCATCGCGACCGGCAGTCCCTTCCCGCCGCTGACCCACGAGCGCACCACTCACGTCATCGCGCAGGCCAACAACGCGCTGGTGTTCCCGGGCTTGGGTCTCGGCACCATCGTCAGCGGCGCTCGGCTCGTCACCGACGGCATGCTCGCCGCATCGGCACATGCCGTAGCCGCCCTCGTCGATGTGAGCACGCCCGGCGCCCCGCTGCTGCCAGAGGTCAATGACCTACGCGCGATCTCAGCCGTCGTCGCGAGGCGGGTTGCCGCGACCGCGGCAAAGGAGGGCGTGGCGCGGGTCGAGCAGTCCGACTGGGCGACCGCGGTTGAGGCGACGATGTGGAATCCAGAGTACCGACCGCTGCGGCCCGCAATGAAGGCGTAACCGGCCCGTTCGCGCTGCCCGAGAGGGCATGGGCATCGCGGCCCCCAGATCGGGCATCGAACGTGCTGCTGCCATTGTCCGCACACCGGGCCGGTGAGATCGTCACGCTGTTGAGCCCATAGTTATCCTGGCCGCTGCGCATCCAGGTCGAGCGTGATTCGTTTCAATCGAATTATTCGCATACTCCTCGGATGCGGGGCCAGGTGGTGAAGTGCAACGTGCCCAAGCGCGGCCGAATGTGGGTGGCATCTGCATCGGCTGCACCATGCCCGGCTTCCTGGACAAGTTCATGCCGTTCATGGAGTCGATGCCGATCACGTGGCGCAGTGCTCCCTCCCCCGTTTTCACGGTTCCCCGATGGCGGCGACCGAGAGCGAGACCTATGGCTCAGTCATCCGGTCACTCCGCGCGACACCCCTCCCCCGCCCACGGCGTTCTCGCGGCTAGGCGGCCACACTGGCGCCGCGTCGGCTGGCGAGGGGTGCCGGGCGGGTCTCAAGCCCGAGGGCGCCGTCCAGTGACAGCCGGCCCGGTCCGATGAACAACAGGCCGAGGAGTCCGGCGATCAGAGCGATGTCGTACTCGTAACCCGGGGTATCGACCCCGACGAAGCCGAGGTCGATCTTCACCAGCAGGATCGCACCGACCAGGATGGCGATCAGTGGAAGCGTGACCAAACGGGTGAACAGGCCGACAATGAGCAGCAGGCCGCCGACGCCCTCCCCGATGACCTGGAGCCAGGCCACCACCTCGGGGAATGGGACGTTGAGCGAGGCGAGGGA
>DATHTJ010000011.1:0-20075 GCA_035463315.1 Pseudonocardiaceae bacterium
CCACCACGGCTCCGAACGTCGCTGTGCCCGACGTCGGGGCACTGCTCGCGGCGGCGGTGCACGCCGTGGGTGGCACCGACCGGCCAGGTCAGGCCCTGATGGCCGACGCGGTCGACCGGGCGATCCGCACCGGGGAGCACCTCGCGGTGCAGGCCGGCACCGGTACCGGCAAGTCGCTGGCCTACCTGGTCCCAGCGATCCGGCACGCGGTCGCCACCGACTCCACCGTGGTCGTCTCCACCGCGACCATCGCACTGCAGCGCCAGCTCGTGGACCGCGACCTGCCTCGGCTGGCCGGCGCGCTGAAGCCGCTGCTGGGCAGCACCCCGAGCTTCGCGATCCTCAAGGGACGGCGCAACTACCTGTGCCTGCACCGGCTGAACACCGGCGCTGGCGACGAGGGCGAGGACCTGTTCGACGCTGCTTCGGCGGCCTCCCCCACGTCGACGCTGGGCCGCCAGATCGCCCGGCTACACGAGTGGTCCTCGGGCACCGGCACCGGTGACCGCGACGAGCTGGTGCCCGGAGTGACCGACCAGGCCTGGCGGCAGGTGTCGGTGAGCGCCCGGGAATGCCTGGGCCTGTCCCGCTGCCCCGTCGGCATGGACTGCTTCGCGGAGCAGGCCCGGGCCCGGGCCGGACGTGCCGAGGTGGTGGTCACCAACCATGCGCTGCTCGCGATCGACGCGATGGGCGAGCACCAGGTGCTCCCCGAGCACGCCGTGGTGGTCATCGACGAGGCACACGACCTGGTCGACCGGGTCACCAGCGCGGCCACCGAGGAGCTCACCGCTGCCATGGTGGAGACCGCGTCGCGGCGCTGCGGGCGGCTGATCGACCAGCAGATCGCCGACGAGCTGGCCGCGGCGGGCGACGGGCTCGCGCTGCTGCTCGGCGACGCGCCGGTGCAGCGTTGGGACACCCTGAGCGAGAGGGCGGTCGGGGCGCTCACGGCGGTGCGCGACGCCGCCCACCGGTGCATCACCGCACTGGGCACCAGCGAGCGCCGCGAGGACCCCGACGCCGCCGCCCATCGCCGGCTGGCGCAAGCCGCGCTGGAGCAGGTGCACTCGGCTGCGGCCCGCGTGCTCGTCGCCTTTCCAGACGCCGAGGCGGACCGCCGCGACGTCGTCTGGCTGGCAGAGGAGACCGTGCGCGGGCGGGTGCTGAGGGTGGCACCGCTGTCCGTCGCCGGACTGCTGCAGGAGCGGCTGTTCGCCGAGCGCACGGTGGTGCTCACCTCGGCCACCCTTACCTTGGGCGGGACGTTCGACGCGCTCGCCGCGCAGTGGGGCCTGCCCCCGCAGCGACCATCCGCCCCACCCGCCACCGGAACCGCCACCCAGCGGCCGCCACCCGCTGACGACGACCAGGGCCTGGCCTGGACCGGCCTGAATGCGGGCTCCCCGTTCGAGTTCCACCGCGCCGGGATCCTCTACACCGCCGCGCACCTGCCCCCACCCGGCCGCGACGGGCTACCCCCGGCGTACCTCGACGAGCTCGACGCGCTGGTCACCGCGGCGGGCGGGCGCACGCTGGGCCTGTTCTCCTCGATGCGGGCCGCCAAGCAGGCCGCCGAGGCGCTGCGCTCGCGGCTGGACCTGCCGATCCTGTGTCAGGGCGACGACGCGACCGGCCTGCTGGTGGCGCAGTTCGCCCAGGACGAGCCGACCTGCCTGTTCGGCACGCTGTCGCTGTGGCAGGGCGTCGACGTACCCGGCCGGTCCTTGTCCCTGGTAGTGATCGACCGCATCCCGTTCCCCCGCCCCGACGACCCGCTGAGCTCCGCGCGGCAGCGCGCGGCGGCCGCCCACGGCGGCAACGGGTTTCTCGCGGTGGCCGCGACGCACGCCGCGCTGCTGCTCGCGCAGGGCGCTGGTCGGCTGTTGCGCTCAACCGAGGACCGCGGCGTGGTGGCGATCCTGGACCCCAGGCTGGCCACCGCCCGCTACGGCAGCTTCCTGCGCGCCTCGCTGCCCCCGTTCTGGCCCACCACCGACCCCACCGTGGTGCGGGCCGCGCTCACCCGCCTGGTGAGCGCGTAACAGTGTTATAGCACTCAATGCCACTCACGGGTGCGCAGCGCGCTGTGCCGCAACGGTGACCGTGCCGGGGGCGACCTCGGTGAACCCGGCGTCGCGCACGACCAGTACCCCGCGCTCCCGCCAGGCCCGGTCCGGCCGGTCGCCGGCTGCCAGCCCGGCCCACTGGTGCGCCGAGGCGGTGCGCACGGCGCAGCGGTAGCCGTCGGCCGCCCAGCGGTCCAGCTCGGCTGCCTGACCGTCGGCGGCCAGCAGTGCCGCGAGCAGCATGGTGGCGTGCCCGACCTGGGCGGCGGCCTTGCCCGTGGTCATCACCGGCTCCGGCGCGAGCCACAGCACCGGGAGCCCCTCCGGTGGTGGGCCCGGATCGTCGGGAGGCACGTCGGTGCCGCCAACCTGCAGCCGAGTCACGGCTCTCGGGGTGTCAGCCACCGGCCGGGGCACCAGCGCCCGCACCTGGGCGCCGCGGTGCTCGACGGTGATGCCCGGCAGGTCGGACACGGCGACCCAGTGCGCGCCACGAGCGCGGCGCGCGACCTTGCGGATCCCGCCCGCCAGCCAGGGCTGCACCTCGGGGTGCCACGGACCACCGGGCTGCGAACACTCGTCGAGACACAGCGCCACCGCCGCCGAAGCCGCCGCCTCGAGCAGCGCGCTGCTCGGCGGTGGCGCGTCCCGTTCCACCCGCAGTATCAGCGGCATCGTCCGCACCACCGCAGGGTCCTCATCGGTGACCTCGGCGGTCACGTCAGCCGGCATGCCCAGCCAACCCGCATAACGGGCGGCCAACGGCACCAGCAGGTGCGGCTGCGCCACCTGTGAGTGGCGATACGAGCTACAGGTCGCATCGCCACTCACAGGGGCACCCGGCGCAGCATCCCGTCGGCCGCGTCAGCCGCCTCGACCTCGTCGCGGGTCACACCCAGCACGAACAGCACGATGTCCAGAAACGGCTGGCTGATCGTGGTATCAGCGACCTCGCGTAGCGCGGGTTTGGCGTTGAACGCGACACCCAGACCTGCCGCGGCGAGCATGTCGATGTCGTTTGCACCGTCCCCGACCGCAACACACTGGGCCAAGGGGACACCGAAGTGCTCCGCCGCCCGGCGTAGCGCGTCGGCCTTGCCGGACCGGTCCAGCACTGAGCCGATGACCTGCCCGGTGAGCTTCCCCTCGCGGATCTCGAGCTCGTTGGCGGCGCAGAAGTCCAGCCCCAGATCTTCGGCGATCGGCCGCACGATCTGAGTAAAGCCACCCGAGACGGCTCCACAGCGAAATCCCAACCGCTTGAGGGTCCGCACCGTCGTGCGAGTCCCGGCGGTGAGTTCCAGTGTGCTGGTCACCTCGGCGAGCACGCTGGCCGGCAGGCCCGCCAGCAGGGCGACCCGGCGACGCAGCGACTGAGTGAAGTCCAGCTCGCCGCGCATTGATGCCTCGGTGATCGCATGTACCTGGGCCCCGCAGCCGGCGCGTTCGGCGAGCATCTCGATCACCTCGCCCTGCACCAGGGTCGAGTCGACGTCGAAGACCACCAGCCGCTTGGCTCGGCGGGCGAGACCCACCCGCTCGACTGCAACGTCCACCTCGCCATGGGCAGCAATCCGTACCAGGGTGGAGCGCAACGCTGTGTCGGCGGCCTCCTGACTGCCGTCGCTGGGGACCGACACGAGCAGCTCGAGCCCAGTGACCGGGTAATCCGCAATCCGCCGGATGGCGTCGATGTTGATGTCCAACGCAGCGAGCGCGCGGGTCATCTCGGTGAAGGCGCGGGCCGTGACCGGCCGGCCTAGCACCAACACGACGTGTGTGGACCCGCGGGTACTCACGCCCACCGCGTCGGTGCCGACCTCGACCTCCACCTGCAGCCCGATGCTGGCCATCGCCTGCTCGGCGGCCTCCTGCAGATCGTCCGGATCAGCCGTGGTCGCCACCAGCACGCCAAGAATGATCCGGCCTCGGATCACCACTTGCTCGACGTCGAGGATGTCCACGCCGTGCCTGGTGAGGGCAGAGAAGATGACTGACACAACTCCGGGCTTGTCCCGCCCGGTGACTGTCACCAGCAAGGTGGTCCGCAGGTTGTCAGTCACTTTTCGCGCGGGTCGCCACTGTCAGTCTCGTCACTCTGCACAGTATGCGTCACGGCCTCGCTCGGTGCGGTTGGGTGCCCGTTGCCGCCGACGTGCGCCTCGACCCGCATCCGACCTGCCATGTGCGGGTAGTGCAGCTCGAAAGCCGGTCGCTCAGAGCGGATCCGGGGCAGTTCGGTGAAGTTGTGCCGCGGCGGCGGACACGAGGTTGCCCATTCCAGCGAGTTGCAGTAACCCCACGGGTCATCGACGGTGACGACCTCACCGTAGCGGTAGCTGCGGAACACGTTCCACAGGAACGGCAGCGTCGAGGCGCCGAGCACAAAGGCGCCGATCGAGGACACCATGTTCAGCGTGGTGAACCCGTCACTGGGCAGGTAGTCGGCGTACCGGCGGGGCATCCCCTCGTTGCCGACCCAGTGCTGCACCAGGAACGTCAGATGGAAGCCAATGAACGTGGCCCAGAAGTGGAACTTGCCCAGCGGCTCGTTGAGCATCCGGCCGGTCATCTTCGGGAACCAGAAATAGATCCCGGCGAAGGTGGCGAACACAATTGTGCCGTAGAGCACGTAGTGGAAATGCGCCACCACGAAGTAGGTGTCGCTGACGTGGAAGTCGATCGCCGGAGCGGCCAGCAGAATGCCGGACAGACCACCGAACAAGAAGGTGATCAAGAATCCGATACTGAACATCATCGGCGTTTCGAAGGTGAGCTGCCCCCGCCACATAGTGCCGATCCAGTTGAAGAATTTCACTCCGGTAGGCACCGCGATGAGGAAGGTGGTGAACGCGAAGAAGGGAAGGAGTACTGCACCGGTAGCGTACATGTGGTGCGCCCATACCACCATGGACAGCGCAGCGATTGTCAGGGTCGCTAAGATCAGGCCCTTGTAGCCGAACAGCGGTTTGCGGCTGAACACCGGGAAGATCTCCGACACGATGCCGAAGAACGGCAGCGCGACGATGTAGACCTCGGGGTGGCCGAAGAACCAGAACAGGTGCTGCCAGAGGATGGCCCCACCGTTGGCCGGGTCGAACACGTGCGCCCCGAGGCGCCGATCAGCCTCGAGCCCCAGCAGTGCCGCGGTCAGGATCGGGAAGGCCAGCAGCACGAGCAGTGACGTGACCAGGATGTTCCAGGTGAAGATAGGCATCCGGAACATGGTCATCCCGGGTGCTCGCAGGCAGACCACCGTGGTGACCATGTTCACCGCACCCAGGATGGTGCCCAGACCAGCGATGACCAGGCCCACGATCCACAGGTCGGCGCCCACGCCCGGGGAATGTATGGCGTTGGACAGCGGGGTGTAGGCGAACCAGCCGAAATCCGCCGCACCGCCCGGGGTGAGAAACCCGCTGAGCACCATCAGACCACCGAACAGGAACAACCAGTACGAAAACGCATTGAGCCGGGGGAAGGCAACGTCCGGGGAGCCAATCTGTAGCGGTAGCACCAGGTTGGCGAATGCGAACAGGATCGGCGTCGCGTAGAGCAGCAGCATGATCGTGCCGTGCATGGTGAACAGCTGGTTGTACTGCTCGTTGGACAGGAACTGCAGGCCCGGCGTGGCCAGCTCGCCACGCATCAGCATTGCCATGCTGCCACCGATGAAGAAAAATGCCATCGAGGTGACCAGATAGAGCATGCCGATCACTTTGTGATCGGTCGTGTGGAACAGTCCCAGCAGGGTCGAGCCCTTGACCGTGATGCGCGTCGGGCGCGGACGTGTGGCGATCGGCTGGGGCGCAACGGCCGTCACAAGTTGCCTCCTGGCTGGTGGTACCGTGTCGTAGCAGTCCGGGCGCTCACCGGGCACGCTACCTGCCCGCGGTGACGACGTCATCGCGGACTCGCCCCACATGGTAGCGACCGGTACCGAGCGGGCGACCTGGCCGGGAGCCCAGCGCAGCTCATCGCCAACCTGCCGGCGGGACCAGTGGGGAGGCCGAGCGACGCGAAACTCGCAAGACCGGCGTTGATGGCCGGAACCTGCCAGTCCGGCGCGAGGCGCTATCCGCACCGGCCGTAGCGCATCGGCCCGGCAGGCTCTGGTAGGACACCTGAGGTGATCACCTACTGCACCGGCTGCGCGACCCCGCTCGGCACAACCGACTCCTCGTGCCCCACCTGCGGTGCCGCGGCAACGCCGCAGCGGAGGCCCACCGCCGCGACAACAGGCAGACAGCTCATCCTCGGTCCGACCACCGCGAGCACCGCCACCAGCACCGGGGCACCAGCCACCCCCTCGCCCACCACCAGACCGCGCGGCGGCCCGGTGCGCCCGCGCCGACAGTCCCCAGCAGGCGCCGCGGTGCCGTCGGCCAGCCGGTCGGGCGGACCGGCGGCGGTAGGCACCATCACCGGCCCGGTGACCTGCGATCGGATCACGGCCACCGGTACCGGGCAGCGACTGCTCGCTGGCGTGGCCGGGATGATCGCCGCGGTGGCGCTGGTAACGGTGCTCGTCGTCGGCGGCATCCAGTTGACGGTCTCGGTGCTGGTGCCCCTCCTCCCCGCGCTGCTCATTATCGGGTTCCTACTGCTGATCATCAGGGTGCTGCTGTTCGGGTTCCGACGGCGCCACCGGGCGCGGCGCGGCGGCTCGGGCCACCTCGCCACGGGCGCGGCGAAAGGCCTCGCCCGGATCGTGACGGCGTCGATACGTGCGGGCTCATCACTCGAACGCCAACAGAGCACCGAGGTGCGGCGGTTCCGGGTCACCGAGGTCTCGGGCCGGCAGGTGGACTGCGAGCTCGTGGGTGAGCTCGCAGGCGCCCAGCTGCAACAGGGCGATGTGGTGGACGTCTTCGGGCGGACGACCAGGCACGGAACGGTGCGGGTTCGTGCGGTCATCGTCACCGGCAATCAGGCCCGGATCACCGCCAGACCCCACTTCGGGTTCGTCCTTGCGCGCATCGCCAACGTGGCGGCGGTGGCGCTGCCGGCCGCGTGCCTCCTCGCCGTCGCATATCTGCTGGTGAACCGGTGACAGCTCAGCCTATCCACACTGCCTGAAGCCTTGGCCGCTACGGTGACGCGCCACTAGTGCAGCGCCGTCTCGAGGAGCGTCCCGCCGAACAGGGCGTAACCCGGGGGGCACTCGAAACGATCAACCGTCGACACCTGCACCAGATCGGCGATCGGAGGTCGAACAACCGTGCGGAATGTGCACGTAGTGTGGCTGCCCTGCGCGGAGATCCTCCTCGAGGTAGCTCCGGACCGGGGTGCCCGGCTGGCAGGCCTCTGATGCCCAGGCCGATCTTCGGGAAGCAGCGGACGAGTACGGCACTGCACACCGACCGGAAGGTCGGTGCCGCCCAGGGCGCGGGGGCCAAGGTGCTCACCGCACCGCGATCGTCGCGCTACCTCGCCGCGATCGGGAAGCTGGATGCCTCGGCGACCCTCCGTCCCACCGAGCTCGCCGAGGTGATCGAGGAGATCCATCGCGAGTTCGCGGAGAAATGGGCGGCGGTCCCCCTCGGGTTCGTCGGGCACTGCTATCTGGGCCCGCCTTTCGAGGCGCACACCTTGACAGTGGACGGCCAGATCATCGAGCACTACCAGCGTGGTCAGGCGTTGCCAGGCCCGCTGGAGCAGGCGCGCAGCCTGGCGCGCACCGAGCACTATCAGATGATCGAGGTGTACCAGGACCGGCTCGTGTGCGTGCGCGCCGACGGCTCCGTGGTAACGGTAGGAGGATGAGCGATGTCCAACGAACACCTCATGCTCACGGCGGGCCTCTCCCGGGTCGTGCTCTCGGTCGACCAGATCGGGCGGACCGTCAGCCAGCTCGAACGGCTGCACGTAGCGCTGAACCAGACGGTCGACCAGGTCGCCTCCACCCAGGACATGACCCGCTCCGAGCTCAGCGAGCTGCGCGAGCGGTTCGAGAACTTCCTGCTGCGCGATGAGCTGGCCCGTAACCTCCAGCTCGCCCAGACGCAGATCATCGCCGTTCACCAGGAGCTGGACACCGCCTACGGCCACTTCGCCACCGTGCGGCGGCTGGCGACCGGCACCTTGCAGGCGATGGACATCGGAGTGGTCACCCAGGAGGCCGTGCAGGCCGCATCCGAAGAGCTGATGCTCACCACACCGCGCTACTGGCTGGCGCCGGCGCTGGTCGGTCTCGCCGCCTGGATCCGCGATGACCGGCAGCTCGCGGAGCGAGCGCTCGGTGAGGCCCTGCGCCGGGACAACGACAAGACCTCGCTGTTCTTCGCGCTGGTGCTGCGCCGGCAGAACCGCACCGACGCCACCGCGCGCTGGCTGCGCCAGTACATCGCCCGCCTGGATCCGGCGCAGCTCTCCCAGGAGTTCACCGTCGTCCTCGACGCGGTCGCCACCGGGGTCCTGGGGCCGGACGCGAAACCGCTGGTCATGGGGCACATGACGCAGTGGTACGAGCGGCTGAGCGCGGATCAGGACGTGGTCGCCGTCCAGGTGGGACGCTGGCAGCAGCTGATCGACGGGATGCGGACGCCAGTGGACCCCCGGTTCACCGTGCTCCCCGCGATCAGCCCGACCTGGCCGGCGCTCAAGGAGCTGTTCGAGGCGGCCACCGTGCACGGCAGAGCCGAACAACACTTCCGTGGCATCTTCGACCGGCCGCTGCAGCCGGCCCCCGGTCTGCAGCAACGGGTCGATGAGATCCTCAACAACCTCGTGACCAGCTACGACGAGGAGGAGGCACCGCACCGGCGGCGCGCGTCGGAGCTGGCGGCCATCATCGACCACGACGGTGACAAGGTCGCCGCGGCCAAGGCCGTGGCCGCCCAGGAGGTCGTGCACGACTCCACAGTGGACTTCCTGACCCTGCTCACCAACGCGGGCTTCTTCCCCGACAAGGTGGGCGCATCGGACGGCACCCAGCGCCTGGCGATCGCGCTGGCCAAGGACTGGATCGTGAGCTCCAGCGGCCAGCTCGAGGCGCACAACCTCCGCGCGCTGCCCACCGGCGTCGACCTCACCCTGGAGGGGTGGACCGGCCGCATCGATGAGAACGCCTCGGAACAGCGGCTGGTGCAGTCCCTCGCCGCCCACATCGACGCCCAGACCAACCGGCAGGTGGCGGCTGTCCGGTTCACCGGCAGACCGCTCGCGGCGGCCATCGGCGCGGGAATCGCGGTGGTCTTGGCCCTCCTCTCCCTCCCCTCGGGTTCCGGCGTCGCGTTCTTCATGCTGCTCGTGGCCTTGTGTGCCGGCGGCTGGGCCGGCTCCCAGTACTTTCAGCTGCAACCCCAGCGCGATCACCTGCGCAAGATCGGCGAGCAGCGCAAGACGACCGCCTGCGCGCAGGTCCGCGGCGCCATCGCCGAGACGATCGACTGGCGCACCAGCTGGGAGCGAGAGATCGGCAAGGCCACCGGCTTCCGTGACTACATGAACGCGCTGACCCGTGACTCGTTCGTCGCGGCGGCGCCGGACCGAGCCCGGGAGGTGCTCGCCTGATGCCCAACCCGATGTCTTTGGACCCGGACCACCAGCCCACCGAGCACCACGGCCGGACACACCGAGCAGGAACACCGGACCCGACCGCCAACGCGGCGAGGTCGCCCGAGCTGGACAGCTCGGGCCGTCCGCTGGCATTGCGGCTCCCGGAGTGGGATCTGGTCCCGCCCACCGAGTTCCTGCAGCGCCACCCGGATCGGTAGGCCGACCCCGTGCTCACCACACCGGGTTTCTACGCCGCCTGGGCAAGCTGGCTCGGCGCCTTCGCCCGGGGCGAGGACCTACCGAACCACCACCTCTCGCCGGTTGACGACCAGCTGGGCCCGCACATGCAGGAACGGCTGCTCCAGCGGGTGGCCGCCGCCTTCGAGGCCCGGGCCCGGACGTGGAACGAGACGCTGCGCCGGCACCTGGCTGCGGGTGTCGCCCGCGACCCCGCCGAGCTCGGGGCGTTGCTGGTGGCCGCACGCGGCCGGCTGCAGCCACTGCGCGAGCTCGCCACCAACAGCCGGCTCCCCGCGGAGGTCCAGCAGCGCCTGCATGACGCGCTGAGCGAGATGATCAGCGGGGCTCAGCAGAACCTGGAACACTCGGTCCGCCGCCAGCCGCACGGTGCCGAGCGACTGCTGGCCGTCGCGCGGGAGAACAGCCTGGCCGGCGCCCTGACGTCGCCCCGGATGCCGACACATCACCCTCAACCACCGCCCGCCGTTGGCCGACGGGTCATTCTGTAGCGGAGGAAGCCGCCGATGCCCAACGGTTCCGAGACCAAGGCCAAGATCGAGTCCTACCTGCTCGCCCGGATTCCGTTCATCTCCGTCCGGACCGTGGAGCAGGCCCGGGTACGGGACATGCTCACCGAGATCGCGACCGGACGGCAGCTCCACGTGCTGGTCCACACCCTGAGCCAGGGCCTGCGCGACATGCTGACCGGCACCGAGGTCTCCGACGACAAATCGCTGTTCGGGGCGCTGGAGTTCGCTGGCCAACAGTTCCAGGCCCGGCAGAACCTCACCGTGGTCTTCACCGACGTGCAGGATCTGGACGGCGACAACGACATGAGCCGCCGCTTCGCCGACCTTGCGGCGCTTGCCGAGCAACGCAGCGGCTGCATCCTGGTGATCACCGCGGACCCGATCTGGCCCCGGCTGCAGCGGTTGGGCATGTCGGTCACGCTGGACGTGCCCGACCTGGACGAGATGCAGCACGAGATCCGCTCCTTCCTCGACGGGTTCCGGTCCCAGATCCACCTCGAGTGGGGCGACGACGAGTTCGCGCAGGCCGCGTCGATCCTGTCCGGCGTCACCAAGATCGAGGCGCTGAACATTCTGGCCACCCTGGTGGTCAAACGCTCGATGACCAGAGCCGATCTCACCGAGCTGAGCAGGGCCAAGGACTCCATCTTCAGCGACCTGTCCGGCATCGAGCGGGTCACCCTTCGCGGCGGCGACTACCAGGTCGGCGGGCTGGCCGGGCTGCGCCAGTGGCTGGACAAGAAGCGGCCGCTGCTCACCATGGACCTGCGCGACCGGGGCATGCGGCCACCCCGCGGAGTGCTGCTGGTGGGTGTGCCGGGATGTGGGAAGTCGCTGTCCGCCAAGGCCATCGCGACGAGCTGGGAGCTGCCGCTCTACCGGCTGGACATGGCGTCGATCTTCGGGCAGTACGTCGGGCAGTCGGAGAACCGGCTCAAGGAGGCCCTCGCGACGGCCGACACGGTGGCGCCCTGCGTGCTGTGGATCGACGAGATCGAGAAGGGGCTGGCCGGGTCCGGCAGCGACAGCACCGGCGTGACGACCCGGCTGGTCGGGCAGTTCCTGTACTGGCTGCAAGAGTCGCCGGCCAGGGTGTTCGTGGTGGCCACCGCGAACGATGTCCGGACGCTACCGCAGGAGCTGCTGCGCAGCGGCCGGTTCGACGACATGTTCTTCGTCGACCTCCCGGACCCCGACGAGCGCCGCGACATCATCAACATCTATCTAGGGAAGTACCTTCGCGTCCCGGTGGAGCCAGCACTGATCGAGGAACTCGTGGAGCTCGGTGAGGGCTTCGCGGGATCCGATCTGGAGTCGGCGGTCGCCGAGATCGGGCACGAGGCCGTCCGCATCGGGGACCAGAACGTGCCGGCGGACTACCTGCGCAACGCCTTCCGCAACGTGGTGCCGCTGTCGCGCTCGGCGCCCGAGCGGATCGAGGAGGTGCGCCAGCTCGGGGACCGGGCAATCCCGGCCTCCGGACGGCAGCCGCCGCTCGGTGTGGTGGGTGCCCAGCCCCGCGCCCGCCGGGTCGTGCTGAGCTGACGGGTGCTTGACAGCTACTGAGGCGCCTATGCCCACGAGGCGGCCACCCGCCAGGCCATCCAAGCCGTGATGTGCCGCGCGGTGCAGCGGCATGAACGTGATATGCCCGAACTGAAACAGTGTCAGCGAGTCATCACGCCGTCCGCGCTCTACGGGCAGCTTCGAGACAAGAGAGCGAAGCACAACGGCGCCCCAGCCCAGCTCGTCAACGGCGCGTGAGTACTGGAAAGGACCCGAACTTGTCGGTAAACAATTTCCCTGCGAGGAAAGGCTCCTCAGGGTGCACGACGATCAGCTCGTTCCTGCGCCATCCCCGGGACGGCGCCTCGGCAAGTCATGCCACCTCGGTTGAGTTTGGCACGTCACACATCGTCGCCAGCTGTACACAGATGTGGATGCCGGCCGTAGACCACTCGCCTCTACGGTGTCGCGGGTGAGCCAGACGCCGGCCGTGCACCTCCGACTCCCACGGAGTGAGCTCGGCCAGGACACGACCCAGACGCAGCGGGGAGCTTGATCGCGATGGGCTGCGCGCGTGGCGTCCTCGGGAGCAAGGATCGCGGGAAGGACATCCGATGCTCGGATACCTCCAGTCTGACTGATGGTGTGATCCGAATCCATACTGGCGACCTCCGGTCGTAGACAGCTTCACCCGTAGTACAGAGGTGGTGGCGCTCCTGTGCCCCAGATCCAGATGATATGAATCAGCCGCATGAGGGCTGCCACTTGAGATCCAACCGAAGCTGGCCTCGCGGGATTGTGATTGCTCAAGAACTGTTTGCTTCTCATGCATCCCGCAATACACCAGGAGTCCGGGGGGCGGGAAGTATCGCACCATTCTACGGAGTGACCCTCGCCGCTGGCACTGAGCGGCGATCACCGGGAGCAGGCCAGCCCTGCTCAGAGGTGGTGGGCCTGCTCGAGGCTCTGGCGGACCCCCGGTCTGGAGGTCCGACGTCCTGGCGATGGCCGATGTCGCGGATGACCTGGGTGCGCGTCGAGAATGCCGCACCTTCATGGCCCTGTCTCAGGTACTCTCCGTGAGTTACAGCACCGACAGATCACCGTGACAGAGGCGAATATGAGCCTCATTTTCGGTGTAGATTCTGACTGGGCTGATGCTCGACACGGGGCGGTACTACGTACCTGACGTATCTAAGGCATCACCGTAGGTGGAGGTTCCGGTGGAGTTAGTGCTGCGGGCGGTCGATGTGGCCGGACCTTGCCAATGGCGGTGGTTGCTGGTTGACGAGCGTTCAGGGATGTCGCTGGCCGATCACCTGGTGGAGCTGGATCCCGGGGCGGCCGAGACGGAGGCGTTCGAGGATCTGTACCGCTTTCTGCGGTGGCGGGCGGATCCGGACCGCCGGGTCACCAGTGAGGCGGAGTTGGTGCGCCGGATGGGGGCGTGGATCGGGTCGGTGGTGCTGGGCGAGCGGATCGGTCGGGCCATTGCGAGAGCGGCGCCAGTGACGGTGCGGGTGGTGGTGCCGGCCGGGGCGGAGTTTCTGGCATTCCGACCTTTGGGACTGGCACATATCGCTGGGGTGCCGGTAGCCGCGCGGGGTCATGTGGCCTTGGTCTACGACCTTCCCGGCTCGCCCAGGTCGGTGAAAGCGCCGGTAGGTGAGGCGCTGCGGATGCTGGCGGTGTTCAGCCTGCCCCCGGCGACCTCGGCGTTGACGTTGCGCCGGGAGCGTTATGAGCTGTCCCGGCTGGTGCGCCGGGTCGCCGCCCGGAGTCGGCGGCGGGTGGAGTTGCAGGTCGCGCAGTATGGGATAACCCGGGCGGTGTTGGCGGATCTGGCTGAATCTGGGGACGGCTGGGACGTGCTGCATCTGTTCGGGCATAGTGGGGCTAAGGAGTTCCTATTGGAGAACCCGGACGGGTCGGTGGATCCGGTGTCCACCGCGGAACTCATCGGGCTGCTGCGCTCGGCCCGGCAACGGCTCAAGCTGGCGGTGATCTCGTCGTGCCAGCCTGCGGCGGCAACCACCTCGGAGACACTGCGCTGGCTGGGGTTGGACGACCCGGCTGCTGACCTGGAGATCCAAGCAGCGCTGGAAGCCACGGCGACCCCCATAGGAATGGCGCAAGCGCTGATGGCGCAGCTGGACTGCGCGGTGGTCGCGATGCGCTACCCGGTAGTCGATGAGTTCACGGTCGGTTTCGCTGAAGCGCTCTATGACCGGATGTTCCGCAGTACCCAGTCCCTGGACTGGGCGGTTGCGGCCGCTGTGCCAGATGCAACGGGACCTGCACCCTCGTCGGCCCGACCAGCGATCTCGGTGGCCACTCCGGTGATCTTTGGAGCCTCAGCGGTCGAGCTGTCCCTGACCCCTCCGGTCGGGAAGCCGGTCCTCGACCCCAGGAGCGAGGCGATGGCCCGGTTCCCGGTCGAGCCGGCGCGGTTCGTTGGCCGTGCCGAGGAGATGGCTGCGGCCAGTACCGCGTTGGCCCCGGCCTCCGGACGCACCGCAGTGGTGTTCCATGGAATGGCCGGTGCGGGCAAGACCACCTGCGCGGTGGAGCTGGCCTACCGCCGCCAGCGCGCCTTCGTCGCGTTGGCGTTCTGGGCCGCGCCCACCGACCCCGACCAGTTCGGCGATGCGCTGCGCCTGTTGGCGGTGGCGTGGGAGGCGCAGCTGGCCGATTACGGGGTCGCGATGGTCGAGGAGATCGCCACCCTGGAGCGTCTGGAGAATTTCCTGCCCACCCTCACCGCTGTCCTCGCCGACGCCGGCCTGCTGCTGGTCCTGGACAATCTCGACACCTTGCTCACCCCGAGCGGCCAGTGGCGCGACCTTCGCTGGGCACCGCTGATCGGCGCGCTCACCGACCATGAGGGGCCGTCGCGGGTGATCCTGACCAGCCGAGTCGTGCCGGCTGGGCTGAACCCCGACACGGTGCTGGTCCAGCCGGTGCACGCACTGTCCCGGGACGAGTCCCTGCTGCTGGTCCGGGAGCTGCGGCACCTACGCGCGTTGCTGCCCACCGAGGCCAAAGCCGGCCAGGCTGGGCCCGGCACTGTGGACCCAGCCATGGGGGACCCAGCTGCTGGGGACCCCACGCTGGGTCGCGGTGTGCTCACCCTGGCCCAGGGCCATCCCACGCTGCTGGAACTCGCCGACGCCGCTGCAGCTGACCCGCCCCGGCTGGCCTTCCAGCTGGCTGAGGTCGAAGCAGCAGTGGACGAGGCGGCGTTGGCGGCGTTTGTCACCGAGGGCGCCACCAGGCTGAACACCGAGCAACTGCTGCAGACCTTCACCGCGTGGACCATCACCGTCGCCGCGACGCTGCCCGCCCCGGCACGGCTGTTGCTGCAAGTGCTGTGCCGGATGGAGGAAACCGACCGGGACACGGCCGTCGTCGGCGTGAACTGGGCTGCCCTGTGGCGGCGCTTGGACCAGCCCGGTACACCACCACCACTGACCTCAGCGCTCACTCCACTACTCGCCGCCGCACTGATCACCACCGACCCCATCGATGATCCCGCCGATCTGAATGAGCCAGTGCGCTACCGGATCCACCCTGGCATCGTCGAGGCCATCCACGCAGCGACCCCCGAGCCGGTCACTGCTGAGGTCGACGCACAACTCGCCGACTGGTGGGCCGTCGTCGCCGACTGGGAGATCGAGCAGCAGCACGCCGGCAAGGACACCAGCCAGCTCGTGGCACGGGCCGACCTGGCCGCCGCCCGCTACCTCCTGCGTCAGCACGACTGGAACGCCGCCAGTTGCCTACTCGAACGTGCCCTGATCCGAGACAGCTACTCCCCGGCCACCTCGCTCGCGGTCACTCCCCTGCTGCGGCGCATCGCCGAGGCCACCGGCGCTCTCAAAGACCTCGTCGTGCTCGCCGCCGCTCTCCGGAAGACCGATCCCGGAGAGGCCGAAATCCTGCTGCGCCGCGCCTACGACCAGGCCACCACCGACGGCGAGTACCAGCTTGCCTCCACCATCGCCGGAGAACTCGTCACACTGCTGCGCGACCAGGACAGGCTTCGCGAAGCGCTCACCCTGGCCAGCCGGAAGATCGAGCACACCAGCCAGGCCGGGTTCGGAGTCTGGACCCAACTCAGCGACCAAGGCCGACGACTGCAGATACTCAGCATGCTCGGCCACCATGAGCAGGTCCTCCTCGACGTGCCCGCGTTGCGGGCCCGGATGGCTGACCTGCCCGAACAGCCCGCCGACAACGACCGCGTGGACCCGTGGAACGTCCGGGAGGGCGTTCTCGACGTCGGCCGCTTGTCCGCAGTGGCCTTGGAGCTGTGGGACGAAGCGCTCGACCTCAACGACGAGATTGCCAGCACCAAGCGACGGCGCGGCGCCAGCCCCTACGAGACCGCCCGCACCCGGTTCAACGACTACGTCCCACTGCTTCACCTTGGTCGGCTAGCCGACGTTGACCAACTACTGCGCGACTGCCAGGACGTCTTCGACACTGCCGGTGACATGACTCAGCTCGCTATGGTCTATGGCGCCCGCGCCGACCTGGAAGACAAGCGTGACCACCCGGTGGACGCTGTCGATCTCCAGCGCACCGCGCTGCGCCTCTGCTACGTCCACCCCGACCCGGGCGAGATCTCGACGGCGCACCATCACCTCGCCAATTACCTGTCCCGCGCCTCCGGGGAGCCCGCCGAGCAACGCGCCCACCGCCTCACCGCGTCGCTCCTCAACCACCTCACCGGCGACACGCGCGAACTCACCAGGAGGCTCGGGGTGCTGGCCAGCGAACTCCGCAGCGATACCAGCGGTCCCGATACGCCGGTGCTGCCCACGACTCTGGCCGAGGTCACCCGCCTGGTCGAGGCCGATGACGAGGTCCGTCTCGGCACTCTCGTGGTCACTCTGTGCCCCGACCCCACCACCGCCGAGCACGCCTTGGCCGACCTGTTGGCTACCGCCGCGATCTCTGCCGACCAGCAAGCGGATAACCAGCGCCGCGACCATCAATGTCCGGACCGCTCGACTACATAAGGTATAGAGTGACCCCCAGGCAATGGACTGGAGCTGGGCGCTAAGATGATCCGATGAGAGACGACTTTCCCGTCTATGTGCCCGCCGCAGGTGGCATTGATGTCGAGACCGGCGACGTCCAATGCGCGAAATTCTATAGCCAGGATCAAGGTAACACCTTACGAGCCGTTGCCAATTGGACAGAGGAAAATGGTGCCATGATTGAAAATATCACATGGCGCACTGACTTCGTGCCCGTCGATCCCACGCGGAACCATCCCGACGACGACATCATGCCCGTGTTCGCAGTCTTCCTGTACTACAGGGAGATTCGTCCTGTCGATCCCCACGATCCGGGGCCTGTACGATATTTATCCTGGCGTTAGCGATCAGTCGCAGACGAAGAGAGGACACCGGCACGCAAGCGCCGTGACCGGTACTGCTTCGACACCGACATCCCTCGGAGCGACGATGAGACCCGCCCCGCCCAGACCAGTGCTGCCATTCGACACGTTACCCTCGGCCAGTCTCCACGGCTGCCAAGACGACATGCCACGGGTACCGCGCCAGGTACTTCGATCCTTGGTGCGGCACGTGTGGCTCGTAGCCTTCCGATCCGAGCAAGACTTTCACGCCCGCATCGCGCAATTCCTTGACGCTGCGGCCGAAGGCCGGATGCGCCGCCTGGGCGGCGTTGAGGAACGGCAGTGCCGCAAGGGGCAGACCAAGGCCGATGCCCTCAGTCAGCAGCCCCAGCGCCAGCGTGTCGGAGATTCCAGCCGCCCACTTATTGATGGTGTTGAAGCTAGCGCCGCCCACCACGATGGCGTCAGCCGGTGGCAACACGTCCAGCGAGCCCGGCTGTTTGTAGTCTGACCGCACCGGATAGCCGGTTTGTGCTTCGAGTGCGGGTTGGTCGATGAATCGCAGCGCCGATGGCGTGGCGATCACGAACGGCCTCCAGCCTGCTGCTTGTGCCAAGGTAACCAATTTTCCGATGTCGCGCGCCGCAGGCGTCGCACAGGTGACGATGTAGAGCACCCGGCGAGACAGTTCTTGTTGACTACTCACACCGCTACCCCAACCGCTCGCGCCAACCTCGTGACACCGACCATCGGGGTTAAGCCACGCGGGTAACTACGCACGAGATCGGTGGTGATCAGCTTTGTCTTGCGACGGCAGCGCACCTCTTCAGGGGCGAGCTGGTCAGCATCAAGGAGGGTGGCCTGGTCGCGCTGCCCGGCCTGGAGATGCCCGCGTGTTACATCGAGCAAGTGGCTGGCCCGGCGTTCACGGGATAGATGCATGAGATCGCCCCGTCCACAAGGTAGTCCTACATGCGTTCTGGCGCTGCGATGCCCAGCAGGTTCAGGCCTTGCCGCAGGGTGCGGGCGGCGAGCTGGCACAGGGCGACGCGGTTGACCCGCACGGGTTCGGCTGCTGAGAGCACGGGGCAGGCTTCGTAAAAGTCGGTGAATGCCTTGGCCAGGTCGTACAGGTGCCCGCAGAGCCGGTGGGGTTCCAGGACGTTGCCGACTTCGGCGAGGGTATCACCGAATGCGTCCAGTGCGAGGGCGAGCGGCCGTTCCACCGGGTGCAGCGGCAGGGCCGGGTCGACCGTGGTGACCGCGTCGCCTGCCTTGCGGAGAATGGAGCAGATCCGGGTGTGCGCGTACTGGAGGTACACGCCGGTATTCCCGTTGAAGGACACCATGCGTTCGACGTCGAAGACGTAGTCCTTGGTGCGGGACGTGGATAGGTCGGCGTACTTGACCGCACCGATACCGGCCTGTTCGGCGATTCGATTCAGCTCGTCCGCGTCGAGGTCATGGGCTTTCTCGGTGACCGTGGCACGCGCCCGGTCGACGGCGGCATCCAGCAGGTCCATGAGCTTGACCGTGTCGCCGGAGCGGGTCTTGAATGGTCGCCCGTCCGGGCCGAGCACGGTACCGAATGCCACGTGGGTGACGTCGATCTCGTCGGTGAGCCAGCCGGCACGCCGCGCGGCCTCGAAGGTCAGCCGGAGGTGCAATGCCTGGCGAGAGTCGATCACGTAAAGGATGCGGTCGGCCTTGAGATCGTGGATGCGGTAGCGGATGGTAGCCAGCTCGGTGGTGTCGTAGCCGTAGCCGCCGTCTTTCTTGCGGACCATGAGCGTGACGGGGTTGCCGTCGGGACCGGTGACCTCCTCGGAGTACACGACGAGTGCGCCATCGCTCTCCACCGCGATACCGGTGGCGGTCAGCTCCTGGACGATGTCGGGCAGCCAGGAGTTGTAGAAGGACTCGCCGGCCGAGTCCTCGGGCTCCAGGAGCACGCCAAGCCGGTCGTAGATCTCGCGGAACGCGAGCTCTGACTCGGTGACGATGTCCCGCCAGCGGGCGACGGTGGCCTCGTCACCGGCCTGCAACGCGATCACGCGCGCCCGTGCCCGGTCGGCGAACACGGGGTCGGTGTCGAACGACGCGCGGGCTGCTCGGTAGAGGCTGTCCAGCGCGGAGACGGTGGAGGTGCCTTCGGTGAGCTGGTCGTGGCGCCAGGTGGCGGCTGGGTGCTCGTCGAGGTACTGGATGAGCATCCCGAACTGAGTGCCCCAGTCGCCGAGGTGGTTTTGCCGGATCACGTCCGCGCCGAGGAAGCCCAGTACCCGGGCCAGGCAGTCACCGATGATGGTGGTGCGCAGGTGGCCGACGTGCATCTCCTTGGCGATGTTCGGAGCCGAGTAGTCGATCACGGTACGTCGGCCCTGCTCGGGCGGGCCGATGCCGAGGCGCGGACTCGCCAGCCGCCCGGCGACCTGCTGCCAGATGGCCCGGTCAGCGAGGGCAAGGTTGAGGAAGCCGGGTCCGGAGACGGTGACCTCAGCAACGGATGCACTGGTATCGGTGCTTAGCACCGCGGAGAGGGTGGCGGCCAGCTCAGCAGGCCTGGTACGGGCGCGTTTGGCGAGCGCGAGGGCGGCGTTGGATTGAAAGTCGGCGTGCTCGGAGCGCCGAACAAGGGGATCAGCGCCCGTCAGTTCGGGCAGCACCCGATCAATCGCGCCGGACACAGCGGCCTCGACCTGGCTGATCAGCGAGGGCACCGCATGCTCGTTCACCCTATGCATCCTCCTTGCTCTGGTGGCCAGTGTCCCAGGCGCGGGATCCCCGCCCCGCACGGCGCAGGCCACGCACTCGGGACGTGGCGGCTGGCGAACTGCACGCTCGTGACCACCTTAGAGCGGA
>DATHTJ010000012.1:0-2191 GCA_035463315.1 Pseudonocardiaceae bacterium
TCCTGGCTGCACCACACGGGGCTGGCCGCCGCGGTGGCAGCACACGCAGCGGCCGGGCGTCCGGTGCTGGGGATCTGTGGCGGTTACCAGATGCTGGGGCGTCTCATCGTGGATGACGTCGAGTCCGGCGCCGGGGAGGTGGCTGGCCTGGGGCTGCTCGACCTCGACGTGGTCTTCGATCCGGTCAAGCATCTGGGGCGCTGTTGCGGCACTGCGCTGGACCAGCCCGTCACCGGCTACGAGATCCACCACGGCCGGGTGGTGCACCGCGGCGAGCCTCCCTTGGTGTCCGGCCCGGACGAGGGTTCCGACGGTGGGCACGTGCTGGGCACCCACTGGCATGGGTTGTTCGAGAACGACGCCTTCCGCCGCGCCCTGCTGCGCCGGGTGGCCAGCCTCGCCGGTCGGCCCGGTTTCCTACCGGCGCCCGACACCAGCTTCGCCGCTGTCCGGACTGCCCAGCTGGACCTGCTCGGCGACCTGGTCTCGACTCACCTGGACACCGCCGCCCTGGCCAAGCTGATCGACGACGGTGCACCCCCCGGCTTGCCCTTCGTCCCGCCAGGCGCTGCCGGTCAACGTATTTGGCCTGACTAGACTTGACCTAGTATTCTGCTGATGGATGAGAATGGGCCGATCTTCTCGGACGATGCCGACCGGTTGCGAGGTTGAGATCGTGGAAAAACAAGTGAACGTCTATGAGGCCAAGACCCGACTCTCCAAGCTGTTGGAGCAGGTGGAGGCGGGTGATGAGATCGTCATCGCCCGCAACGGTCGGCCGGTCGCTCGGCTTGTCCCCCTGCAGCGCACGCTCCCGGACCGGGTTCCCGGTGGTTGGGAGGGGAAGGTCTGGATGGCGCCGGACTTCGACGAACCGGATGAGGAACTGATCGACCTGATGGAGAACGGGCCGATCTTCCCGGATGAGACTGACCGGCTGTGAGGTTGCTGCTGGACACCCACGCGCTGATCTGGTGGCTGGAGGGGGGTACCCGCTTGCGCGAGGAGGCCCGCGCCGCGATCCGGAGCCGGGCCAACGAGGTTCGGGTCTCATCGGCGAGCGCGGTCGAGATCTCAATCAAGGTGGCAAAGGGGAAGCTTGATGCGCCGGGTGACCTGGTCACCCAGATGGTGAACCATGGGTTCATGGCATTGCCGCTGACGATCGAGCACGGCATCGCGATGCTCGGGTTCCCGGCCAATCACGGCGATCCGTTCGACCGGCTGCTCATTGCGCAGGCCCGATGTGAGGGGCTCACGATCGTCACACGTGACAGCGCATTCGCCGCCTACGACGTGCCGATTCTGCCCGCCTGACTCCCGGGTCATGGGTCAGCGATGGCGGAGGGCGGTCAGCATGCGGGTGAGGACGTCGGTAGCGGCGTGGCGGCGGTCGGGCCACCACCGAGGCTCTGCGTCGGGCCGGGGTGCAGGATTTCGCTGCTGGATATTGAGATATTGAGCGAACCTTCTACCGGCAGATCGCCGGAGCCGGGGCCTTCCCAGATCCAGGGGGACGACGTCCGTCGTGGGCTGGCGGATCAACCTGGCGAGGCGGGCTTGCCGTTCACTCTGGTTTGTTCAGGTTGTGGCCGCCGAGCGGCACTCACGTGACGGCCAGCATGATTGTCTCTGTGGGGATGGCTTGCCCGGTGGCCCGGCGTTCGAGGAGGGTCACTCCGGCGGCGATCTCGCGGAAGGTGTCGCCGATCTGGTTCGCTTCGCGCGCGTCGGCTTCGGCGGCCAGGCAAAGCGCCGCGAGCCGTATGGCGGTTGCGGTGTCGGCGGTAAGAGGCTGTTTCCGGGTGAATATCGGCAGCGCGGTTTCCTGGAGATTTCTCGCGACTTGGTGAATCCAGGGCAGCGAGGCAGCTGCATTGGGTGTCCCAAGGAGATTCATCAGAGCCTGTTGTCCGCTGTGGACCTTGTCCGCCAGGGTGTCCGGGGCCACGACGTAGTGGGTTTTGGCAATGCCCGTCTCGTCGATGAATTCCTGCGCGAACTTGGCAGGCATGTTTGAGGTCGATGGGTACTGGCGAAGGGCGCTAGTAAGAACATGCGCCAGCGCACTGCCCATAACACGGGCGCGAATGGCTTCGAGGTCGCGGGCGCGGTCGAGGGCGCGGGCGCGGTCGAGGGCGCGGGCGAGGGCGAGGTCGCGGGCGCGGTCGAGGGCGAGGTCAAGGGCGAG
>DATHTJ010000013.1:0-8553 GCA_035463315.1 Pseudonocardiaceae bacterium
CGATTTGGTCGAGAGTAAGCTCAACCCGCATTTTAATCCTCTCCGAAACTGTAAGTTCTCGACACAAGGCTCACAATATGTTTGAATTTCCAATCGAGGATAACATGGGTGCGGCAGCGTGTGAAGGGTAGGCTATCCTCATGTACAGTGGGTAACTGTTGACGTTATTTGAGTGGCGCCGGCACGAGCCCATCCCGACACAAAGGCGATGGCTACGCAGCGTGGTGCAAGGACACCTCGCCTCCTACGCCGTGCCCGGAAACACCCACGCAGTGGCGGCCTTCCGCACCCAGGCGACCCGGCACTGGTTCAAGGCGCTACGGCGCTGTAGCCAGCGCACACGCATCACCTGGACGCGGATGAACCGCCTCGCGAACCGATGGCTACCGCCCCCCGCTCGGGTAGCTCAGCTGCGACCCGGTGGGCTGCTCGTGGCCGATCTGCGCGGCGAGTTCAGCACGCGACCCACTTGTAGGTGGGGGCCTGGGCTGGGGTTAGCGTGGTCGGCCATGCGGCTGCGTTCGTGCTTCGAGGGTTTGGCCATCGGCCTTCAGGCGCACCTGGTCGAGGGCAGCGAGTCCCGCCAGTTGTTCGAGTACCACCGTGTCCGGATTGCGGCAATCTTCGCCAGCCAGCCAGATCTGCCGCTGCACCAGGACACCGTGGCTGGGTTCGTGCAAGGTTTCCTGGTCACCGCCTCGTACTTCGTGGCCGATGACAGCGTCGAGCAGGAGTCGATGTTTCCGGTGCTGGGTGGTGCGTTGCTGCTGGGTCAGGAGCTGCCCATCGACGCCGACCCAGTTGACGTCACGGCCGGGCTCGGCTTCTTCGAGCGGGCCGCCCAGGCACTGGGCGACACCGACCCCGCGGACGCGATCTACGAGTTGGTGGAGCGGGCGTTCACGCTGGCCCCCGATGTGCCGATGACCTGCGCCTCGCTGGGCGGATTCTGCCTCGGAGTGCTGTACGCCGCCCCTTACCTGACCGGGTCCGACGCCGGCCCGGCGGCGATGCTCACTGCCGCCTGGGAACTCGCCCACGACCTGACTCGCTGAATCCCCTCACCCCACCGGTGGTGAGTCGGCACCACGCTGCTCGCGAGCGGTGATCACAGACTCGATCCGCTCCCGGGCGCCGGCGAGGTGCCGCTCGCAGGCTGCGGCGAGCTGCTCACCACGCTCCCACAGCGCCAGCGAGTCCTCCAGGGACAGCCCACCGGCCTCCAGCGCGCGCACCACCTCGGCCAGCTCGTCCCGGGCGACCTCGTAACCCAGTGTGGCTGGGTCGTTCGTGCGGCTCATGCCGTCATCATCGTTCACCGGCCACCACCGCGCGCAGGGCCCCATCGGACAGCCGCACCCGCAGCCCGGTGCCCTCCGGTGCGTCGGCTACAG
Source organism: Pseudonocardiaceae bacterium (assembly GCA_035463315.1). Classification (GTDB taxonomy): domain Bacteria; phylum Actinomycetota; class Actinomycetes; order Mycobacteriales; family Pseudonocardiaceae. The sequence goes on from DATHTJ010000013.1 coordinate 1,395, forward strand.
ACCGGAGCACCTGGCCTTGTGCTGAACCATCCGCCCGCTGGACCACCGCGTAGCCCCGGGCCAGGGTGGCTGCCGGCCCGAGGGTCGTCAAGCGTGCCGCAGTGTGCTCAAGCCGCTCCTGCGCCGCTCGCAGCCCACCGAGCACGGCCCGGTCCGCCCGAGCGCGCAGATCGGTCACGACCCGGCCGCGCTCGGCCAGCGGACGCATCGGGTCGGCCAACACCGGACGGCTGCGCAGCGCGTCAAGAAGCCGCCGTTCCCGATCCACCCAGCCGTGCAGGGCACGTCGGCAGCGGTCGCGCAGCTGCTGCAGCGCAATAGTCTCCTCTGCGACGTCGGGGACCACGCACTTGCCGGCATCTGTCGGGGTGGAGCAGCGCTTGTCCGCGACATGGTCCAGCAGCGGGGTGTCCGGCTCATGGCCGATCGCCGAGACCACCGGGGTTGCGCACCCCGACACTGCGCGGCACAGCGCCTCGTCGGAGAACGGCAGCAGATCCTCCACGCTGCCGCCGCCCCGGGCCAGCACGATGACGTCCACTGCGGGGTCGGCGTCCAGCACGGTGAGCGCGTCGATGATCTGGCCCACTGCGAGCGGGCCTTGCACCGCCACGTTCTGCACCCGAAAGCGCACCGCAGGCCAGCGAGCGGTGGCGTTGCTGAGCACGTCGCGCTCGGCCGCGCTGGCCCGGCCAGTGATCAGCCCGACGCAGCCGGGCAGCAACGGCAGCCGGCGCTTGCGGCGGGGATCGAACAGGCCTTCGGCGGCAAGCAGCCTGCGCAACCGTTCAATCCGGGCGAGCAGCTCGCCGATGCCGACTGCCCGGATCTCGTCGACCCGCAGGCTCAGCGTGCCGCGGGCCAGATGCAATGACGGCTTGCCGTGCACCACGACCCGGCTGCCCTCGGTCAGCGGCGGCTGCCGGTCGCGCACCAGGGCGATCGGGCAGGTCAGAGTCAGGGAGACGTCGGCCACTGGGTCGCGCAGCGTGAGAAACGCCGTTCCGGTGCCTGCTCTGGCGGACAGCTGGGTGATCTGCCCCTCGACCCAGATCGCGCCGAGCCGGTCGATCCACATCGCGATCTTGCGGGCGACGGTGCGCACCGGCCAGGGTGCCTCTGGCGTGGTGGCCGGGTCGGTCACTGCGTTGATCGTCACTGGGTGATTGTCACTGGGTTGATTGTCACTGGGAGCGGACCGTGGAGATCCGGTTGGACAGCAGGGTGACGAACGCAGCGCGGTCCTGATGGACGTGCTCGTACTCCAGCAGTTCCGTGAGCTCGGGCAGCGACAGCGCCCGCAGCTTGCCACGCAGCTGGGCTAACGAGAGCTCGTCGTACTCGGGCAGCACCGACGGCGTGCCTCCGGACCGGGCCACGCTGGTGCCCCCGGGGTGGGCGTCGGTCGCGGGCGGGTGCTGGGGTGTCAGGGCGCGGGCGACATCGGCCTCGTCGACCTCACCGACCTCTCCCGCTGCGGTGCCGTGCCCGGCACCGGGGACTACCGCAGCGAGCGCTGCGCCATCGGTGGCTGCGCTGCCAGGCTCATCATCCTCATCGAACCGGGCCCACGGCGCGGTGTCCTCCACCGGCTGGAACAGCGCGCACACCTGGTCGCCCTTGATGGCCAACTCGGTGACCCGCTGCTGCACCCGCATCGCGGCTTGCACGGCACGGCTGGCCGCCGTGACAGGTAGGTCGCTGAGCTGCTCAGGGAGCTTGCGGGCCTGTTCCACGGCGGTGACCGCCAGACCCACGGCGACCCGGACGGGCAACGGCAAGGTACTCATGGTCGTTAAGCCTGCCGCAGTCACCGGGTCTGTGCCTACCCGGGTTTGCGCGAGACCTGCTTGCAGGGTCGAGCCAGCAGCGCTGCGGCGTATCACCCCGCCCGCGGCGACGCCGCCCGTAGGGTAGGGGCATGACCAAGCGTGTGCTGCTCGCCAAGCCCCGCGGCTACTGTGCCGGGGTCGACCGCGCCGTGGTCACCGTCGAGAGGGCCCTGGAGGCGCACGGGCCACCGGTGTACGTGCGCAAGCAGATCGTGCACAACCGGCACGTGGTGGAGACCCTGCAGGACCGGGGGGTGGTCTTCGTGGAGGAGGCCGACGAGGTGCCTGCGGGCGCCATCATGGTCTTCTCCGCGCATGGCGTGTCCCCGGCGGTGCACGAGCAGGCCGCTGCGCGCGGCCTGCACACCATCGACGCCACCTGCCCGCTGGTGACCAAGGTGCATCAGGAGGCCAAGCGGTTCGCCCGCGACGGCTACGACATCCTGCTGATCGGTCACGACGGCCACGAGGAGGTTGAGGGCACCGCCGGCGAGGCGCCCCAGCAGATCCAGCTCGTCGACGGGCCGGATGCGGTGAGCTCGGTGACCGTGCGGGACCCGTCCCGGGTGGTCTGGTTGTCCCAGACCACGCTGTCGGTGGACGAGACCATGCAGACGGTGGCTGCGCTCAAGGACCGCTTCCCCGAGCTGACCGACCCGCCCAGCGACGACATCTGCTACGCCACGCAGAACCGGCAGGTGGCGGTGAAGGCGATGGCGGCCGACTGCGATCTGGTGCTCGTCGTAGGGTCGCGGAACTCGTCCAACTCGGTGCGGTTGGTCGAGGTTGCGCTGGCCACCGGTGCCCGGGCGGCCTACCTGGTGGACTATGCGCGGGAGATCGACCCCGCCTGGCTGCGTGGTGTGCAGACTGCCGGTGTCACGAGCGGTGCTTCGGTACCCGAGGTGCTGGTCCGTGGGGTGCTGGACTTCTTGGCCGAGCGCGGTTTCAGCGAGGTGCAGGAGATCACCACCGCGGAGGAGAAACTGGTGTTCTCGCTGCCGCGGGAACTCAAGCACTCCACGCCATCCAGTTCGGCGCTATTCGGAAGCGAATAGCGCTCAGGGGTCTTTGGTTGTGCGGTGCCGGGGGGTGATCAGCCGGAAGGCTCCGATGGCGAGGGTGAGGCCGGTGGTGATCGCCATGGTGGGAAAGCCGTTGATTAACGGGGTGCCGGTCGCGAGCGCTGCGGCAAGGATCCCGCCGGTGGGCAGGGAGCCGGCTGCGAGCACAACGCCGGGCACCGCCAGCGCCAGGATCAAGGGAGGCTGCACCATCGGCCCGAACAGTCCCTTGCGCTGCACCACCACCACGGCCAGCAGGCAGCCGAGGAAGTAGCAGGCCTGGAACACGACGCCCAGCCGGTTGAGCCGTTCCATGTCGATGAACACGCCGACCGCCGTGAGCCCTAACGCGCACAGGACGGCCGCCCACCCGGGGATCCCGGGACGGCCGGGCAGCAGTGAACACTCGTCCCCACGCCCGCGCTGGGTGCCACTGCGGGCCCGGGTTGTCGTCACTCGTTCACCGTAGACCGCTCCGGATCCTCGTCCTGTCCCTGGTGCAGCACCTCGGTGACCCACCTCCAGTCCGCACCGTGGCCTTCTTCGCTGGGCCGCTCCGGGCGTCCGGGATCCAGCGCGACGAGCGAGTCCGCCGCGGACGCGACGAGCTCCACCGCCTGCACGGTGCGAGGGCTGCGCTCCACTTGATCGGGCGTGTCGAGCGGCTCGGAGACCACCTCGAGCTCGACGAATCGCCGCGCGGTCACCAGGACTCGCGACTCCAGCGATCGCACGGTGCTGTTGTAGGCGTCGACGGCCCCACCGATCGCCTTGCCGAGCTTCGCGACATGGCTGCCCATCGTGGCCAGCCGGAGGTGCAGCTCCCGGCCCAGATCGTGAACCCGTGCGGCGTTGCGCGCCAGCGCCTCCTGGCGCCAGGTGTAGGCCACCGTCCGCAGCAGCGCGATCAGTGTGGTCGGAGTCGTGATCACGACGTTGCGCTCGAAGGCGTGCTCGAGCAGGGCGGGATCGGATTGCAGCGCTGCCTCCAGGAACGGGTCGCCAGGGACGAACAGCACCACGAACTCCGGGGTGGCCTCGAAGCGCTGCCAGTAAGACTTGTGCGCCAGCGAATCGACGTGCGCACGCAGGTGGCGGGCGTGCGCGGCTAGCCGGTCGGCCCTGCGGTCCGGGTCAGTGGCGTCGATGGCCTCGAGGTAGGCACCGAAGGGCACCTTGGCGTCCAGCACGATGTGCTTGCCACCGGCGAGGTGCACGACCAGATCGGGGCGGACCAGGGCATCGTCATCGCCGCTGGCGTCAGTGGCGGTGACCTGCCGGGAGAAGTCGCAGTGCTCGACCATGCCGGCCAGCTGCACGATCCGCTCCAGCTGCAGCTCCCCCCACCGGCCGCGGACCTGCGGGGCTCGCAGCGCGGTGACCAGTTGCCGGGTCTCGCTCTGCAGCTGCTCGGATGTGCGGTGCATCGCCCCCACCTGCTCGCGCAGCCCCGCATAGGCGGCCTCGCGCTCCTTCTCCACGGTGCGCAGTTGACCGTCGAGCCGGTGCAGGGTCTGGGTGACCGGGCCCAGCAGCGCCTCGATGGCCTGCTGGCGCTGGGTGGCGTCGCCGTCGGACTTCGCCGACATGGCCGCGGTGACCTTGGCCAGCCGCGCCTCGGCGAGCTGCACGAACGCCTCGTTGTTGCGGGACAGCGCCTCGGCGGACAGCGCCTGGAAGCTGTCCTTGAGTTCTGCCTCGCGACGGGTGAGCAGCCGCTCCCGGTCGGCCGTGGCGGTGCGTTCGGCGTCCAGCGCGGCGCGGGCACCGGCCAGCTCGGCCTGGGCTGCCGCGAGCCGTTCACCGGCCTGCTCGGCACGCCGACGAGACTCCTCAGCCCGGGCAGCCTCGGCGTCCCTGGCCGCTCGAGCACTGTCGCGATCAAGGCGCGCCGCGGCGAGCTCAGCCTCGATGGTGGCCTTGGTGGCGTCCGCGGTGCGGCCGGCCTCGGCGACCGCGGCACGGCGACCGGCAGCGGCCAGCAGCCAGCTGATCAGCGCGCCGACCGCGAGGCCAACGAGCAGGGCGATGAGCACTGGGTAATCCACGCGTCACAGACTGCAACAACCCACCGACAGAATCGCCAAGGCGCGCCGCCGAAACCGCATTCAGCGGGCTCAATGCGCCAAGTCGCGGGGGGATTCGTGGTTCAGCAGCCAGCGGTTGGTGGGGAGGCCCCAGCGGAAGCCGCCCAGCGAGCCGTCGCTGCGCAGTACCCGGTGGCATGGGACGAACAGTGCGGCGGGGTTGCGCGCGCAGGCGGCTGCCGCCGCCCGCACCGCCAGCGGCCGGCCGGACTTGGCGGCCAGCTCGGTGTAGCTCACCGGGGCGCCGGCCGGGACCGCGCGCAGCACCTGCCAGGCGTGCTCGAGGAACGCACCGCCGCGTTGCCGCACCAGCACGTCGCAGATCGCGGTGAGGTCACCCTGGTGATAAGCGGTCACCGCGGTGGTCACCGATCCCAGGTCCCTGCGGTGCACCACGGAGGCCGGCCGTAGTCCGGGTGCCACCAGCGGCAGCAGGTCGTCCAGCTGGGCCGTCCAGCCGGCGGCGAGCACCGCGCCGTCGGTGTCGACGAGGGCCGTGAAGGGGCCGATCGGGGTGTCCACAGTGGAGGTGGAAGTCGCAGTGGAAATAGAGGTCATGCCGTGCGCTCCGTTCGTCGTGGCCGGGCGACGGCGGCCCGCCATAGGTGCATACCGGCGTAGGACCGCCAGGGCCGCCAGCGCCGGGCCTGCTGCCGCAGCTCGTCGGCATCGGTGGCCAGTCCCAGGGCGGCGGCGCCGCGCTGGATCGCGAGATCGGTGTCCAGCAGCACGTCGGTGGCGCCCAGCACGCGTAACGCCACGTATCCCGCCGTCCAGGGGCCGATCCCGGGGATCGCTTCGAGTTCTGCCCGGAGTTCTTCGGGATCGCGCCCGGGGTCGACGACCAGATCACCGGTGGCCAGCGCCGCCGCGGTGGCCCGCACCGTCTCGATCCGGCGGCGCGGGCCGGTGAGCACCTCGGCGGCGTGCTCGGCGACCGCGGCCGGCGCCGGGAACAGCCGGGACGGGCCGCCCTCGGGGCCCTCCACCGGCCCACCCGCCAGCGGTTCACCCAGGGCCGCGACCAGACGGGCCGCGGCAGTCCGCGCGGACGCCACGGTCACCTGTTGCCCGAGCACCGCGCGCAGCACCGTCTCGGCGCCGTCAACGGTGCCCGGCACCCGGATTCCGGGCTGCTCGGCCACCGCGGCAGCCAGCGCGGGATCGGCGCCGAGAACCTCATCTATGGCGCACGGGTCGGCGTCGGCGTCGAGCAGCCTGCGCAGCCGGTTCACCGCCACCGGCAGGTCCCGCAGATCACCCAGCCGCACTGTGCAGTCCCAGTGCGACGGCGCCAGGCGCACCACCGCCGAACCGGGCCCGTGCGGAAGCCGCAGCGTCCGGGCGTAGCGCCCGTCGAGGGCGCACTCCACGCCGGGGACCGCTCGCGCAGCAAGGAAGCCCAGCAGGCCAGCGCCGTCCATCGGGGTCCGGAACGGCAGCCGCAGGGTGAGGGCACCCGGTGTCGGCCGGGGCGCTGCATGCCGGCGAAGCTTGGTCGGGGTGGTGGCGTACACCGCCTGCACGGTGGCGTTGAACTGGCGCACCGAGGCGAATCCGGCGGCGAATGCGACGCCGGCCAGGGGCAGGGCGGTGGTCTCGATGAGCACCCGCGCGGTCTGCGCCCGGTGCGCCCTGGCCAGCGCGAGCGCTCCGGCGCCCAGCTCGGCAGTGAGCACCCGGTTGAGCTGGCGGGTGGAGTAGCCCAGCCGGGTGGCCAGCCCGGGCACGCCCTCGCGCTCGACCACGCCGTCGGCGATCAGCCGGACCGCCCTGGCCACCAGGTCGCCCCGCAGGTTCCACTCCGGCGAGCCCGGCACGGCGTCGGGCAGGCAGCGGCGACACGCCCGGTAGCCGCCGAGCTGGGCGGCCGCGGCGGTGGGCAGGAAGGTGACGTTCTGCGGTTTGGGTGTCATCGCGGGGCAGGACGGCCGGCAGTAGATGCCAGTGGTCCGCACCGCGACGACGAAGCAGCCGTCGAACCGGGCGTCGCGGGAGGAGACGGCCCGGTAGCAGCGGTCGTGGTCGAGCAGCACAGTCTCAGATCCTGCCAGCCGGACGGGCTCGATTCTGGCGGGAATCGGACGCCACGCCCCTTCGCCTAGACTTGACTTCCCGTGAGCCTCACCCTCGGCATCGTCGGGCTGCCCAACGTCGGCAAGTCCACCCTGTTCAA
>DATHTJ010000014.1:0-11525 GCA_035463315.1 Pseudonocardiaceae bacterium
TTCTCGCGGGCGGTCGCTGCGGCGCGCTCGCGGCGGGCCCGTTCCTGTTCCCGCTGCGCCGCCTCCAGCGCCTCTCGCTCCGCGCGGCGGATCTGCGCGGCCGCCAGCAGTTCGCCCACCGTACGGCTTCCCGGGGCAGCCGCCCAGGGCGGAGGCGGCATCGAGCTGAGCTAGCTGCACCGATCGCCATCCGAGGGCGCGACCCGCGATGTCGGGCTGACCAACCATGAATCGCGCGGCGCAACGACCACGCCCAGTTCGGCAAGATGACCACTAGCTATGCGGCAGATCAACCGCACGATGCCTGTGACGTGCTATGTTCCCCGGATGCACGGTGGCAGCGAACTTCTCCCGCGACGAGCCTATGAGAACGTGCGAGCAGCGATGAGGGACACCAGGGTCGTCGTGATCAACGGCGCCCGGCAGACCGGGAAGAGCACCCTGGCGAGGCTCATCATGGACGGCATCTCTGGTGCGGAGCTGCGTTATCTCGACGAAGCAGTGGTCCGTTCCGCCGCGCAAGCGGATCCGGCCTTGTTCGTTCGTCATGAGGGTCTGCTGGTCCTGGATGAGGTGCAACGGGTGCCGGATCTCCTCCTTGCGATCAAGCATGAGGTTGACGTGGACCCGCGTCCGGGTCGCTTCCTCCTCACCGGTTCGGCGCGTCTATTAGCACTGCGGGACATCCCCGACCTGTTGCCCGGCCGCTCGGAGACCATCGAGTTGTGGCCGCTGTCTCAGGGTGAGATCGACCGCACTGCTGATGGCTTCATCGATGCGGTGTTCGAACACGGCGCCGAGCTGGCCGTGTCCCAGTTGACGATGACAGAGTCACCGCTTCGCCGCGAGGACTACCTCGAACGGGCATTGCGGGGTGGCTATCCCGAGGCCATACGCCGCACCGACCTTGGTCGGCGCGCGCGCTTTTTCGAGTCCTATGTGTCAGATCTGATCAGCCGGGATGTCCGGCAGGTGTCGGAGATCGAGCGACCGGCGGACATGCGGAGGTTGCTCAACCTCATCTGTGCGTCGATGGCTACCCTCGCCGTTCCTGCCGCCTTCGCCAACCACCTGCGACTGCCGGCCAGTACGGTCAAGCGCTATCTCGATCTCCTCGAGTTGCTGTATGTGGTGCACCGAATTCCGGCATGGTCAACCAACCTGACCACCCGAGCCGTGGCGACACCTAAGCTGATGGTGGTCGACTCCGGACTCGCTGGTCACCTCGTTGGCATGACCCTGAAGCGGGCAAAGCATCCCACCGCACCAGTGGGCCCGATCATGGAGAACTTTGTGCTTGGAGAGTTGGCCCGCCAGCTCAGCTGGGCCGATGAACCAGTTCGTCTCTACCATTACCGTGATCGCGACAAGAATGAAGTCGATGCAATCCTTGAGCGAGCCTCGGGCGAGGTGGTCGCAGTGGAGGTGAAAGCAGCCGAGACAGTCCGCAGCGAGGATTTCCGTGGCATCCAGCACTTAATGCGTCGACTTGGTGACCAGCTGCTCGCGGGAATCGTATTGTACGCCGGTAGGCAAGCGCTGCCCTTTGGCAAGCACCTCTGCGCCCTCCCGATATCCGCCCTGTGGAATCGTTAGGGCGCGCCGAGGGCGTCCAGGGCCTGCTTGGCGCCGGGATGCAGGGGGACCGGGTCGGTGTCGCGGGCCTGCTGCAGGGTGATGTCGTCGGCGGCCGGGTTGATCGCGACGAGGTTGGCCTTGCGCTCGAAAAGCGTCTTGGTCAGCACGCACGCGGTGGCGTCATCCAGGCTATCCGGCACGACCAGCAGGTTCGGCACCACGATGGTCGGGGTGTCCGTCGCACCCGGGTAATTCGAGGCGGGGATCGTGGCGACGTCGTAGACAGGGTTGATCGCCCGCAACGCGTCCAGCACAGCAGACGTGTCCAGCAACCGCACCCTGTCACCGAGACTGGTGAACAGGTCGGTGAGATTGGGGGTCGGCAGCCCACCGGAGAAGAACATCGCGTCGATCGTGCCGTCCTTCATCCCGTCCACGCTGGTGCCGAGGTCGAGCCGCTGGGCAGCCAGATCCGTCTCAGGGTTCAGCCCGGCGGCCTGCAGCATCCGGTTGGCGATCACTTCGGTGCCGGACTTGGGTGACCCGGTCGAGACCCGCTTGCCGCGCAGGTCGGCCAGGGTGGTGACGCCGGCGTCGGCGCGGACCACGACCTGGCTGAAGTTGGGGTAGAGCCGGGCCAGCGCGGTGATCGGCTGCGGCGTGCCAGCGAAGGAACCAGTTCCGTTGGCCGCATCGGCAGCGGTATCAGCCAGCGAGAACGCCACCTGGTAGTTGCCGGCGACGAGCTGCTGGATGTTCTGCACCGAGGCTCCGGTCTCGGCGGCGGTGGCCTTGAGCTTGCCGCCAGTGGCTGAGCTCACTGCTTCGGCGAGGCCACCGCCCAGCACGTAGTAGACGCCGCCAGTATTGCCGGTGGCGATGCTGATCCGGCGGTCCGCGGTGATCTCGCAACCGGTGCCGTCGCCCGGGGCAGCGGCCTGCTGGCGGCCACCGCAGGCCACCAGGCTGACCACGGTCAGCGCGGCGACGAGCAACGCCCACGCAGATCGGTGCAGCATCATCCAGTACCCCTCGGTGCTCGGGACGTCAGCAGGTGGATCATGACAGCAGCGGCCAGCAGTGCGGCACCGGCAACGATTGCAGCCGGCTCCAAGTAGAGCAGCAACAGCGCAGCCAGCAGGCACAGGGCACGCTCCACCCAGCCGGCCCGGCGGATCAGCCAGCCGCCGGTGGCCACCGCCAGCGCACCCACCGCCAGCGCCGACGTCGCGGCCGTCCAGAGGATGGTCCATGGTGAGCCGAGCGTCAGCAGCGCGGCACCGTTGCCGGTGAGCACGAAGGCGAACGGCACCAGGAACGCGGGCAGGGCGTACTTGGCCGCCTGCATCATGGTGGCCATCACCCGGCCACCCGTGATCGCTGACGCCGCGACAGCGGCCAGCGCGGTGGGCGGGGTGACTTCGGAGAGCACCGCGAAGTAGAAGAGGAACATCGCCGCCTCGGGTGGCGCCACTCCCAGGTTCATCAGCGCCGGACCGATGATCACCCAGGCGATGATGAACGACGCGGTCACCGGCACCGCGAGCCCGAGCAGGGCGACGGCCACCGCGGCAAGGACCGCAGTGGTGATCAGCGTGCCGGTCGGGTTGTCGGTGATCGCGCGCGCGACGCCGACCAGGATCGACGACAGCTGCAGTCCCAGGCCGGTCTTGGCGATGGTGGAGGTGATGATCCCGGCGGCGGCGCACACCGCGATCACCGGCAGCACGCTGCGCACCCCGGTGGCCAGCGCGGTGTAGAGCCGGCGCGGGGTGAGCGCGTAGCGGCGGTCCAGGAAGGACAGCACCAGCTGCACCCCGCACGCATAGACCACTGCGGTGAACGGCGGGATGTCCAGCGCGAGGAACAGCACGATCACGGCCAGCGAGATGAAGTGGTAGCCGAAGCGGCCGAGCAGCCGCCACGGTGACGCGGTCGTCACGTCGACCGCCGTGGCCCCCAGGCGCCGGGCGTCGATGTCGACGGCGAGCAGGATGCCCAGGTAGTACAGCAGCGTCGGGATGATCGCCCACAGCAGGACCTGCAGGTAGGACACCTGCAGGTACTCGGCGATGATGAAGGCTGCGGCGCCGAGCGTGGGCGGCGAGAGGATCGCGCCGATTCCCGCAGCGGCCAGCATCCCGCCGGCGTGCTCGGCCGGATAGCCCGCGCGGCGCAGGATCGGCCAGGTCACCGAACCGAGGCTGACCGTGGTTGCCGCGCCCGAGCCGGACACCGTGCCAAGCAGGAACCCGGACAGTGCGACGGTCCGGCCCGGGGCGGTGCGGGAGCGGCCGAACGCCGCCAGCGACAGCTCGATGAAGAACCGGCCCGCGCCGGAGAGATCCAGCAGTGCTGCGTAGATCGCGAACAGCACGAGGTAACTCGCCGCCACGTCCAGCGGCACGCCATAGAAGCCGGACGCGTCGTTGTACAGCGCGTTGATGATCTCGTCAACGTTCAAGCCCTGGTGTGCGATCGACCAGCTCTGCGGCAGCAGCCCCCCGTAGTAGGAGTAGCCCAGGAACAGCAGGCAAACGGCGGGCAGCACCCAGCCGGTGGTCCGTCGGCAGGCCTCCAGCACCAGGACCAGCAGCACGGCCCCGGCCAGCACGTCCGGCACGGCCAGGATGCCCTGACGGTCCAGAAAAGCGTCGAAGCCGCCGCCCCCGGTTCCGAGCTCTACCGGAAGCACCGGGTAGAGGCAGACTGCGACGGCCAGCGCCGCGAGCACATAGTCCGCGACGGTGGGGTTGTCGCGGCCCGGCAGCCGTCGGCCGGGTCGCAGGCCGGCGCGGTAGCACAGGAACACCAGCGGCAGCGTCGCGGCCAGGAACAGGATGAGCGAGAACTGGTTACCCTGGGCAAGCGGCCAGAACACCTGGTAGAGCACGGACACCGCGATCAGCACGCTGGCCGCGGGGACCCCGGTGGCGACCGGGCCGGTGAGCCGGCGGGCGGGCCGTTCCTCGTCCTGGGCGGTAACCGTCTCGTCGTCGCTGCGGCTGCTGTCCGCCACCGCGGTGAGCCGCGTCGAGCCGGGACCGTCGAACACGCAGCAGACGGTATCGGTTACGACGCGCCCGTACGTGCGTCCGACCGACCGGTGCCGAGCTCTCGCCACTGCCGTGGCCTGCGATAGCGCTCGGACATAGCGCCGGGGGATCCCGTCAGTATGTGCAGCGGCACAACAATGGAAGAATTGATACTTTTCTTCCGTGGCAGCACCGACGATGCTCCGGGCCCTGACAAAATCGAGTCGTGCCAGTACTGCCCGATGGTGCGGGCCCGGTGAGCGAGACGAGAAGGTATACGCGAGAAACCAGCACTGAACGAAACTGTTCGGTAGCAAAAAGTCGCTAGGGACTTCCCCGTAGCGCGACACGGTCCGGTTGACCCACAATTGCAGGATGGATCTCCGGCAACAGCAGCACAAGGCGTCCGAGCGGTACCGGCGCACGGCCGACGAGCGCGCGGACATCCGGCGCCGGCAGGAGGCCACCGGGACCCGGGTGGTGGACACTCCCGCGCAGATCAAGGCCCGCGCGCGGCGGCTGCTCAGTGGTGGTGAGATCGCCATCGAGGCGCTGACGGCGGCACTGCCGGAGGGCGGGTCCGGGTCCCGGTCAGGCGTGCTGGAGCGGATCCTCGGCCGCACCAGCGAGCTGCAGAGCGTCAACTTCCTGCCGCGCGGCGAGCGGGCCGCCCGCACCGTCGCGCGGATCACCCTGCAGCAGGGTGGGCGGACCGTCGGGTTCGGCACCGGCTTCCTCGTCGGACCGCGGTTGCTCATGACGAACAACCACGTTCTGCCCGACCCCGCGACCGCCGCTGCCGCGTTCACCGAGTTTGACTGCGAGGCCGACCGCGACGGCGCCCCGAAGCCATTCGTCCGCTTCGACCTTGACCCCGGCGCGCTGTTCCTCACCGACGAGCACCTCGACATGACGCTGGTGGCGCTGCGCCCGGGCTCGGACGGCCGGCGGGCCGGCGACGAGTTCGGCTGGAACCACCTGCTCGCCGAACAGGGAAAGATCGTCACCGGGGAGCCGGTAAACGTCATCGGGCACCCAGAAGGGCGGCCGAAGGAGATCGCGATCCGCGAGAACTCCTTGCTCAACCAGATCGACGACTTCCTGCACTATGGGGCGGACACGCTGCCGGGCAACTCGGGCTCCCCGGTGTTCAACGACCAGTGGGAGGTCGTCGCCCTGCACCACTCGGGGGTGCCGAGCACCGACGCTGATGGCAACTGGCTGACGGCCGATGGCAGGCGCTGGCGACCGCAGGACGGTGACGCGGCGATTCATTGGATCGCCAACGAGGGCGCCCGGGTGAGCGTGCTGCTGCGGCACCTCGCCGGGCTCGACCTGCCGGTGGCGCAGCGGACCTTCCTGGACGACGAACTGGGTTCGCGGGCGGTCCCCGTCCAGGCCGCGCCCGTCGTGCCTGCTCGGCCGAGTGCGGTGCCGGCCGCGGCGCGGCGCGAGGCGGCGTCCCGGCGCGGGGTCGCCGCTCGGGGGACACCAGGCGGGGGGCCGCGGCACGTGGTGTTCCTGCACGGCCGCCAGCAGCAGGGCAAGGATCCCCAGGTACTGCGCGCCGCCTGGGCCGGCGGGCTGGCGCGGGGTCTCGCCGCGGCCGGGCTGCCGCCGGTCGACGCCGCCGACGTGTGGTTCCCCTTCTATGGGGACGTACTGGCCGAGGCGCTCGATAGCCGGGAGCGCGCCGCCACCCGAGCCCTCGCCGACGACGCCAGCCTGACCACCGCCGAAGCATACGCACCCGACACCGCCTCGGCCCGCACGGTGTACGAGGCGCTCATCCAGGAGGCCGCCGGACGCGCCGGGATGCCCTCGGCGGCGCACCAGGTCCTGCAGGAGGGACGCTTCGACAACCTCGTCGCGGGCCTGCAGCCGTACCTGTCGTGGCTGGCCAACCGCAGCTGGCTCGACGATATCGCCATCGCCGCCACGTTCCGCGACGTGGCCACCTACCTCGACCAGGGCCGGATCCGCGACACCGTGCTCACTGCAGTGCTGGATACCTTCCCGGCCGCCGGAGAGGTCGTGCTGATCAGCCACAGCTTCGGCACGGTGGTCGCCCTCGACCTGATCACGCGGCTTCCGGCGAACTTTGCGGTCCCCTTGCTGGTCACCGCGGGCGGCCCGCTCGGCATGGATGCTGTGCACAAGCGCCTGCTCACTGGCGGCCCACGGAAACCTGACCGCGTCCGGGACTGGGTCAACGCTTGGTGTGCCGCCGACGCAGTCGCCATCGGTTGCCCACTGCGACCGACGTGGGGTGCGGGGGTCCGCGACGTGCTGACCGAGAACGCCAAGGACCGCGCACACGACATCCAGGAATACCTGGCCGACCCCCGGGTGACCCAGCCGATCGGGGATCTCCTCGTGCCCTGACAGCGACGGCGATGCCGGGCGACCGGATGGCTCACTAGCCCCAGCCGAGTTCGTGCAGCCGGTGCTCGGGGATCCCGAAGTGGTGTGCCACCTCGTGCACCACCGTCACCGCGACCTCGTCCACCAGCTCCTGCTCGTCGATGCAGACATCGAGCAGGGCGTCACGGTAGATGGTGATCCGGTCGGGTAGCACTCCACCGTAGTTCGAGTCCCGCATGGTGAGCGCAACGCCCTCGTATAGCCCGAGCAGCCCGGGATCGTCCGGGTTGCGGGACTCGACCAGCACCACCACGTTGTCCATCGCCTCAGCGAGCTTGGCCGGGATGAGGTCCAGAGCCTCAGCCACAAGTTCGTCGAACCTGTCGGCGCTACACCAGGTGCCCATCAGAACCACGTGCCCATCTCCGACCCCGTGCCCATCAGGGCGGCGGGGGGGCCGGAGCGTCGGTCGGGGTCACCGCAGGCTCCGCCACGGGCGCCGGCCCTGGGTTCCTCGGAGCGGGCGGGGCAGGTTGCTTGCCCACCCGTACCGGTCCCTTCACGCTGCCGGTGACCGGGGCGAAACCGGAACGGTCCGGCAGGAACGCGCCGAGCCGGCAGTCCACCCGGGTGCTCCCAGCCTGCCAGCTTTCTACCCGCAGCGTCTCCCAGAACAGCGTGAGTCCCTTGTCCGCGGCCACTGCCGGCCCGCCGGCGAAGTCCTTCGCCAGCTGGGTGCACTCGGTGTTCAGCACCCGGTCCTGCGCGGCTTCGTCCGGGTATCCCTCGGGGAAGGCACCCTTGAGGTCGACCACGCCGACCAGCTCCACAGCATGGGGACCCGCGCAGTCCACCGGGTCGCCCACGGCCTTGCCGTCGTTGCCCAGGCAGACGCCGGGCGGATGCACGTCGGACTGGTCCTGCTGCAGCACGCTGCCGGTACTGGCGAACAGCGTCCCGGTGCGGCCGGCGGTCTGCACCCCGCAGCGCAGCGTCCGGTCCCCGCGCAGCCAGCCCGCTTCGCTGGGTTTGATCGCCCCCACGGTGAACCGACCGAACGGGTCGAAGCGGTCCGCCAGCGCCTGGATGGTGCGCTGGGTGCAGCGCTCGGCCACCAGCTGCTGCCAGCGTTCCGGGTCGGGGAAGGCGGCCTGGGCGCCGAAGTCCAGGAGCTCCAGCGTCCCGGTGACCTCGAACAGGTGCGGTTGCGCGCAGTTCACCTGGCTGGCGTCGGCGGCGTCCGGCTGCTGCCAGGTCAGGCAGGTGTGCACCGGGGCGCGGAGCGGCTGCGCGCTGGCCGTGGTCACCGGGTCTGGCGCGACGGTGAGCAGGGTGCCCGGCCTCGTCGGCACCGCGGCCACCACCAACACCGTCAGCGCGCCCAACACGGCTCCGGCGGCGATCAGCTTGATGCTCAGACTGGGGCGGCGCCGGGCAGGAGTCACCGACTCATCGTGCCCTGTCATCCGCACCATCTCGTCTACTCGATCGTGGTAGCGCCGCTGCGCGAGGTTCCCCGCCCGGTGCCCGTGGTCCGCCGGCTCTGCCTACGGGCCTTGACAGCCTCAATGACGATCGGCAGGACCGAGAGCAGCACGATGCCGATCAGGATCAGCTCCACATGCTCCTTGACGAACGTGATCCGGCCCAGCCAGAAGCCGAGCAGGGTGACTCCGGTGGCCCAGGCGACACCACCGATCACCGAGTAGGTGAAGTAGCTGCGAGGATCCATCCGGCCCACCCCGGCGATCGCCGTGATGAAGGTCCGCACGATCGGCACGAAACGGCCCAGCACGATGGCCCGCGGGCCATACTTCTCGAAGAAGGCGTGCGTCTTGTCCACGTGCTCACGCCTGAACAGCCGGGAGTCCGGCCGGTTGAACAGCGCTGGCCCGACCATGAAGCCGATGAAGTAGCCGACGACGTTGCCCACCACGGCGCACACCGTGAGCAGCAGGCAAACCAGCCAGATCGGGGTGCCGATGATGCCATTGGCGACGAACAGTCCAGCGGTGAACAGCAGCGAATCGCCGGGCAGGAAGAACCCGATGAGCAGGCCGCACTCGGCAAAGATGATCAGACATAGCCCCACCAGCACGGAGGGGCCCAGCATTCGCAGTAACTGCTCGGGATCGAGCCAGGACGGGCCAAGGGCCAGTGACGTGGCAGCGAGGGAGGGCGTCACGGTGTCACGGTACCGGGGAACCCGGTGTGATCGGCTGTGCACCCGCTGTCACCAGGCTGCGCTGTCACCAGGCGCTGATCACGCCGGCCAGCCCGCCTGCCATGGTCCCGAGCAGCACCGCAAGGGCGAGCACCGCCCAGGCCGGTAACTCGGTCACGGGTCCGGCTCCGCCGGACCCGTGAGTGGCATTGCGTGTGATAACACTGTTACGCACTCACGAGTGTTCAAGAATCCGTTGCAGGGCGTCCAGGGCGCGGCTGGCGCTGGACTTTACAGTGCCGCGGCTGACCCCGGTAGCCGCCGCGATCTCCGCCTCGCTCATTCCTCCGTAGTAGCGCAGCACCAGCACCTCGCGTTGCCGTGGTGGCAGCTGACCCAGCGCCGCCACCACCGCCTGGTGCTCGGTGGTGAGCATCACCAGCGACTCCGCGGAGCGCGCGTTGGCCTGATGTGGTGGGACGTAGCCGCGGGCGGTCTTGCGACGGCGCAGCACCGAACGGGAGCCGTTGACCACCGCGGTGCGCAGGTAACCCAGCGCAGCTGCCTCGTCGCGCAGTCCCGACCAGTGCCGGTGCAGCCCCGTGAAGGCTTCCTGCACGACGTCCTCGGCGGTGGCCGGCTCGTCCACCAGCAGGATCGCCAGCCGCACCAGCCGCATCCGGTGCTGGCGGTACAGGTCTTCCAGGGTCAGCGGTGCCTCGACGGCAGGGGCGGGCGGGGCGTCCAGCACCCGCAGGTGACCGAGGGTCATCTCAACTGAGTGCTGCACAGTCACGCGGTCCAGCGGTTCGTCGGGGGCCACACCAGGAAACGTACTGCGGGCCCGCCGCGCCCATCCGATCGCGTCTCGCCGGGCAGGTGAGCCATACTGCGGCTCAATCCTAGCTACCAGTGGACGAGTACCCGGAGGTCAGTCACCATGCCCATCGCGACGCCTGAGGTCTACAGCGAGATGCTGGACCGCGCGAAGGCCGGCCAGTTCGCCTACCCGGCAATCAACGTGACCTCGTCGGAGACGCTGAACGCGGCCCTGCGCGGGTTCGCCGATGCGGAAAGCGACGGCATCGTGCAGCTGTCCACCGGCGGGTCGGAGTTCGCCTCCGGCGGCAAGGTCAAGGACATGGTCACCGGCTCGGTGGCGATGGCCGAGTTCGCGCAAGTGGTGGCCGCGAAGTACCCGGTCAACGTGGTGCTGCACACCGACCACTGCCCCGAGAACAAGCTCGACACCTTCGTCCGGCCGCTGATTGCGATCTCCCAGGAGCGAGTGGCCCGTGGCGACAACCCACTGTTCCAGTCCCATATGTGGGATGGCTCGGCTACCGAATTGCACCGCAACCTGGCCATTGCTGCGGAACTGCTCGCCGCCTGCGTCAAGGCAAAGATCATCTTGGAGGTGGAGATCGGTGTCGTGGGCGGCGAGGAGGACGGCGTCGCGAACGCCATCAACGAGAAGCTCTACACCACGGCTGAGGACTACGAGCACACCGTCGCGGCGCTCGGTGGCGGCGAGCAAGGCCGCTACCTGCTGGCCGCGACGTTCGGCAATGTCCATGGCGTGTACAAGCCGGGCAACGTGAAGCTTCGTCCGGAGATCCTGCAGATGGGTCAGGAGGTCGCCGCCCGCACGCTGGGTCTGCCCGCCGGCTCCACGCCGCTGGATCTGGTATTCCATGGCGGATCCGGCTCGCAGCTGGCGGAGATCCACCAGGCGCTCTCCTACGGAGTGATCAAGATGAACGTCGACACCGACACCCAGTACGCGTTCACCCGCCCGATCGCGGCCCACATGTTCACCAACTACGACGGGGTGCTCAAGGTCGACGGCGAGGTCGGCAACAAGAAGGTCTACGACCCGCGCTCTTACCTCAAGGTAGCCGAGCAGTCGATGGCCGCCCGGGTCACACAAGCCTGCGCAGACCTCCGCTCCACCGGCCAAACGCTGGCAAGATAGGGGCTCTCCAAGAGCCACCAACCCCCGTCACCACTGCACTAAACGACTACCAACCCCGGCCGACGGGGTGCGCGCCGGTCCCATCGGTGGCACCACGGGAGGATGAAGCGATGAGCGTGCACGGCAACCTGCTGGGACCCAACCCGACGCTGCTGCCCGCGCAGCCCGACGCCGAGGCGGCGCTCGCAACGGCGAACGACCCGGCGACGGCGGCCGCCGCGCACCCCGAGTTCTCCGCCGCCTGGGCGGCGCTGGCCGAACGGGCGCTCGACGAGGGGGACGCCGTCGCCGGCTACGCCTTCGCCCGAACCGGTTACCACCGCGGCCTGGACCAGCTCCGCCGGGCCGGCTGGAACGGTCACGGGCCAGTGCCGTGGTCACATGGCCCCAACCGGGGTTTCCTGCGGGC
>DATHTJ010000015.1:0-12026 GCA_035463315.1 Pseudonocardiaceae bacterium
GGAAGTCGACGGTGCCCGCACCACCTTCTGCCTGCTGGTGTGCCTTGGCTGCAGAGACCGGATCGAGGTGCAGGCCCTCGCCTGGATGCAGCAGGTTGCCGACGACCAGCCCGATCAGCAGCGCGAACGTCGACATCACCAAGAAGTAGCCCATCGCGAGCATCCCGACCTTGCCGACCTTGGCCGCCGTGGCGACCGATCCGATGCCGAGCACGATGGTGCAGAAGATGATCGGCGAGATCATCATCTTGATCAGGTCGACGAATGCCGTGCCGAGTGGTCTGAGCTCGGCAGCAAGGCGCGGCGCGGCGAACCCGAGAATGATCCCGAACAACACTGCCGCAACGACCGCAAGGTACAGGAAATGCACGCGATCCCGGCGAGTCCGCGCCGGGAAGGCGTCGCCGGTGGTTGGCGTGACAGGCACCATTGTGTGATCTCCAGCGCTTTATGGCGTAGTTCTATCGAGATTATCTGGCGGCCATTCGACGCCAGCCAGCTTCACTTCGTAAGCGGATCCCGCACCGGAAGGGAGCGGCCGTTACGGTACTATCCGGACCGGATGACGGTCACGGTGCCGTCGGGGTTGAGTTGCAGGATTGGGATCGGCTTGTCGATCGTTTTGCCTTGTTCATCGAAGGCGGTGGGTCCGCTGGCGCCGTTCACGGGGGCAGCCTGGTTGATCCGGAACATCTGCTGGAGCATCGCGCCGGGGGTGAACGCGGTGGGATCGAACAGGGCATTGCTTTGCTGGCTGATTCCGGAGCGGATCGCGCGTGTGGCGACCAGCAGGGCGTCGTAGCTGATGATTGCGGATCCGTCGTCGAGTTGTTCCTGGGGGAAGACCTGGGTGAAGCAGGTGGCGCAGTCCTGCTGGAAGATCCTCGTGGAGGCGGGCAGGAACCGCTGTTGGTCGGACCACATCCCGGGGTGGGCCAGTCCGGTGTACTGGAGAGTGATGTTCGCACGCAGGTTGGCGGCGATCCCGTCCGGGTTACCGGCGGCCAGTTGCTGGCGCAGGGTTGTGGTCAGGTTCACCGCGTTGGATCCGGTGAACAGGTCGATCTTCAGTTGCTGGCAGGGTCGTCCTGCGAGGGCGGCGAGGAAGCCTGGCAGATTCGCGCCCCGTCCGGCGTAGTAGATCGCGGCGGGTTGTTTGATGCAGATGTTGGACACCATCTGCACGAAGGCGTTGTCCACCCCGGGCAGCGCGGAGTCATAGCGCTCAGGCTCGAGCAGCCTGCCCGTCGGGGGGCTGATGAACACCATGCGGAACTGCTCGGCCAGGGCGTTGGTGTAGGCATCGTCCTGGTTGATGTCCTGGACCAGCAGCGTCGCCACCGGTTTGAGCACCCCGGCGGCGACCGCGGTTTGCGCGCTGGTGGTGGGGGCAATCTGGAACAGTCCCCGGACTGGCTGTCCGGGGGTGGTGCTCAGATCGTCAGCGGTGAGCCGGGAGGCGATCATCGGGATCCCCGCGTTGGACAGCGACTGGATGGCGTCTTTGGTGGCATCCAGGCTCTCGCTCAGGCCAGCCACGGCCACCAGGTGCTCCGCCGGGTCAGCGACTCGTTGGAGCACCTCGGGGATGACCGCGCTCTGCTGCCTGGCCTGCTCGCCGACGTTGACTATCAGTAGCCGGATCAGCGGGATGTCTCCGAGCCCGTCGCGGTGGTTGGCCCGCCACTGCGCGAGGTAGGCGCCTTGGAGTTCGTGGCGCAGCGAGGTGAGCCACCCGCTCGTGTCGTTGCGGGGTAGCGGGACCACATAGCCGATGGACACGAACGGGGCGCCGCTGCCCACCACGGTGTCGTTCTCCTGTTTGATCCTTCCCAGGACGGTCTGCAGTCCGAGTTCGGGGGCGAAGATGGCCGCCCCGTCGGTCACCCCGACGCACTCGTGGAACTGCCCACTCCGCAGCATCCCCGGACCCCGACACAAGTCATCTGATGAACCACCGGATCCCACGATCAGACCCACGACCATCACGACCATCACGACGAGACCTGCGGCGATTTGCCAGTCCCGGCGCCGATACACCGGGTCAGGTGTTGACGGGTCGACGGGTGTGGGGTCGAGTGGCGACGGGTCGACGGGTGTGGGGCTGAGTGGTTTCGATTTGATGGCCTCAGCCCTCATGTCACGCAGCTGCGCCCGTATCGGCTCTTCTGCTTTGCATGCATCACAGATTGCCCGGATGACCTCAGGGGTCGGCACCGAGCGTGCCTTGCCGGACAACGCCTCAGAGATTGTCGTCGGCGCGTAGTTGATGAGGTCAGCGAATCTTCGGAGGCTTGTCGCGGGGGCCCGGTCTGCCAGCTCGCGCAGTCTATGCGCGAGCTGGCCTGCCGGAGCGTCACGATCCGGGATCTTTCCGAGATTCGCCACCCAGCCGTTGTCCTGGCCAGTCATGGCGTAGGCAGCGCTGATACAGGTCGAACACGCTGGACGACGACGAGCCGATCTGCGGCCGCGACCGCAACTGCGACCAGCACCATCATGGGTCCAGTGATGGCCACCGGCGAGTAGCCCCGCAGGGCGAGGACCACTGCGAGGACGAAGACGGCGAGCACTATGACAATGCGACCAATCGACAGCAGCGGACAACAAGATGACACCTGGCAGGAAGCGGGTGGTCGTGAGCAACGAGCGATGGTCATGTGGTTTTCCTCTCCCAACTGGTGGCCCTGGATACGACGGCGCCTGGTGCCGCCGGTAGAGGAATTCACCCATACGCGGCGGCCTCCCCGCTAGAGAGCACTGTGCGGGCTTCTCCCGCACACCCACACAGCGAGAGTGACGCACAACACGTTCACCTGGTGGGCATGGCGTTGAGCTCTGGACCTGCGTATGTAGGTTTCAGGCGGTGTTCGGAAGACTGGGGTCCTGTCCGGATCCGAACGGATTCCGAACAGAATCGGCCTTCTTCAGACGCCGCCGGTGGACAACCCTGGTAGGTGCTCCGGACATCCGGTTGGCCCTGGATACCGAGCGCCGTGTGGCCCCTGCCAGCAGGGGCCACACGGGCACTCAACTGTGTGCTCCGCGTACACCGCTATGCGATCAGAAATGTGCGCCCGACGGCAGGGCTCGGGATCGGCCCAGCGGGCGTCGCGGGCCGGGGCCGGAGTGTCGCTGCCAGGGACATGGTGATCTCGGCTAGGCTTCGAACGGGTGTTCGCTCACTGCGAGGAGGTCCTGTGCGGGTGCTGGGTGTGGACCCCGGGCTCACCCGCTGCGGACTCGGGGTGGTTGACGGCGGTGGCGGGCGGGTCGTCAGCTGCGTCGCCGTTGAGGTCGTGCGTACCCTGCCTGAGCTGGACCTCGGCGCGCGGCTGATCGCGGTGGCCGATGTCGTGGAGTGTTGGCTGACCGAGCACCGTCCGGACGTCGTCGCAGTGGAGCGGGTGTTCAGCCAGCACAACGTGCGCACCGCGATGGGCACCGCGCAGGTCGGCGGGGTGGTGGCGCTGGTCACGGCCCGGCGGGGCCTGCCGGTTGCCTTCCACACCCCCAGCGAGGTCAAAGCGGCGGTCACCGGTTCTGGCCGAGCGGGAAAGGAGCAGGTAACTACCATGATCACCCGGTTGCTGGCGCTGCCGGCCAAGCCAAGACCGGCAGATGCCGCAGACGCGCTGGCGCTGGCAGTCTGCCACCTCTGGCGGGCCCCGATGACGGAACGTCTGGCGCAGGCACGGGCCCGCTCGGCGCAGCTGGCCCGAGTCCACCGCGCGCGGCTGGCCGCGGCGGCTCGCCAGGCGGGAGGAGCACGATGATCGCCTCGGTGCGCGGCGAGGTGCTCTCCGTGGAGCTGGACCACGCCGTGGTCGAGGTCGGCGGCGTCGGGCTGGCCGTGCACGCGGTTCCCGCGACCCTGGCCACCTTGCGGCGTGGCGACCACGCTCGGCTCGCCACGTCGCTGGTGGTGCGGGAGGACTCGCTGACGCTCTACGGCTTCGCCGACGGCGCGGCTCGGGAGTTGTTCGTGCTGCTGCAGACCGTCTCCGGGGTGGGACCGCGGCTCGCGCTGGCGATGCTCGCCGTTCTCGAGCCGGACACCCTGCGCACGGCGCTCGCCGAGGGAGACCTCACCGTGCTCACCCGGGTGCCCGGGATCGGACGCAAGGGCGCGGAGCGGCTCGTCGTGGAGCTGCGGGACAAGGTCGGGGTGCGCGCGCCCGCTGCTTCGGGACCGGCTGCAAGCGGTGCGTCGGCGGTACGGACCCAGGTGACTGAGGCGCTGGCCGGGCTCGGGTTCCCGGCCCGGCAGGCCGAGCAGGCCGTGGAGGCCGTGCTCGCCGAAGCCGACCAGGAGACCACCGACACCTCGCAGGTGCTGCGCAGCGCGCTGACCCGGCTGGGACGCAACCGGTGACCACCCCGGGACCGCTCGCGGCCGAGGTGGACCCGGCCGACGCCGAGCTTGAGACGACTCTGCGGCCACGCCGGTTACCGGAGTTCATCGGGCAGCCCCGGGTCCGCGAGCAGCTGGAACTGGTGTTGGAGGGTGCCCGGCGGCGCGGTGCCCCGCCGGACCATGTGCTGCTGTCCGGCCCGCCAGGGCTGGGCAAGACGAGCCTTGCGATGATCATTGCCGCGGAGCTGGGCAGCGCGATCCGGGTCACCTCGGGGCCGGCGCTGGAGCGCGCCGGAGATCTCGCCGCAATGCTGTCCAACCTTGTCGAGGGCGACGTGATGTTCATCGACGAGATCCACCGGGTCGCTCGGCCCGCCGAGGAGATGCTTTACCTCGCGATGGAGGACTTCCGGGTCGATGTGGTAGTCGGCAAGGGTCCGGGGGCCACCTCGATCCCGCTGGAGATCGCCCCGTTCACCCTGGTCGGGGCCACCACCCGGTCCGGTGCGCTGACCAGCCCGTTGCGCGATCGGTTCGGGTTCACCGCGCATATGGAGTTCTACGAGCCCGACGAGCTGGAGCTGGTGCTGCGCCGCTCGGCCGGCATCCTCGGCGTGGACCTGCGCCCCGACGGTGCCACCGAGATCGCCGGCCGCTCCCGCGGCACGCCTCGGATCGCCAACCGGCTCCTGCGCCGGGTACGTGACTACGCCGAGGTCCGTGCTGACGGCGCGATCACCCTTGAGGTGGCCCGCGCCGGCTTGGCCGTTTATGACGTCGATCAGCTTGGGCTGGACCGGCTGGACCGTGCCGTGCTCACCGCGCTGGTGCGTACCTTCCGCGGTGGGCCGGTTGGAGTGTCCACCCTCGCCGTGGCGGTCGGGGAGGAGCCGGCCACCGTGGAGGAGGTGTGCGAGCCCTTCCTGGTCCGCGCCGGCATGCTCGCCCGCACCCCTCGCGGCCGGGTCGCTACCGCAGCCGCGTGGCGACATCTGCAGCTGGAGCCGCCTGCTGACCCGGCCGGAAATCCTCCACCAGCGCTGTTCGACGCGTGAGACAACGCCCGAGTTACCTACAGGCCGCCGAGCCACAGTCCGACACCGACGATGAGAACTCCCCCGAGAACGACCTGGATGAGAGATGAGCGAAGCGAGACCGCCAGGTAGCGCTTGCGGATGAGGGCGATCGCAACGAGTTCGATAGCGACCACGACGCCGGCGAGCACCAGTGCGACCGGTCTGTGGGAGATGAGGAACGGCAATGCGTGCAAGACACCACCCAGGGTGGTCATCACTCCGGTGATGAGGCCTCGGGTGATGGCTGAGCCTCGACCGGTCTGGCCGCCGTCATCAGAGAGCGCTTCGGACAGACCCATGCTGATGCCGGCTCCCAGGGCGGTGGCCAACCCGACAAGGAGCGCGGCGCGCGAGCTTGACAGCAAGGCCACCGCGAAAATGGGTGCCAGCGTCGACAGCGTGCCGTCGATGAGCCCCACCAGTCCGGGCTGCACGTACCTGAGAACAAAGGCTCTCTCGTCTGCGGTGATTCGGCCGAGCAGGGTGGCAGCCGGCACGTGGTTTGTGGAGAGGGAGTAGGCGGCACAGGCGGCGTCCATCCGCACCGCTGGCCTGGTCTGAGCCATGGAGACGGTCGGCGCCCGGGCAGGGGTGAACGCCATGCCGGTCGCCGTGGCAGTGCCACGAGAGACCAGGGTCTCGGGGCTACGTTGGTAAGGGTTCGTAGGCACGGCGGAACCATAGGGGTTCGATCTTTATCTCCTCGAAACCTGAGAGCCCTGGTGAAGCCACAGCGCCCACAGGTCTGCCTGGGGCGACGAGAGAGGGGCTGGTTGCTCCGACCGCCGGGGGCGCTGGTCCGTTCGGCCGACGCTGGGTTTCAGGGTGCGGGTCGCACGCCGCGACGTGAAGGCATGCCAGGCAACCTGGCACACTCACAAGGAGAACGCTGATGGTGATCGGAGAACCATGGACCCCCTGCTCCTGCCCCTGCTGTTCATTGCCGTGCTTGCGTTGCCCCTGATCCTCGGCTCCCGCCGCCAGAAGCGGGCGATGGCCGAGGCACAACGGCTGCAGAGCTCGCTGACCGAGGGTGACCGGGTGATGACCACCTCCGGCCTGCAGGGCACCGTCGTGGGTAGCGCCGATGACACCACGATCGACCTGGAGATCGCCCCGGGAGTGCGCACCACCTGGCTGCGCGCCGCGATCCGGGAGAAGATCACCGAGGACGACGAGCCGGCAGCCACCAGTTCGCCGCTGGCAGCCCCCATCGACGACAGCGCTCGCACCGACAAGTCCTGACCTGGGGCGGGGGGTACGCTCCGCATCCGGTCCCCACCGCACGCGCCGATGACGGCGCTGGCACAGTGGGAGACCGCGCAGGTCGCCGGTGATGGCGCCCGGCGTAGTGAGCTGTGAACGAGGAGAACCACCCACTGTGGCACCACCGGCCGGGCACGTCCGCCCCTGGCGAAACTTGGCGATCTTCGCTGGGATCGTCGCTGTCCTCTATTCGCTGGTCTTCTTCACCGGTGGCGGGGATCCGACTCCCAAACTGGGCATCGACCTGCAAGGTGGCACCAGGGTGACCCTCACCGCCCGCACCGTCGATGGCCAGCCGCCGTCGCGGGAGTCGCTGGATCAAGCTCGGCGGATCATCGAGCAACGGGTCAACGGCATCGGGGTGAGTGGGGCAGAGGTCGTCCTCGACGGGAGCAACCTGATCATCACGGTGCCGGGTGAGAACGGTGACCAGGCCCGCACCCTCGGGCAGACCGCCAAGCTGTATTTCCGGCCGGTGATAGTCGAGCAACCAGCCGGGCTGCCCGGGGCCCCGGGGGGCCAGGCTCCTGAGGGTAGCGGGCCGGTCCCACCCGGAACCTCCGACCAACCGCCGGCTTCCGAGGATGCACCGACACCGGTCCAGCCGCAGCAGGTACAGCCGCCGCCGTCGGATGAGCCGACTGCACCTCCGGCGCCCCCGGTGTCTCCGGCGCCCGCCGCACCGTCGACCAGCCCGCCACCGCCGGTCGGCCAGGTTCCGGCGGAATCGGCTGACCCCCAGGTCGCCGAGCAGATCCGGCAAGCTCGAGCGCGGCTGCAGAGCCAGGACCCGGCAGTGCAGCAGCAAGCACTGGCCACGCTGAACTGTGCGGCTCCCAACCCGTTGCGCGGCAACGACGACCCGAACCTGCCGCTGATCACCTGTGACCAGGACCGCACTGTCAAGTACCTGCTGGGGCCCGCGTTCATGTCCGGCGAGCAGGTCTCCAACGCATCGGCGGGTTTGAACCCGGAGGGCACGGGATACGAAGTACGGCTGAACTTCAACCGCCAGGGCGAGGACATCTGGGGGCAGTACACCGCGAGCAATATTGGCGAGCAGGCCGCATTCCTGCTGGACAGCGAGGTGGTGTCGGCTCCGCAGATCCAAGCCGCGATCCTGCCCGGCCAGCAGACCAGCATCACTGGCAGGTTCACCCAGGCCGAGGCCCAGAACCTGGCCAATGTGCTCAAGTACGGTTCGCTGCCGCTGTCCTTCCAGTCCTCGGAGTCCGAGACGGTCTCGGCCACCCTGGGCCTGGCCTCACTGCGCGCGGGACTGCTCGCCGGGGCGATCGGGCTGGCCGTGGTGTTCGTCTACTGCTTGTTCTATTACCGGGTGCTCGGGGTGTTGACGATCTTGTCTCTGGCGCTGTCCGGGCTGATCGTCTACGCCGTGCTGGTGCTGCTCGGGCGAGGGATCGGGTTCACCCTCGACCTGGCCGGTGTCGCCGGCTTCATCGTCGCCATCGGCATCACCGCAGACTCCTTCGTGATCTTCTTCGAGCGCCTCAAGGACGAGATCCGGGACGGCCGGACCTTCCGCTCGGCGGTACCCCGGGCCTGGGTCCGGTCCCGCCGCACCATCCTGTCGGCGGATGCGGTGAGCTTCCTGGCCGCCGCGGTGCTCTACGTTCTCGCGGTGGGGCAGGTGAAGGGCTTTGCCTTCACCCTCGGCATGTCGACGGTGCTGGACCTGGTGGTGGTCTTCCTGGTGACGCACCCGTTGGTGGCGATGGCGGCGCAGTCCCGGCTGCTGTCCCAGCCCGGGCTCTCGGGGCTCGGGGCCGCGCAGCGGGCCGGAGCCGAAAGCCGATCTGAGCTGGCGACCGCGGGGAAGGGGTCCTGAGGTGGCAAGCACGCTGCGGAGCCTCTACAGCGGAACCGGTGCGTTCGACATCGTCGGGCGGCGGCGGATCTGGTATGCGATGTCCGGGCTTCTCGTCGCGGTCTGCCTCGCCTCCATCGTGCTGCGCGGGTTCAACCTCGGCATCGACTTTGAGGGCGGCACCCGGGTACAGCTCCCGGCGCAGGGGGCCCACGGCCCGATCAGTACCCAGCAGGTCAAGCAGGTCTTCACCGACACGGTGGGCCGGCCGCCGGGATCGGTGCAAACCGTCGGTACTGGTTCGGCGGCGAGTCTCCTGATCCGCACTGAGACGCTGGATACCCGGCAATCGTTCGTCCTGAAGAAGGCGCTGTACGAGCAGCTGCGTCCGCTCGGTAGTGACGGGCGGCCCAGCGAACAGGCGATCAGCGACAGTGCGGTGAGCGCAACGTGGGGCAGTGAGATCAGCCGGCAGGCGCTGATCGCGTTGCTGGTGTTCCTCGGCTTGGTGACCGTGTTCCTCGCGGTGTACTTCGAGCCTCGGATGGCGCTGGCCGCGCTGGTGGCACTGGTGCACGACGTGGTGGTGACCGCGGGGATCTACTCGCTGGTCGGCTTCGAGGTGTCACCGGCGTCGGTCATTGGCCTGCTCACCATCCTCGGGTTCTCGCTGTATGACACCGTGGTGGTGTTCGACAAGGTCCAGGAGAACACCCGCGGGCTGCTCGGGCTGAGCCGGCGAACCTATGGTGAGGCGGCCAACCTCGCGGTCAACCAGACCCTCATGCGTTCGATCAACACCTCCCTGATCGCGATACTTCCTGTGCTGGGTCTGCTGGTGATCGGCGTCGGTCTGCTGGGGGTCGGGACGCTGAAGGACCTCGCTTTGGTGCAGCTGGTCGGCATCGCGGCCGGGGTAATATCCTCGATCTTCCTGGCGACACCGTTGATGGTCGATCTCACCATGCGCAGGCCGGCCTACCGGCAGCAAGCCGAGCGGGTTGCCCAGCGCCGAGAGAAGCTGGCCAGCAAAGCCACCTCGAATTCCGAGCGCGAGGACGGGGTCCCTTCGATGGCCGGCCCACGACCCAGCGCAGCGGACGGGATGGCCGTCGGCGTGCCCGCCCGGGTCGGCAAGAAGACCGCACCGGCCGGACGGCGTCGCGGACACCCTGCGGGCAAGAGTGGCAGACCGTCCGGCAAGGCCGGCAGGCCCTCGGGTCGCTGACTGTCTCTGTCGCTCACTGACTTGGGGTAACCCGGCTACTCTGAGTTCCGTTGAGCACGCAGTGTAGTGATCTGGTGACGGTGGGCCATCTTTTCGCAACTCTCAACCGACTAATTGGTGAGTTGTCGCTCTGGGTACTTGCCCCTGGGCCGGTTTAGGAGAACGCTCTGTAGTCAGGCGCCGGTTGTAGCTCCGGGGAGTGAGCTACGCGGGGGCGGCGCCATGAGGGGCAAGCAGGGAGGATCGGGGATGGCTGGGTGGTCTGTGCCGGGGGTGGTGCATCTCCGGGAAGTGCGTGAGGACCCGGTGGGCCGGCGGGTAGTGGCCCGTCACCGCATCACCCGCAGATCGCTCGCCGTGACCTACCTCTCCGACGAACTGCTTGCCGACACCGAGTTCCGCGCTCGATTCGCACGCGAGTTTGGGCGGCTGGCGCGGGTGCGGGATGCCCGGGTGCTCCGTGTCCGCCGCTACGTTGAGTGCCCTCATGGTGCTGCCGTCATCGGCGACAATGTCAACGGAACTTCGCTGCGTGCTTTGCTCCACGAGCACGGTGCCGTCGGTACCGAGGCCGCGCTGGTCGTGCTCAAGGACTCGCTGCGCGGCCTAGCCGCTGGTCACGCCGCAGGCCTGGCGCACGGTGATATCAAGCCAGAGAGCGTGATCCTCACGCGTGCTGGTGGGGTCCGGCTCGTCGACTTCGGGCTCTCCACCACCCATGGCCGACGGCTGCTTGCCCGGTCGACACCCTTCTACCTGGCCCCCGAACAGTGGGGCGGTCTTCCGGCTACCCCCGTGGGCGACGTGTACGCCGCCACGGTCACGTTCTTCGAGTGCCTGACCGGTGCGCCGCCTTTCTACGCCGAGAACTCCGCCGAACTCTCGGCCAAGCATGAACAGAGCATTCCCCCGATCGACGTGATTCCCGAACCGGTTCACGAGCTGGTGCTGCGCGGCCTTGCCAAGGATCCGCACAGCCGGCCCGAGGCGCGGAACCTCCTCGCCCACGTTGATGACGTGGCAGCACGCGCAGTGGGCGCCGGCTGGGAACAGTGCGGGCGGCGTGAGCTGGCCAGACTGCTGGACAGCCGCTCGGCCCTGCCTGAGGTGTCCACGCTGGCTCGGCGGAGAGGCGGCGTTGGCTGGGAGCGCCGGCAGCCGGTCCGGCTGGCTGCTGCCATGGGTGGCGCGCTGGTGTTGGCTGCGGGTTTGTCCAGCCCGCCGTTGGCGGTCATCCTGCCGGGGGGCAGCATCTTCGGCTCGGACGCGAGGCCGCCGGTGCTGGCATTCCCCGAGCCCGCTCATGGCACTTCCCCGGTGCGTGCTGCGACCAACGGTCAGCTGGCGGATCGCGCCCCGCATGCCGCGCCCGCTGCGAAGGCTGAGCCGGCCGGGCGGCCTCTCGTCGCCGGAGCACGGCCGAGCAAGGAGCTCTCGCCAGCACCGTCGACTCCCGCCGCGAACCCTCAGACTGTGCTAGAGGAGTACCCCACGCGCGGCGAACGTCGGGCGGGCTCGGTACCCCGGGAGGCTGCACAGCCCCAGTCCGCACCAGCACAGGCGTGCACCCCAGTGCTGACTGCAGAGCAGTTGACTGCAGAGCACAAGCCCTGCGCGCCGGTGAGCTCGACGTCCGCCGAGGGGCCTGCGTCGGTCAAGGGGCCGGCATCGATCCAGCTGCCTGTGCCGATCGAACTGCCTGCGCCGATCGAACTGCCTGCGCCGATCGAACTGCCTGAGTCGATCGAACTGCCTGCGCCGATTCAGGTGGCAATGCCGGTCCACGAAAAGGCTCAGCTTCCGGAGGACATCCGCCCCCTGACGGACGCCAGGACTCAGGAGAAGGCCAGTACTCAGGAGAAGGCCGGTACCCAGGAGAAGACCGGTACCCAGGAGAAGACCGGTACGCAGAAGAACACCCCTACTCAGAAGGGTACCCGTACCTGGAAGGACACCGACACCGAAACTCAGACCCACTCGCAGGGGCACGAGCAGACGGAGCGGACGGCTGACTCTGATGGGGAGCAGCGGACGAAGAAGTAGTAACCAGTAAAGTCCGCGGTGTGCGTCCCGGGTCAAACGTGGACGACTTGGCGGCTTTGCTCCGACCGCTGATCCGAGAAGTCCCGGACTTCCCGGAGCCCGGTGTGCTCTTTCGGGATCTCACACCAGTGCTGGCCGATGCGACTGCGTTCCGAGCGGTGGTGGACGCGCTGATCGCTCCGGCGCAGCAGGTCGACGTTGTGGTCGGGGTGGAGGCGCGGGGGTTTC
>DATHTJ010000016.1:0-4819 GCA_035463315.1 Pseudonocardiaceae bacterium
GCTGTCAGTGGCAGGGGACGCCGAGCAGGTGCCGGCCGTCGTGCACGAACTCGTGCACATACTGACCTGAGATGATCGCCGTCGCGCCCTGTTCCGCGCCGACGAAATACAGCAACAAGAGACCGAGAATGCCCATGAAGATCGCCCAGGGCAGGATCTCACGAAGTGGAATGCGGATCGGAGCCGGCGCGGGAACACCGACGGAGACAATGCTCACGGTGGTACCTCCTTGGGTTGACGCGACCCACTAGACGGTGATCACGACGGTGGAGTGTCTGGCTCACGAGACCCAAGGCGGGTGTCGTTCACAGTGGCGCGACCGCGCCGGGCTTACACCGGCTTACCCCATTCCGTCGATCAGGTGACGGTAAGCATGGGACAACGGCGGCGTCAATCGACCGTACCGGTGCGGAGGAGCCTGTCGACGGCACGGCTGATCTTGTCCGGGTTGACGATGTCGTAGATCGCCACCACCTGCCCGTCACGGATCGCGAAGCAGGACACTCGGCCGGCCAGCGGCGGGTGCCCAGCGTCGCCCGACCACGGCGGGCTGACCATCCCCAGGTCCCCGTTGACCAGCACCAGCCGGGCAGCGCCGAGCCGCTCGGGGCCGTAGCGCTCCAGGAGGCCGAGGATGAACCTGGCCACCTTGTCGGCGCCCCGGACCGGCCGGCGCGCAGTGCGCTCCTTGCCGCCGCCGTCGCCGATCACCGCGGCATCCGGGTGCAGCAAGCTGACCAGAGCAGCGAGGTCACCACCGGCCAACGCGGCAAGAAACGCGTCGAGCACCCGACGCTGCTCGGCCAGACCCACCCGGGCCGGCGGGTCGGCCGACGCGACGGTGCGCCGGGCCCGGGAGGCGTGTTGCCGGGCGGCAGGCACCGAGCAGCCCAGCACGTCAGCGATCTCGGCGAACGGAACGCTCAGCGCGTCGTGCAGCACGAACGCGACCCGCTGCTCGGGGGTCAGCCGCTCCAGAACAACCAGCGCGGCCATTCGCACGCCGTCGTCGCGGACCACCTCGTCCAGCGGATCCGGTGGGGTTCGGGGCGCTGCGCCGTCCAGTCGGGTCACCAGTGGCTCGGGCAGCCACGGCCCGACATAGCGCTCGCGCTGCACGGCCGCCGAGCGCAGCCGGTCCAGGCACAACCGCCCGACCACGGTGGTCAGCCAGCCGCGCGGGTCGCGGATCGCCGCCTGGTCGGCGTCGGGTAGCCGGGCCAGCCGTAGCCACGCCTCCTGGACTGCGTCTTGCGCATCGGCCAGCGACCCGGTGAGCCGGTAGGCGACCCGAAGCAGGTGTGCGCGGTGCTCCTCGACGACGTCCGCCGAACTCGGCATGGTCCCCGACCCTAGACTCGGTGACCGTGGCTGGACGGATCCGGGATGCTGACATTGCGGAGGTCCGCGAACGCAACCGGATCGACGAGGTGGTTGGCGAGTACGTCGCGCTGCGCCGGGCCGGTGCGGACTCGCTCAAGGGGCTGTGCCCGTTCCACGACGAGAAGTCCCCGTCGCTCAACGTCCGGCCAGGTCACGGCACCTTCCACTGCTTCGGCTGCGGCGAAGGCGGGTCCGTGGTCGACTTCATCATGAAGATCGAGCACCTCGGCTTCGTTGAAGCGGTGGAGCGGCTCGCCGACCGGGTCGGGGTCCGGCTGACCTACACCGGTGGTGGCGCCTCGATGCAGCGCGACCGCGGCACCCGATCCCGGCTCGTCGAGGTGAACAAGCTCGCCCAGGAGTTCTACGCCGAGCAGCTGAGCTCGGCTGAGGCGCGGCCGGCCCGGGAGTTCCTCACCCAGCGCGGGTTCGGTCAGGATGTGGCGGGTACTTTCGGTTGCGGCTTCGCCCCGTCGGGCTGGGAGCAGCTCACCAAGCACTTGCTTGGCCGCGGGTTCACTGTCGAGGAACTGGTCAAGGCGGGAGTGTCCCGGGAGGGCCAGCGGGGGCCGATGGACCGCTTCCACCGCAGGCTGCTGTGGCCGATCCGCGACCTCGGCGGTGATGTGGTGGGTTTCGGCGCCCGGCGGCTGTTCGACGA
Source organism: Pseudonocardiaceae bacterium (assembly GCA_035463315.1). Taxonomy (GTDB): domain Bacteria; phylum Actinomycetota; class Actinomycetes; order Mycobacteriales; family Pseudonocardiaceae. The sequence goes on from DATHTJ010000016.1 coordinate 2,045, forward strand.
CGACCGCAACGAGGCGAAGTACCTCAACACCGCCGAGACGCCGCTGTACCGCAAGTCGCAGGTGCTCTTCGGGCTCGACCTGGCCAAGCGCGAGATCGCCCGGCGGCACCAGGTCGTCGTGGTCGAGGGCTACACCGACGTGATGGCGATGCACCTGTCCGGGGTGCCCACCGCGGTGGCGTCCTGTGGCACGGCGTTCGGCACCGAGCACATCTCGGTGCTGCGCCGGCTGCTCATGGACGACGACGCCCTGCGCGGCGAGGTGATCTTCACCTTCGACGGCGACGAAGCCGGGCAGAAGGCGGCACTCAAGGCGTTCGATGACGAGCAGCGGTTCGCCGCGCAGACCTTCATCGCGATTGCACCGGACGGGATGGACCCGTGCGAGCTGCGCCAGGCCAAGGGTGACGCCGCGGTGCGCGACCTGGTGGCCCGCCGGCAGCCGCTGTTCACCTTCGCGGTGCGGACCCTGCTCGCCGAGCATGACCTGGACACTGCGGAGGGCCGGGTGGCGGCGTTGCGGCGCACCGTCCCGCTGGTCGCCCGGATCAAGAACGTGGCCCTGCGCGACGAGTACGCCCGGCAGCTCGCCGGCTGGGTGGGCTGGGACGACATTGCCGCCGTGCGGCAGCGGGTCCGGGAAACCGCCGGTGAGGAGCCTCGACGGCGCGGTGGGCGCCCCCGGAGCACATCCTCGGCCGAGAACGGTGCCGAGCTTCCGCCGCGAGACGACGTGCGGCTGCAGGCCCAGCGCGAGGTGCTCAAGGCGGTGCTGCAGGAGCCCGCGATGACCGGCCCGGTGTATGACACGTTGCCCGCCGAGGCGTTCACTCACCCCAGCTACGCGCAGCTGCACGCTGCGGTGCTGGCTGCGGGCGGCACCGCGGCGGGATTGTCCGGTCCGGAGTGGATCGACGCCGTCGCCGCGCACTACCCGCAGCGATCACTGCTCACCGAGCTCGCCGTGGAGACACTGCGGGCCAAGGCCGGTGCCGAGGATGACGCGCGTTACATCGGCAGCCTGCTCGCCCGGCTGCAGGCCACCGTCGTCGGGCAGCAGGTCGCCGAGATCAAGTCGCGGCTGCAGCGGATGTCACCGCTGGACGACGCGGACTCCTACCACCGGCTCTTCGGTGATCTGGTGGCCCTGGAGCAGTACTACCGGGCGCTTCGCGACCAAGCCGTGGGAGCGCAGGAGTGAGCGTCTGGGAACGGCTGGTGCGGCGTGTTGCCGCAGTGCCTGCGCTGCCCGCCGGATTCACCGGCACTCTGGAGCCCACCGAGCGGGTCGTCACGACGGGGGAGCTGGCCGGTGGCGGGCACCTGGTGCTGACCCAGCTGGGGCTGTGGGTACCGGAGGGCGCCGAGGCCCGCCGCATCGGCTGGCACCTGGTGAGCAAGGCGGTGTGGGACCGCAGCGCGCTGGTGGTCACCGAGGCGGTCAGCACTGGCACTGCGGGCGATGCCGTGTTGCTGTCCGACCTGCCGCCGCGCCGTTTCGCGCTCGTGCAGCCCGGCAAGGTCCCCGAGGTGGTGCGCGAGCGGGTGACCAGCTTGATCCGGTCCAGCCAGCACTGCGAACTGCCCGGGGGCGGGGCCTGGTTCGTGCAGCGCCGGATCCCTGGACGCGACGGCGTGGTGCTGCAGGTCCGTGCCGATCCGGGGACTGAGCCCGGCGCGGTGAAGATGATGGCCAGCGAGGTCGCGGCGCGCTTGCCGCGGCTGGCTCCGCCCGGTTAGTTTCGGCGTTCTTACGGGGAGGAGGTCGCTGGTGTGGGATCCGGAGACTTACCTCGAGTTCGGCGACCACCGTGCCCGGCCCTTCCACGACCTGCTCGCCAGGGTGGGTGCTCGCGACCCGGCTCTGGTGGTGGACCTGGGTTGCGGACCGGGCACCCTGACGCCCTTGCTCGCCAAGCGGTGGCCTAGGGCCAAGCTGATAGCGGTGGACAGCTCACCGGAGATGGTGCAGGCCGCGTGGGAACGGGGTATCGCCGCCGAGCTGTGCGACGTGCGTAGCTGGTCGGCCGCTCCCGGCACCGGTCTGGTCGTCTGCAACGCCGTGCTGCAGTGGGTGCCCGGGCACGCTGAACTGCTGCGCCGGTGGATCCGGGAGCTGTCACCCGGAGGATGGCTGGCCCTGCAGGTGCCGGGGAACTTCAGCGCACCGTCGCACACCGAGACGGCCCGGCTGGCTGCCGAGCCCCGCTGGCGCGGTCTGCTTGACCTCACGGCGGCCTGCCCCGTGCTCGAACCCGCCGGTTACGCTGCATTGCTGGCCCCGGGCGCCGAGGAGTTGGACGTCTGGGAGACGACCTACCTGCACCGGCTGACCGGATCCGACCCGGTGCTCGAATGGATCACCGGAACCACCCTGCGCCCGGTCCGGGCAGCGCTGTCGGCGGCGGAGTGGATGGCGTTCCGGCAGGACCTCGCGCCGCGGCTGCGGGCTGCCTATCCGGCGGGAGCTGACGGGGTGACCTGGTTCCCGTTCCGCCGGATCTTCGCCGTCGCGCAAGCTGGGTAGCTCTGGTGGTGCGTCCGGCGGTGTCTGTTACCGGTCTTTCTGGGTGTTTCGGCCGCACACCTCGCTGATCTTGGCGCTGACCACACCGGCCATGCCCTGCACGGCGGGGTGGTCGATAATCTGGCGGCACATGCGCTCGATCTGCTCGTAGCGCTCCCGGCCGGCCCGGGAGCCGAGCAGGTAGCCGATCGCGCCACCCAGCAGAAAGCCACGCATGTCGTCCTCCTCGCCTCGTGTCCTGGTCTCCC
>DATHTJ010000017.1:0-18812 GCA_035463315.1 Pseudonocardiaceae bacterium
TAGGCCCAGAACACCGGCCGATGGTGCAGCATCACCGCGGCCGGTTCGGGCACTGCCCCGTACCGGTAGCGGGCGATGCGATAGGCCAACCGGCCAAGCAAGCCGGCCTCACGGGTGAGTACTCCAGGAACGCGGGGCATAGTGATCCCTCCTCGAACTCGGCCCGCCGATCACGGGCCTCCACGAGGAGGACGGCCCAGCGCCCGCAGACGTGACAGCACACCTTGCCCACAGTCTGCCGAGTTGCGATTATGAGCGCACAGTGATCAGAAGTCCCCGTCCCAGGTTCGTTGCGTGGAGTCGGAAAAGAAAACGTCGGATTGTCGAATCACAGCGAGGGGCACTTATGCGAGGGAAGACGTCACAGATCTCCGGTGTCGTCGCGCTCTCCATCGCGACCTTGGTGGCCACGACGAACGTGTCGGCGGCTCACACCACGTCGTCACGCCTTAACCTTAGTGGCACTCAAGGCCAACTCGTGCTCCGTATACACAATGCGGACGGAAGCGTCCAGAGCAAGTCGGTGACCCCATTGGCCGTGGCCGGCGAGGTGGCGTGCGATGCTGCCGTGGAGAATCCCCACTACTCGCCTCCACCACGAGCTGGTTCGGTGATCTTCAAGACGCGCATCGCGTGCCGCGGCGACGGCGCACCAGTCGTCCAGGTCCGGGTAACCGGCATTCTCGGGTCGATCTCTGGGGCGCCGCCTCCCTCCAGGCCGCCACAGGGTCCGCCAGTACAGCGGGCGACCAGTGACCAAACTCAGAATGTCACGGTCAATGGTCCGGCCACCACGTACTACACCCCCTTGGAAGGGCCGGGAAATCCCAAGGTCCGTGGCAGTGCGTGGTATCAGGGCGACATCACCGGCCAGATCGTCGGGCCTCCCGGGGTTGTCACCCCTGGTCCGTCACGCGCATCCAGTAATCGGGCCTGGGTAAACGATCCCGGTTAAGAATCCGAGCTGGGAGAGTATTCTTCGGCTCCGTCGGGAACGGTGAATCGCCACGTGGTGGTCGGGGCGTTGGCCGCATTGGGGTCAATGCCCGCCAACCAGATCAGTCCGGGTCTCTCCGACGAGGGACCAGCGACGTGGAGGGTCCAGGTCCGGTCCGGTCCGGCATGCTCCGTGGCCCAGGCGAGGGCTTCCTGCACGTCCCCGCCGGTAAGCTCCCATTCCTCGGACTCGTAGCCCACGAATTCGGACGGCACATCGGCGTATGCGGGGTCATGCCGGAAGAACGTCACCCGGAACACCGGGTCGTCCAGTTCCCACGTCGTAGACCGCGGATCGACCACTCGAACCTGCACGACGGCCCAGCTTTCTCCCCACTCGCGCTCACCTGCCCGGCGATCCAGGATGCCAGATCCCTTCCAGAGACGACAGCCACGGGCATCACCCTTCACAGGGCGGAGCCAGTGAGCTGCGCGTGCCAGCACACCGCCTGCGCGTCGGTCAGGGAGGCCACCTGATCGACGACTACCCGCAGCTGTGCGCCATCATCGCGGGCCTCGTGCCACGCTGGGCGCAGAGCCGGGTCCAGCGGCTGGGGCGCCCGGTGCACCAGGGCCGCGCACAGCTGCGCGACTAGCTCCCGCTGCCGGGCCTGAACAGCCAGCCTGCCAGGGTCGTGCATCACGAATCGCAGCGCCACCGCCTTGAGCAGCGCCACCTCAGCCGCCACCAGATCGGGTATCACCAGGTGGGCGCGGTAACGCCGCAGTGGGCCAGGCCCGTACCGGGCTAGGGTCGCCGACACGACCGCCGAGGCGAAGCGACCCACCAGCTCGCTGGTGAGCTCCTTCAACGCGACCTGGGCGGCCAGCGAGCCGTCGTAGTGCCGCAACGCGTCGAGCACCGGAAGCGCCAGCAGGCCCACTGCGGCGGCCTCCAACTTCGCGCTGGGCAGCCCGCTGAAGTGCGTCGCGGCCAACGCGGCGAGCAGCGCCCGCTCCACCGGGTCGGCCAGGGTGGCCAGCGAGATGCGACCGGCCAAGATCCCGTCTTCGACATCGTGCACCGAGTATGCGACATCGTCGGCCCAGTCCATTACCTGGGCTTCGAGGCATCGAACACCCTCGGGCGCACCCTCCCGCAGCCAGTCGAACACCGCCGCGTCGTCGGCGTAGAAGCCGAACTTGACCATCCCATCCTGGCGCGGCCACGGATACTTGACGGTGGCATCCAGCGATGCCCTGGTCAGGTTGAGCCCATAACCGCGACCGGTTTCAGGGTCGAGCAACTTGGGCTCCAGCCGGGTGAGAATCCGCAGCGTTTGCGCATTGCCCTCGAACCCACCACAGCCCGCGGCGACCTCGTTCAGGGCCCGCTCGCCGTTGTGGCCGAAGGGAGGATGGCCGATGTCGTGAGCGAGCCCCGCGGTCTCCACCACGTCCGGATCGCAGCCCAGCTCGGCGGCGATCCCGCGGCCGATCTGGGCGACCTCCAGCGAGTGGGTCAGCCGGGTCCTGGGCACGTCCCCCTCCCCCGGGCCGACCACCTGGGTCTTGCCCGCGAGCCTGCGCAGCGCCGCGGAGTGCAGCACCCGGGCGCGGTCCCGGGCAAAGGGGCTGCGGCGCTCCGGTCCCGATCCTGGCAGCGCGGCCCGCTTGGCCGGCTCGGGCAACAGCCGGGCCCGATCATGTTCCGGGTAATAGTCGTGCACGGTGTCATGGCGGGCGGTGTCATGGCAGCCCCTGTGGGGACTCACCCCAGATCGATGCCGAGCGACTCGGCCTGGGAGTGGGTGAACCGGTAATGCAGCAGCGCAGCGCTCTCTCGGACGATGTACTGGGCCTGGATATTGCGGGTCTGCACGATCGGGCCGCTTCGGGTGGGCGAGGTCCAGGTGGCAAGCCCGAGGTCGTTGGCCATGGTTCGGGCCCGCAACGAATGCCACGGATCGCTGACGATCACCGCGGTGCGCCAGCCCGCGGTGCCCGCCCGGCGGGCCACCGCACGCAGGCTCTCGAGCGTGTCGCTGCCCTCCCCGACCGGCACGACGGCGTCAGCGGGAATCCCGTAGAACGTCAGGTAATTGCGGCCGGCCTCGGCCTCGGTGTAGGTGTCGCCGTCCCGCCGGCCGCCAACCGTGACGATCACCGGCGCGACCCCGGCGCGCCACAGCCGCGCGGCATGATCCAGCCGGGAGCCCAGCACGGCCGACGGCGTCCCGTCATACTGCGCCGCCCCCAGCACCACGACGACATCGGCGGAACTCCGGTCATCAACCCGGGCCACTTGCCACACCCGGACCAACGTGCCACCCACGACCAGGGCACCCACCAGCACCGCGCCGAGAACCAGCCGGATCAGCGCGACGGACAGCAGGGACCGGGCGCCTCGGTCACCCACCGATCCGACCCGCAGCGGTCGCTAGCGGGCCACCCGAGCGCCCCCGCCGAACGGCGAGCACCTCGGCGACCACGGACACCGCAGTCTCCGCCGGCGCAGCCGCCCCTAAGTCCAGACCGACCGGCCCGTGCAGCCGGGCGAGTTCCGCCTCGGTGAGGCCCGCGGCCTGCAACCGGGCCCGCCGAGCCGCCTGGGTGTGCCGCGATCCCAGCGCACCGCAGAACCCACGCCCGGACCGCAGCAGCTCGACCAGCACGGCATCGAAGGCCGGGCCGTGGTCGAGCAAGATCATCACATCGGCGGCGGTGAAGTCCTTCGCGGCGGCGACAGCAGCCTCCAGCTCGGTCTCGGTGCGCACCGCCCAGCCCAGCAGCCCGCACTGCGCAGCCAGGGCTGCCCCGATCACTCCGCGGCCCACGATCAGCATGGTGGTGACCGGCACCCACACGTCGATCAGTACCGGGATGCCTCCGGCGTCGACTTGCTCGGTGGCCGTCGCGCCGATCCGGGCCAGCTCACGCAGCCTGGTCAGCACCACCTGGTCAGCGTCGGGGTTGCCCAGCGTGCCAATCACCTCGGTCAGCCCGGGCCCCGCCGCCACCAGCACCGCCGACCCGTCGACCGTGGAGGCCAACGCGGAGGGGACGCCGTCGGCCAGCGCGGCACCCAGGATGGCGGCGGCCGGCGCCGGCAGCGGGTGACCCAGCAGCTGGGCGCCGCCTGCGCACGCGAGGCCGGCGTCCACCGCGTCGACCTCGGTGACGTGCCCCTTCGCAGTGCCGGGTGTCGACACCGCAGAACTCAGCAACGGCAGCGCGACGGTGTCCATGGTGCCCTCGAACAGCGCGCCGGCCCGGTCACCGTCGGCCGTGCCAGCAAGGAGCTGCCCCGTGGCGACGGTGCCGAAACCATGCCGCTCAAGCACTCGAACCACCCCGGAAGGGCGGCCCTGCTCGGCCCAGCGGCGCAGTGCATCACCAGCTTGCCGGCGGCGACGCGGTTCCTCAGTGCTCACGGTGTCCATGCGCACCATCGTTCCAGACAGCGGCTCAGCAGCCGATCAGGCGAGCAGCCAGGTAGGACTCGACCTGGTCCATCGCGACCCGCTCCTGGGCCATCGTGTCCCGCTCGCGCACCGTCACCGCGTGATCGGTGAGCGAGTCGAAGTCCACCGTCACGCAGAACGGGGTGCCGATCTCGTCGTGGCGCCGGTACCGGCGGCCGATCGCGCCTGCGTCGTCGAAGTCGACGTTCCAGTTCTTCCGCAGGACTGCGGCAAGATCGCGGGCCTTGGGTGTGAGGTCGGCGTTGCGCGACAGCGGCAACACCGCGGCCTTCACCGGGGCGAGCCTGCGGTCCAACCGGAGCACCACCCGCCGGTCCACCCCGCCCTTGGCATTGGGCGCCTCGTCCTCCGCGTAGGCCTCCAGCAGGAAGGCCATCATCGGACGGCCGACGCCGGCGGCAGGCTCGATCACGTAGGGCCGGTAACGGGAGTCGGTGGCCTGGTCGTAGTAGGACAGGTCCACTCCGGAATGGTTGGAGTGCGTGGTGAGGTCGAAGTCGGTGCGGTTGGCGATTCCCTCCAGCTCGCCCCACACCTGACCGGAGGAGAAGCCGAACCGGTACTCCACGTCCACGGTCCGCTTGGAGTAGTGCGAGAGCTTCTCCTTGGGATGCTCGTAGTGCCGCAGGTTGTCCCGGTTGATACCCAGGTCGACGTACCAGTCGGTGCGGGTGTCGATCCAGTACTGGTGCCACTGTTCGTCGGTGCCCGGCTCGACGAAGAACTCCATCTCCATCTGCTCGAACTCGCGGGTGCGGAAGATGAAGTTGCCCGGGGTGATCTCGTTGCGGAAGCTCTTGCCGATCTGCCCGATACCGAACGGCGGCTTCTTGCGGGCGGACATCATCACATTCTGGAAGTTGACGAAGATGCCCTGCGCGGTCTCCGGACGCAGGTAGTACAGCCCCTCCTCAGTCTCCACCGGACCAAGGTACGTCTTGAGCATCATGTTGAACTCGCGCGGCTGCGTGTATTCGCCGCGGATGCCACAGTTCGGGCACGGCACATCTGACAGGTCGCCCTCCAGGACGTCCTTGCCGGTGCGTTCGGCGTACTCCTCGACGAGTACGTCGGCGCGATACCGCTTGTGGCACTGCTGGCACTCGACCAGTGGGTCGTGAAAAGCCTGCACGTGACCCGAGGCAACCCACACCTGGCGGGGCAGGATCACTGACGAGTCCAGACCGACGACGTCTTCCCGGCCGGTGACGGTCGCGCGCCACCACTGGCGCTTGACGTTCTCCTTGAGTTCCACACCCAACGGGCCGTAATCCCAGGCCGAACGGGTCCCGCCGTAGATCTCCCCGCTCGGGAACACGAAGCCACGGCGCTTGCACAGGCTGACGACGGTCTCGATGCGATCCGCGGACACTGGGGAGCTCCTGGTGAGGGTTCAGTGGTGTCGGTAGGGAGATCACTGCAACACTAGCGAGGTCTGGACCCGGACCCGCGCTCGGCGTCGGGCGCAAGCAGGCTCCCGTGGTCGGTCACCGCACCGTCCTGGGCGGCGGCCAACACCTCGTAGCTCCCGGGCTCGCCGGTCAGCGCCTCCGACAGCAGCGGCACCACATGCTCCCGGACGTCAAACGGAGACAGCGCGCGCCGGTAGGCAGCCACCGATTCGAACTGCACGGCCAGCACCCACCGCGTGATGTCGTCCGGGGAGCGGCCTAGCTGACCACCCAGGCAACCCCGCTGCGCGGTGAGCAGGCCCAGCGCACGGCGCGCCCGGGTCAGAAAACCCTCGGCTCGGTAAGGGTCGATGACGAAGCGGCAGATCAGGATCAAGGGCGTCCTCAGGCAGCGGTGGCAGGATGACGGTAGCGACTCCGAACGCTGTACGGCTGGGAAGGATCGCAACACATCACGCCGCAACGGGGAATGTCAGGTACGCATACGATGGACCCTCGATCGAGGGAGGCGGAGGGCATGGCCGGCGTGACCGCAGATGCAGTATCGGGCCCGACCGTCGTCGACGAACATTCGCCCGGCCGGCCGCCCCCTGGTCCGGCGGCGATCCGCCCACGGGAGACTCTGGTGGCGGCCGGCGAGTTGCTGCGGGCACTCGCGGCGCCGGTGCGGATCGCCATCGTGCTGCAGCTTCGCGACAGCGAGCGCTGCGTCCACGAGCTGGTCGACGCGTTGAGCGTCACCCAGCCGTTGATCAGCCAGCACCTGCGGGTGCTCAAGTCTGCCGGAGTGGTGCACGGCGAGCGGCACGGTCGGGAGGTCGTGTACCGGCTGGTCGACGAGCACCTGTCGCACATCGTGGTGGATGCGGTGACACACGTGGAGGAGGGGTGAGCACCCCGCGCCCGGCCGCGCCGGTGCATCGGCTGCGTTCCACCCGGCAGCGGACTGCGGTGGCCAGGCTGCTCGACGACACCGACGACTTCCGGTCCGCCCAGGAGATCCACGAGCAGCTGCGCCGTAGCGGTGAGGGCATCGGTCTGACCACCGTGTACCGGACGCTGCAGACACTGGCCGACGCCGGTGAGATCGACGTGCTGCGCACCGCCACCGGTGAGGCGATCTACCGGCGTTGCTCGGCGCACCACCATCACCACCTGGTGTGCCGGGACTGTGGGCACACCGTGGAGGTCGAGGGCCCCACGGTGGAGCTCTGGGCCGAGAAGGTCGCCGCCGAGCACAACTTCACCAACATCGACCACACCGTCGAGATCTCCGGCACCTGCGCAAACTGCGCCCGCTGACACCGCGCCAAAGGCGGGGTTCAGAACTCGTAAGGCTCGGTGGGGGCGGGGACGGGGTGCAGGTCTGAGACGGTGAGGGTGGGGGTGTAGCGGCTGCCTGACTTTGCCGATCCGGGCACCAGCTGGCCGCGTACCTCGAACCAGCCGTCCTGCGGGAGGGACGCCAACCCGGCGCGGCCCTCGAGGCGGACCTTCAGCGGGGTCGCGTCCGCTGCACAGCAAGCGATCACCAGCCGGCCGAGGTAAGTGGCGTCCTGATCGCCATGCACCACGAAGCCGAGCAGCCGTACCTGCCGGCCGTTGAGGCTGCCGGCGTCGTCCCACACCGCCCTGGTGACGAAGTCGCTCATCCGCAGCGCGGGAGCCGGCCCGGCGGGCAGCGGCGGGAAGTCGATGGAGGACCGTTGCGGGGCGATCGCCTGCGTCGAGCGGGACACGGTGTCCGCGCCGAGCGCCGGCGGGGCAACCAGAAAGATCGCCAGCACAGGTAACAGCAGCAGCCAGGAACTGTGATCAGCATGGTCGGCGTGATCGCGGGCAGCGCGCACGTCCCGCACGATGGAGATCAGGCCGAGCGCGAGGATCACCACCCCCGCCGACACCAGGAACGGAAGCAGCGAGGGCTTGACGTAGCGCAGGTAGCTTCCATTCCACGCGATCTTCAGCAGCGCGCCACCGAGCAGCACCAGCAGGACGTTCTGCGTCTCCCGCCTCACCGCACACCCCCGAGCACCAGCACGCCGGCAAGCACCGCGCAGCCGATCGCCACCACGAACGTCACCGGGGCGAAGCGGCTGGCGAAACCGCGCCCGAACGCTCCCGTCTGCAGCGCCACAAGCTTGACGTCCACCGCCGGCCCGACCACGAGAAACACTAGCCGAGGCAGCAACGGCACTGCCGACAGCGACGCGGCGACGAACGCGTCAGCCTCGCTGCACAGCGCGAGCACCACCGCGAGCAGCGCCATCACCAGGATCCCGAGCAGCATCTGACCGGCCAGCGAGGCTATCCAGGACGGTGGCACCAGGACGTTCAGCGCGGCCGCGGTGAGCCCACCGAGCACCAGAAACCCGCCCGAGGAGACCAGGTCGTGCCGGGCGGTGTCGGTGAACACCGCGAAGGCGCTCCGAGTCGGGTCCCGCTGGGGACGGCACAGTGCCCGCTGCGCGATCCACTCCAGACGCCCGAATCGCGCCCACAGCCACCCCATCACCAGCGCGGTGGCCATCGAGCCGAGAAACCGGGCCAGCACCATCCGGGGCTCACCCGGGAAGGCGACCGCAGTGGCCACCAGCACCACCGGGTTCACCGCAGGCGCGGCGAGCAGGAACGTCAGCGCCGCTGCCGGCGGCACGCCTTGCTGCATGAGCCGCCGGGACACCGGTACTGACGCGCACTCGCACCCCGGCAGTGCCATCCCGGCCACTCCAGCGACGGGGACCGCCGCCACGGTCGATCGCGGCAGCACCCGGCGCAACGCAGCCGGCGGCACGAACGCCGCGATCAGCCCGCTCACCAGCACCCCCAGCACCAGGAACGGCATCGCCTGCACGCACACCGCCACGAAGATGGTGGCGCCGGTGCGCACCGCGGCTATGTCGAGCATCCGGATCAGCGGTCCCTGGGCCAGCAGCGCCAGCACCAGCACCGCGCAGAGCACCTCCATCGAGGTGATCCGGCGCCACGGTGGAGTACGAGTGCGGGGGATACGAGAGCTCGGCGCGGCGGGGGGTGCAGCCATCAGCCGGCCAGCAACTCGCTACGCACCTGCGAGGCAGTGGACACCACCAGCATGAGCAGGGTGCCCAGCGGCACGGTGGCCAGGCCGGCAGCGGGGAACGTGTAACGCAGCATGACGTCGACCCCGCGCTCGCTGCGGACCAACCCCAGGGTGCCGAACAGGCCCTGCCCGGCTCGGGTGGCGACCCGCTCGGCCAGCTGACCGTCGTCGCCGAGGTCCCAGGCGACCACGCAGGTCAGACTGAGTACCACCAGCCCCTCGGCGAGTTCGACCGCCTGCACGGCGCAGGGCACCTCGGAGTGCTGGAAGCTCAGCGCGCCGTCATCGTCCACCGTGACGTCCTGGTATCTCTCCAATGCCGCCCGGGCGGCGTCGAGCAGCTCCCGGGTGGCAGCAAGGCTCATCGCGGCCTTGTCGGGACTCACCGGATCGTCCTCCTCAGGTCTGAGTATCGAGCGGCACGGTCGCGATGGCGCTGCCGAACCGGCGGTGACGGGCGGCGTAGGCCTCACAGGCCTGCCAGAGGTGCCTGCGGTCCAGGTCCGGGAACAGGACGTCCTGGAACACCAGCTCCGCGTAGGCAGACTGCCAGATCAGGAAGTTCGAGATGCGCTGCTCGCCCGACGGCCGCAGGAACAGGTCGACGTCGGGCATGTCCGGCTCGTCCAGGTGGCGAGCCAGCATCCGCTCGTCGACCTGCTCCGGGTCGATCTCACCGCGGGCCACCCGGCGGGCCACCTCGCGCGCGGCGTCGGCGATCTCCGCACGACCGCCGTAATTGACGCACATGGTCAGCGTCATGACGTCATTGCCGGCGGTCAGCTCCTCGGCGACCTCAAGCTCTCTGATGACGCTGCGCCACAACCGGGGGCGGCGCCCGGCCCAGCGCACCCGCACCCCCATCTCGTGCATCTCGTCGCGGCGGCGGCGGATGACGTCGCGGTTGAACCCCATCAGGAAGCGCACCTCCTCGGGACTACGCCGCCAGTTCTCGGTGGAGAACGCGTAGGCCGACAACCAGGTCACACCCAGCTCGATGCAGCCGCACACCACGTCCATCAACACGGCCTCGCCACGGCGGTGGCCCGTGGTGCGGGGTAGCCCGCGCTGCTGGGCCCACCGGCCGTTGCCATCCATCACCAGTGCGACGTGCCGGGGCACCCGTTCGGGGGGGATCAGGGGTGGCCGGGCACCGGAGGGATGCGGATCGGGTGCGCGCACCACCACCCTGTCTCCTCCCGCCCTGCCTGGCTTCGCGGCGCCCATCCTGCCGCCTGCGCATTCAGCGGGCTCAGCGGGGCTGGCGCTCGACCAACGGCAGCGAGCGGAGCTGGCGTTCCAGGTGCCACTGCAGATGGGCGGCGACCAGCCCGCTGCCTTCCCGGCAGGCTGCGGCCGACGCGCCCTCGGCGACCTGCCAGTCTCCGCGCACCAAGGCGTCGAGCAGCTCCAGCGTCTGCGCCGACGGGATGACCGTCCCGGCTGGCCGGCACCCGGGACAGATCACACCTCCCGCGGCAACGCTGAACGCCCGGTGCGGCCCCGGTGCCCCACAGCGGGCACATTCGGTCAACGCGGGTGCCCAGCCAGCGGTGGCCATCGCACGGAGCAGGAAAGCGTCGAGCACCAGCAGGGGTCGCCGCTGCCCGTCGGACAGCGCCCGCAGTGCGCCCACGACCAGCAGGTACAGCCGCAGCACCGGTTCACCCTCGGCTCCGGCCAGTCGCTCGGCGGTCTCCAGCACCGCGCAGCCGGTGGTGTAACGGCCGTAGTCGCCGACCAGCCGGCAACCGAAGCCGTCGACCGTCTCGGCCTGGGTGACGATGTCCAGCGTCCGCCCGCGGTAGAACTGCACGTCGACGTGCCCGAACGGCTCCAGCCGCGCGCCGAACTTCGACGACGTTCGCCGCACCCCCTTGGCCACCGCGCGCACCCGCCCGTGCCGGCGGGTCAGCAGCGTGACGATGCGGTCGGCCTCGCCCAGCTTCTGCACCCGCAGCACGATCCCGGTGTCGCGGTACAGGCTCACCCGCCCATCGTCGCATCACCGAGCAGCGATCGGAGGCGGCGCGCGGGAGGACTCAGAAACCGAGGCGACGCAGCTGCTTGGGGTCACGCTGCCAGTCCTTGGCGACCTTCACCCGCAAGTCCAGGTATACCGATGTGCCCAGCAGCGCCTCAATGTGCGCCCGCGCGCGGCTGCCGACCTCCTTGAGCCGCTGGCCGCCACGCCCGATCACGATCGCCTTCTGGCTGTCCCGCTCGACATAGAGGTTCGCATAGACATCGAGCAGGTCGGCTCGCCCCTCCCGCGGGCCCATCTCCTCCACCACGACGGCCAGCGAGTGCGGCAGCTCCTCGCGCACCCCCTCCAGCGCCGCCTCCCGCACCAGCTCCGCCACCAGGGTCTGCTCCGGTTCGTCGGTGAGCTCCCCATCCGGGTACAGCGGCGGGGACTCGGGCATCCGGGCCAGCAGCAGGTCGGCGAGTAGCCCCACCTGGAAGCCGTCGACCGCAGACACCGGCACCAGCTCGGCGAACTCGCCGAAGCCGGCCGACCGGGCCAGGTCGGCCAGCCCGGCGAGCTGCTCGGCCACCCGCTGTGGGCTCACCAGATCGGTCTTGGTCACGATGCCGAACACCGGGGTGCGCCGGGCCAGCGCAGCCAGCTCACCGGCGATGAACCGGTCCCCGGGCCCGATCCCGGCGTCGGCGGGCACGCAGAACCCGATCGCGTCCACCTCAGACCAGGTCGCGCGCACCAGGCTGTTGAGTCGTTGGCCGAGCAGGGTGCGGGGCCGGTGCAGGCCGGGCGTGTCCACCAGGATGAGTTGCCCGTCGGGCTGGTGCACGATTCCCCGGATGGTGTGCCGGGTGGTTTGCGGCCGGCTGGAGGTGATTGCCACCTTCTGGCCCACCAGCGAATTGGTCAACGTCGACTTGCCGACGTTGGGCCGGCCCACCAGGCAGGCGAAACCGGCCCGGAACGTCGTCCGGGCAGCCGTCCCTTCGGTATCCACAGCCACCTCTAACCCGCCGCGCGCAGCACGCCGGTAAGTGCGCCGCGCTGGTTGGCCAGCAGCACAGCGGCCCGCGGCCCGAGCTCGCGGACCGCAGCCAGCGAGACTGCGTCCACCGACCCCGAACCGGACACCACCGCGGCCGCCTCCAAGCCGGTCGCCCCGCTGGCCACTGCCGCGGCGACCGCCGCTTGCAGCGCGGTGAGCGCCAGCGAGGGCAGCGAGACCGTGCAACCCGTGTAGGTCCGCCCCTCGGTGTCGCGCACCGCGGCACCCTCCTCGGCACCGGTACGCGTTTGCGCCGAGCGTGCCAGCGTCACGATCTTGGCGTCCTCGGGGTCAAGGTCAGCAGGGTTCACGTCAGCAGAGTCGAGGTCAGCAGTCTCAGGCACGGGTGTCGCTCGCTTCCTGCGGCGGGTCGGCCGCAACGGGGTGGAGCTGGGATTGGTGCTCCTGGTACTGGTTGGCCTGGGGTTGCTGAGCCTGGGCATCCGGCTGCGGGTGGACCCGGCTTGCGATGACGGTGGTGATGCGCAGCCGCCCCCGACGATCGTTACCGCCCTCGGCCCGCAGCCGCAGGCCGGCCACCTGGGCCTCGGCACCAGGCACCGGCACCCGACCCAACTGCTGCGCGAGCAGCCCACCGACGGTCTCCACGTCAGTGTCCTCGAGATCCACCGCGAACAGCTCACCCAGATCAACCACCGGCAGCCGGCTGATCACCCGCACCGTGCCGTCGCCGAGGTGCTCGATCGGCGGCCGCTGCTCGGTGTCGGACTCGTCGGTGATCTCACCGACGATCTCCTCCAGGATGTCCTCGATCGTCAGCAGCCCGGCAGTGCCACCGTACTCGTCGACGACGACAGCCATGTGGTTGTGCGAGATCTGCATCTCCTTGAGCAGCCCGATGAGCAGCTTGGAGTCGGGCACGAACGTCGCGGGCCGCATCACCTCGCTGACAGTGCCGCCGTCTTGGACCCCGTCCACGGTCCGCGCCACCAGATCCTTGAGGTGTGCGACACCGACGATGTCATCGACGCTGTCTCCGATCACCGGGATCCGGGAGAATCCGGAGCGCAGTCCCAGCGCCACTGCCTGGCGCACCGACTTGTGCTGCTCTATCCAGACGATCTCGGTCCGGGGCACCATCACCTCGCGGGCCACGGTGTCACCGAGCTCGAACACGGAGTGGATCATCTCGGCCTCACCGGCCTCGACCACGCCGCGCTCACCCGCCATATCCACCAGCTCGCGGAGCTCGACCTCGGAGGTGAACGGCCCTTCCGGGAAACCCCGGCCGGGAGTGATCGCATTACCGACCAGGATGAGCAGCCGCGACAGCGGACTCAGGATCCGGCCCAACACCCGGACCGGTCCGGCCACCACCAAGCCGACACCGTAGGGGTGCTGGCGCCCGATGGTGCGCGGACCCACCCCGACGACCACGTAGGTCACCACCACCATTGCCAGCCCCGCGATCAGGACCGCCAGCCAGGTCGGCTGCAACGCCCGCACCGCCGCCACGGTGACCAGCACCGTGGCGGTCAGCTCGCAGCTCAGCCGCAGCAAGAGCAGCAGGTTGATGTGCCGAGGCCGGTCAGCGATGACCAGCGCGAGCTGGCTGGCGCCCCACCGGCCGGAGCGCACCAGCGCGTCGACCCGGGCCCGCGACACCGTGCCCAGCGCGGCGTCAGCCGCGGCGAAGGCCCCGGCGGCCACCACGAGGGCGGCGGCCAGCACCAGTAGCGGAAGGGACGACGTCAGCACCGGTCAGCACCTGCTGATTATCTCGGCAGGCCGGAGTCCTCCGGCCCGTCCAGACCAACCGCCCCGAGCAGCCGGGTGTCCGCTTCCCGCTGGGCGCTCCGGCGCCGGCTGGCCCGGGCGGCACGCCGGAACTCGTCGAGAATCCGGTTCTGCAAGGTGAACATCTCATGCTCCTCGGCGGGCTCGGCGTGGTCGTAACCCAGCAGGTGCAGCACGCCGTGCACGGTGAGCAGGTGCAGCTCGTCGAGCACCGAGTGACCCGCTGCGGCGGCCTGCTCGATGGCGACCTCTGGGCACAGCACGATGTCGCCGAGCAGCGCTGGGCCGCCCACCGAGCTGTCCGGCCGCCCGCCCGCCAGCAGCCCACCGTCGTCGGCTCCATCCATCGGAAAGGCCATCACGTCGGTGGGCCCCGGCTGGTCCATCCAGTGCTGGTGCAGATCGGCCATCACCCCGATCCCGACCAGCAGCACTGACAGCTCGGCCAGCGGGCTGACGCCCATCCGATCCATCGCGAAACGTGCCGCCGCCGCGATGGATGCCTCGGGGAGGGCGGTGCCGGACTCGTTGGCGATCTCGATGCCCACTGGGGGAGGTCACCGCCTCCGGCGACGGTCGCTGCGGTTGGGAACCGGGCGCGCCCCGGTGCCCTCCTGAACGGCATCCCACCGCGCATACGCGTCCACGATGTCGGTGACCAGCCGGTGACGGACCACATCGGCGCTGGACAGCTGCGCGAAGTGCACGTCGTCCACCCCATCAAGGATGTGCTGCACGATCCGCAGCCCGGAAACCTGACCGCCCGGCAGGTCAATCTGCGTGACGTCACCGGTGACCACGACCTTGGAGCCGAAGCCGAGCCGGGTGAGGAACATCTTCATCTGCTCCGGCGTGGTGTTCTGCGCCTCATCAAGGATGATGAACGCATCGTTGAGGGTACGCCCGCGCATGTAGGCCAGCGGGGCGACCTCAATAGTCCCGGCGGCCATCAGCTTGGGAATCGACTCCGGCTCAAGCATGTCGTGCAGGGCATCGTACAGCGGTCGCAGGTACGGGTCGATCTTCTCGTACAGCGTGCCGGGCAGGAAGCCCAACCGCTCTCCGGCCTCCACCGCCGGCCGGGTGAGGATGATCCGGTTGACCTGCTTGGCCTGCAGCGCCTGCACCGCCTTGGCCATCCCGAGGTAGGTCTTGCCAGTACCAGCGGGCCCGATACCGAACACGATCGTGTAGCGACCGATGGCGTCGACGTAACGCTTCTGGTTCAGCGTCTTAGGCCGGATCGTGCGACCGCGCCGGGACAGGATGTCCAGACTGAGCACCTCGGCGGGGTCCGCCTCCCCCTGCTCGAGCATCGCCAGGGTCCGGCGCACCGCGTCCGGGCCGAACTGCTGGCCGCGATGAGCCAGAGTGAGCAGCTCACCGAAGGTCCGCTCGGCGAACGCCACGTCCACCGGGGTGCCGGAGAGGGTGATCTCGTTGCCCCGCACGTGCACGTCAGCGGCCAGCAGATCCTCAATCACCCGCAAGTTCTCATCCCGGGACCCCAGCAATGCCAGCACGACGGCACCCGGGATAACGATCTTGGATTGGACCGGTTCGGACTGTGTCGTCTCCGAACCGGACGGCGAGGTGCCCTCCACTGGCGTAGGGGTCACGTGTGCGTGGGTCCTGCTTCCTGCGCGCTCGCGCATCTCGGGTCAACCGGCTGAACTGATGCTAGCCGGAGACTGCGAGATAGGTTGCCGCGCCACAGCAGAAACTGGGGGCCATTCCGCTGCGGCGCGGCGGCCGCCGGACCGAGGGGGGAGGTGCCCGGCGGGTTTCTCCGGGCTGGTGAGCCCGGAAGGAACTTGTACCTCATCTGGTGGTCGTCATCGACCTCCCGCACATAAGGTAACCCTTACCAAGGCTATCGGAGCTATATGCCACTCTAATGGAGCAATTCCCACCGTCCAGTGAGGGCACCTATTGCACCGAGAGCTACTACTCCTGCACTCGAGGAACGCAACACCCCCGGGCCCAGCCGCACCGGTCGGCCTCCCGCGGCAGTCAGCGTGGCCAGTTCGGTCTCGGTGATGCCGCCCTCAGGACCGACGACGAGCACCAATTCTCCCTCGGCGGGCAACGGCACCGACGCCAGCGACTCGCTGGCCGCCTCGTGCAGCACCAAGCATCCCGCCGCCGCAGTGCAGCGCAGTGCGAGCCCGGCGGTGTCCACCGGCTCGGCCACCTCGGGAAACCATCCCCGGCGGGCCTGCTTGGCCGCCTGTCGCGCGGTCTCCCCCCAGCGGGACAGCGCCTTGGCCCCGCGGGGTCCCTCGTCCCAGCGGGCCACGCAGCGGCTCGCCCGCCAGGGCAGTACTGCATCCACCCCGGCCTCGGTCGCCAGCTCCACCGCCAGTTCACCACGCTCGCCCTTGACCAGTGCCTGGGCCAGCGTCACCCGCAATGCCGGAGCTGGCTCGGTCCGGCGGTGCAGCACCCACAACCGCAGCTGGTCCCGGCCGGTATCCAGCACCTCGCAGACGGCCAGCCCACCACGGCCGTCGGAGAGCATCAGGCGCTCGCCGGCGCGCAGCCGGCGCACGGTCGCGGCGTGCCTGCCCTCCGGTCCGTCCAGGATCGTCTCAGTGCCCTCGGGTGGCAGCTGTCCCGCGAAAAACACCGGCAGGCTGCTCACCCTGTCTCACCGGCGCCCGTCAGCGTCCACCTAAGGAGTCCCGCAACCGTGAGAACAAGCCACCGGCCCGACCATTCGCCGTGAGCTCGGCCTGTTCCTCACCACGCAGCATGGCAAGTTCCCGCAGCAGCTCCATCTGCCGGGAATCCAGCCGCGTCGGGGTCACCACATCGAGGTGGACGAACAGGTCGCCCCGCCCCTCGGTGCGGCCGGTGCTGCGCAGCCGGGGCATCCCCCGCCCTCGCAGGGAGAGCACCGTCGCGCACTGGGTGCCCGGCTCGACCCGGACCTCCTCGATGCCGTCGAGGGTCTCCAGCGCCACGGTGGTGCCCAGCGCAGCGGCGGTCATCGGCACCCGCACGGTGCAGTGCAGGTCGGTACCGTCCCGGGTGAACGTCTCGTGCGGCACCTCCTGCACCTCGACGTAGAGATCGCCCGCAGGGCCGCCACCAGGACCGACTTCGCCCTGGCCGGCCATCCGCACCCGCATCCCGTCGGCCACCCCGGCCGGCACCTTGGCGGTGACGTTGCGGCGGGCCCGGACCCGCCCGTCCCCGTCGCACTGGCGGCAGGGATCCGGGATGACCTCGCCGATGCCGCGGCACACCGGGCACGGCCGGGAGGTCACCACCTGACCGAGGAAGGAGCGCTGCACGTTCTGCACCTCGCCCGCGCCGCCACAGGTGTCACAGGTCTGCGGCCCGGTGCCGGGTGCGCAACCGGAGCCGTTGCAGTCACCGCAGAGCACCGCGGTGTCCACGGTGAGCTCGCGGGATGCCCCGCTGGCACACTCCTCGAGAGTGAGCTGCAACCGGATCAGGGCATCAGAACCGCTCTGCACCCGGCTGCGCGGTCCTCGCCGTCCACCGGGACCCCCGGTGGCACCGAAGAAGGCGTCCATGATGTCGCCGAAACCGAACCCGCTGAACGGGTCACCGCCGCCGGCCCCACCGCGCCCGGGCTCTAGCGGGTCCCCGCCGAGGTCGACGATCTGGCGTTTCTGCGGGTCGGTCAGGACCTCGTAGGCGGCAGTGACGTCCTGGAAACGCTGCTGCGCCTGCGCGTCGGGATTGACGTCGGGGTGCAGCTCGCGCGCCAGCTTGCGGTACGCGCGTTTGATCTGCTCCGCGCTGGCGCCCCTGGGCACGCCCAGGATCGCGTAATAGTCCTTGGCCACGCTGGCGTCCTCCTGCCGCGACCCTCGCCGCGGTACTCGTCGTGCAATCTCCGTGTGCCCGGCCTCCCGCGGTCAGCGGGTGGTCAGGATCTCTCCCACATATCGGGCTACCGCACGCACCGCGGCGATGGTGCCCGGGTAGTCCATCCTGGTCGGCCCGACCACGCCCATACCCCCGAGCACCGTGCCGTGGGAGGCATAGCCGATCGAGACCAACGACGTGCTGCGCATCTCCTCGGCCTCATTCTCCTCGCCGATCCGCACCGTGATGGTGCCCGGGTCACGGGCCGCGGCCAGCAGCTTGAGCACCACCACCTGCTCCTCCAGCGCCTCGAGCACCTGGCGCAACGAGCCCGGGAAGTCGGCGGCGTTCCGAGTGAGGTTAGCGGTGCCGCCGAGCAGCAGCCGCTCCTCGGGATGCTCTACCAACGTCTCGATCAGAACTGTGGAGGCCCGGGTCATCGCGTCCCGGAGCTCGACCGGAGTCTGCTCGGGCAGATCGGCCACCGCCACGGAGGCGTCGGCCAGCCGGCGACCCGACAGCGCCTGGTTGAGCAGCGTTCGCAGCTGCGCCACCTGATCCTCCGAGATGACGTCACCCAGATCGAGAAGGCGCTGGTCCACGCGGCCCGCATCGGTGATGAGTACCAGCATCAACCGGGCCGGGGTCACCGCGAGCACCTCGAGATGACGCACCGTGGAGCGGCTCAGGGTGGGGTACTGGATCACTGCCACCTGCCGGGTGAGCTGGGCCAGCAACCGCACACTGCGCCGCAGCACGTCATCGAGGTCGACCGCGCCCTTCAAGAAGGTGTGCACTGCGCGACGCTCGGCCGCCGACAGCGGCTTGACCTCCGAGAGCCGGTCGACGAACAACCGGTAACCCTTGTCGGTGGGTACTCGGCCCGCGCTGGTGTGCGGCTGGGTGATGTAGCCGTCCTCCTCCAGCGCCACCATGTCGTTGCGGATGGTCGCGCTGGAGACCCCAAGATTGTGCCGCTCCACCAGCGATCGGGACGCAACTGGCTCGTGGGTGGCCACGTAGTCCGTGACGATGGCGCGCAGGACCTCGAACCGGCGGTCGTCTGCGTTCACGTCACCTCCCTGGTCCCCGTGCTGGTAAGAGCCTGTCCACCGAGTCTAGTGCGGGCCAGGCGCAGGTGTCGGAGCCCGCCAGCGAGCCCGGTGCCCTAAGGTGCTCCCGCCGGTTCTGGGACGGAGGTGGGCGGGGCCTGTGATCTTCAAGGATGTTCGGCACTGCCGCCCCTACCCTGACCACGGGCTGTCCA
>DATHTJ010000018.1:0-13298 GCA_035463315.1 Pseudonocardiaceae bacterium
CCGACTTTTTGGAACTCTTTGAGTTCTGAGTAGCCGGTTTTGGCCAGTGCGCGGCGTAGCGCGCCGAACAGGTTCACCTCACCCCCAGGGTCGCAGGAGGGGCCGAACAGCAGCGTGTCGATGCCGACCGAGCTCTCGGGCACCGTGATGACGTGGCTGCGCGGTAGTGAGGGGTGCGCTGCGGAGGCAGTCCAGTACAACCCGTTGCCGGGCGCCTCGGCGGCGGCGGCCAGCGGTTCACCGAGCATGACCGCGTCCGCCCCGCAGGCGATCGCCTTGGCTATGTCGCCGCTGGTGCGCATCCCACCGTCGGCGATCACGTGCACGTAGCGCCCACCGGTCTCGTCCAGGTAGTCCCGCCGGGCGGCTGCTGCGTCGGCGACGGCGGTGGCCATGGGTACCCCGATGCCGAGCACGTCACCAGTCGAGGTGCTCGCACTCGCCCCGTAGCCGACGATCACGCCGGCGGCCCCGGTACGCATCAGGTGCATCGCGGTGCGATAGTCCCCCACTCCCCCGGCGATCACCGGGACGTCCATCGACGCGATGAACTCCATCAGGTTGAGCGGCTCGGCAGCGCTGGAGACATGCTCGGCCGAGACGATGGTGCCCTGCACGACGAGGATCTCGACACCGGCGGCAAGCAGGTCGGGCGCAAGGCCCCGGGCGTGCTGCGGGCTGACCCGAGCGGCCACCGTCACGCCGGACGCGGTCACCTGGCCGATCGCCTCGGTGAGCAGGTCGACCCGGATCGGGGCCGAGTGCCACTGCTGCAACAGCCGCACCGCAGCCGCCTCGTCGGCCTCGTCCATCGCGGAGGTGAGCGTGAACAGCAGCTTGTCGACGTTCGGGTGGCGGGCCCACAACCCCTCGGCATTCAGCACTCCGAGCCCGCCGAGCGCACCGATCCGGACCGCCATCGCCGGTGACACGATCGCGTCGGTGGGGTGGGTAACCAGCGGGATGTCGAAACGGTAGGCGTCGATCTGCCAGGTGGTCGATACGTCCCGGGAGGAGCGGGTGCGCCGCGAGGGCACGATCTCCACGTCGTCAAAGTCGTAGGTCCGCCGCGCGGTGCGGCCCATGCCGATCTCCACCAGATCCCGCATCTCAGCGCACCGCGTAGTTCGGGGCCTCCACCGTCATGGTGATGTCGTGTGGGTGGCTCTCCTTGATCCCCGCCGCAGTGATCTGCACCAGCTGCGCGTCCTGCAACGCCGGGATCGTCGCGGCGCCGGCGTAGCCCATCGCCGCTCGCAGGCCACCCACCAGCTGGTGGGCCACCAGCGACAGTGGCCCGCGGAAGGGGACCCGCCCCTCAATGCCCTCGGGCACCAGCTTGTCATTGGACAGCACGTCGTCGGCGAAGTAGCGGTCCCTGGAGTACGACCGCCCGGCACCGCGCGAGGCCATGGCACCCATCGAGCCCATCCCACGATAGGTCTTGTATTGGTTGCCATCGACCAGGATCAGATCACCCGGCGCCTCGGCGGTGCCCCCGAGCAGGCTGCCCAGCATCACGGTGCTGGCCCCCGCGACGATGGCCTTGGCGATGTCGCCGGAGTACTGGATACCACCGTCGCCGATCACCGGAACCCCTGCGGGGCGGCACGCCCGGTCCGCCTCGAAGATGGCGCTGATCTGCGGCACGCCCACCCCGGCCACGACCCGGGTGGTGCAGATCGAGCCGGGGCCCACCCCGACCTTCACCGCGTCCGCGCCGGCGTCGACCAGCGCCTGCGCCCCGGCCCGGGTCGCCACGTTGCCGCCGATGACATCGACGGTGCTCCCCACTTCGGCTTTGAGCATGCTGATCATCTCCAGCACCCCGCGGGAGTGCCCGTGCGCGGTGTCCACGACGAGCACGTCGACGCCGGCCTCGACGAGCAGCGCGGCCCGCTGCTTGGCGTCCTCGCCGACCCCGATCGCAGCCCCCACCAACAGCCGCCCGTTTGGATCCTTGGTCGCCAGCGGGTACTTCTCGGTCTTCACGAAGTCCTTGACAGTGATCAGGCCACGGAGCCGGCCGTGCCCGTCGATGATGGGCAGCTTCTCGACCTTGTGGCGGCGCAGCAGGCCCAGTGCCGCGTCCGCGGTGACCCCCACCTGCGCAGTGATCAACGGCGGTTTGGTCATCACGTCGGAGACCGGCTTGTCATGGTCGACCTCGAAGCGCATGTCCCGGTTGGTGATGATGCCCACCAGCACGCCGTCGGAGTCGGTGACGGGCACGCCGGAGATCCGGTAGCGGGCACACAGCGCGTCCACCTCGGCCAGGTTGTTCTCCGGCAGACAGGTCACCGGGTCGGTCACCATGCCCGCCTCGGACCGTTTGACCAACTCGACCTGCGCGGCCTGCTCCTCGGCCGGCAGGTTGCGGTGCAGTACCCCCATCCCCCCCTGACGGGCCATCGCGAGGGCCATCCGCGCCTCGGTCACCGTGTCCATCGCCGAGGAGACCAGCGGCACTCGCAACGTGATGTTGCGAGAGAGCCTGGTCGACGTGTCGACCTCCGCAGGCACCACGTCGGACTCGGCGGGCAGCAGCAGGACATCATCGAAGGTCAGACCAAGCAGCGCGAACTTCGACGGGAAGCCGGGCGCGGTGAGCTCGCTGGTCATGCGCAGGGACGGCCTTCCTGGCAGTGGGGATGGCTGGAGTCGGTGGGTGACCGGGTGGGTCAAACCATGGTATCCGTCACGGCGCCATCCGCCGGGCAGGTACGGTGCCAGCCGTGGCGCATGACTCACTTCCCCCCGACCCGTTCGCCGGTGACCCGGAGGACCCGACGCTGGCACTGGAGGCGTTGGATGACCCCGGGGACGCCGATGAGGAGCCGCTGGACGACGAGGAACGGGCGGGGCTGCTCGCCGACCTGAGCGATCTGGCCGTCTACCAGGCACTGCTGGCGCCTCGCGGGCTCCGCGGGATCGTCGTGGACTGCCCGGATTGTGCCGAGCAGCACTTTCACGACTGGCACTTGCTGCGGGCAAGCCTGCAGCAGCTACTCGAGGCAGGTCGGATGCGCCCGCACGAGCCCGCGTACGACCCAGACCCGGCTGGGTATGTCAGCTGGGAGTACTGCCGGGGTTACACCGACGCCGTCCTCGCCGAGGACGGCGGCTGAACCGCATCAGCCACCCGGCGGCCGCTCCGGACCGTTCTCCGTAGACGCGCTGGGCTCAGCTCGCCGCGGGGGCGGGTTCGGCTTGACCACCGTGGGCGGGTTCGGCTTCGCCGCCGGTGCTGGCTTCGGCTCGACCGCCGGGGGCGGATTCGGCTTCGCCGGCGGTGCTGGCTTCGGCTCCACCGCCGGAGACGAACTCGGCTCCACCTCCGGGGACGAACTCGGCTCCACCGTCGAGGACGACTCGGTCGGGATGGTGGTCGAGGACGTTTCGGGCGCCGGTGCCGCGGGTTGTTCCGGCGAGCTGGCGTCCGGCGATTCGGGCGGCGAGCCTTGCACGGACGGGTCGGTGACCAGCTCCCGCTCGAGCTCATGATGGCGGGCAGTGAGATCGGTGCGACCCTCTGCCTCGGCGATCACCGGGAGCTGCTGCTGGATGCGTTGCAGCGATGCCTTGGCCTGCTCAGGATGACCTTCTCGCAGCGCCGCATCGGCTTTGTTGAGCTCGGTCCGGACGAAGGCCGCAGCCTCCACCGAGCGGGCGTATTCGGGGTAAAGCACCTGGGTCACGCCCCACAACTGGTCGTTGGGTTGCGCGGACTTGGCAACCAGGCCCACTGCGGAGAAAGCGATCACCAACACCGTCGCTGCTGCCGCGATCGGCCCGAACAAGGGGCCACGCCGGCGGGCCGGCCGGCGAGCGGCGCTGATCACCGCCAAGGCAGTGTCGGTGTCCACCAGCAACCGGTTCGAGTCGACATGCACCTCGCGACGCCAGGCCACCAGCACGCTTGCCAGCTCGCCGTCAACGTCGATGTCGGTGTCGCCCGGCGTGCGGCCGGCGCCGCCGAGCATGTCCAGCAGCGCGTCGTCAGCCTGGACGGCAGCCAGATCAACGGGTATCTCAGAAGTGTTCCCGTTGCGATGACCGGCACGTGGGTCGTCGTCGCGACCGGACATCAGGCCACCCCCTCGGACGCTAGTACGCTGCGCAGCCGACCCAGAGCCCGGTGCTGCGCTACCCGGACCGCACCGGGAGTCGACCCCACCGCCTCGGCGGTCTCCTCCGCGGAGAGCCCCACCACGACCCGCAGCACGAGAATCTCGCGCTGCTTGTCCGGCAGCATGTCCAGCAGCTTGGTCATCCGCCCGGCCAGCTCACCCTGCATCGCCCGCTGCTCCGGACCGTCACCCAGCTCCGGGGAATCGGGGACCTCCGAAACCGGCTCGGCGCGGTTGCGTGCCGCCGACCGGTGGGCGTCGGCCACCTTGTGTGCAGCGATGCCGTACACGAAGGCAAGAAACGGCCGACCCTGGTCGCGGTAACTGGGCAGGGCCGCAAACACCGCGAGACACACCTCCTGGGCTACGTCGTCCGCCGAGGCGAACGTCTTCTCCTGGCTACCGACACGCGCGCGGCAGTACCGCACCACGAGAGGACGGATCCAGCGGAGCACACCGTCGACGGCAGCTCGGTCACCGTCAACGGCGGCACCAACAAGGACGTTAAGTTCGTCCCCCACAACGGTCATCGCAGATTGCAGCCCTGCCGTTACGACGCGGGACCAGCCGGACTCCACGCCGGCCGGCGGTGGCCACTCCGCTGTCCCAGACACCCATCACCATCCCAAGACCACGGCACCTCAGGCATAACCGTAGTGGGCGACAGATCAAGTGCCCAATGAGGTGCCTCTGCACGGTATGTCCGCATCTGCGGGGGCCAAAGCGGGGAGGGCCGATGGCGATGCCACCGGCCCTCCCCGCTGAACGAATCAGGCGACCAGACCGCGCCGGAAACCGTGTGCGACGGCCTGAGCCCGATCCCGCACGCCGAGCTTGCGGAACAGTCTCCGGGCGTGGGTCTTCACGGTGTCCTCGGAGAGATACAGTTCACGCCCGATCTGCCCGTTGCTCTTGCCTTGGCTCATCCCGCGCAGCACCTGCAGCTCACGCTCGGTGAGCTGGACGCCAGGGTCAGACGGGGGTCGCGGCGCCGGTACCGAGGTACTAGCCAGGGTGTGTGCCAGCGCGGCGACGAGTTCCGGACGCGATGCGTCCCAGCGCAAGTAACCTCGGGCGCCACCGGCGATCGCGGCGGCGATGCTGCCTGCATCGTCTGGTGCACCGAACACGATGACGTTGGCCTGGGGGTGCGCCGACACCAGCCGGCGGGTGGCCTCCACACCGGTCGGTACCGCACGCTGGGTCCCCACCAGAACGACGTCCACGGGCTGCCGGGAATAGCGAGCCAGCAGCTCATCGCCGTGTGCCACGCAGTCGATCCGGGCGACGCCAGGGACCGCGGACATCACCCGAGTGAGTCCCTCACGGACGCTTCGCCGGTCATCGCAGATGAGAACTGCGGTCACGGGAGGGCTCCTTTCCTGCAGCCAAGTGATGTGCCCACCTCCCTATCGGTCGTGCGGAGCCGGAACTTGACACGATCTGATGGAATTTCATCAGAGGCCGGAGCCACACCACTCCGAACGGCCTGATCACCGCGAGGAGCAACGCTCACTCTACCGAGTGTGAGCGGATCGCGGCAGTACCGCGAACCCAGATGATTCGGGCCATCCCTGCTACCTAATGTCGTCCCGACGGCCCCTGCATCTCCCACTGTTGAGATGCGGGGGCCGTCGTGACGTTACTACGGCAGCACGTGCTAGGTGGCTCACAAACCCGGGCCGTGCCCATGGCCGTGACCATGACCAGCCGCGGGCGCCTGCTCCGGCTTGTCTACCACCGCACTCTCGGTGGTGATCACCATCCGAGCGATCGAGGCAGCGTTGACGATCGCCGACCGGGTCACCTTCACCGGGTCGACGATTCCCGCGGCAACCAGGTCGCAGTAGGTCTCGGCCTCGGCGTCGAAGCCGTGACCCCATTCCATCTCGCGCACCTTGGCGACCACCACGGAGCCCTCGAAGCCCGCGTTGTTGGCGATCCAGGCCACCGGGGCGGCACTGGCAGCCCACACGATGGCGACACCGGTGGCCTCGTCACCGTGCAGTCCGAGGTCACCGACCGACTGGGCGGTGTGCACCAACGCAACCCCGCCGCCGGGAATGATGCCCTCCTCAGCGGCCGCCCTCGTGGCCGCCACGGCATCTTCGATCCTGGCCTTGCGCTCCTTAAGCTCGGTCTCGGTGGCCGCCCCCACCTTGATCACCGCCACTCCGCCGACGAGCTTGGCAAGCCGCTCCTGGAGCTTCTCGCGGTCCCAGTCCGAGTCGGTCTCGTCGATCTCGCGCCGAAGCTGCGCAGCACGGGCGTCGACCTCCGTCTGGTCGCCGGCGCCGTCGACGATGGTGGTGTCGTCCTTGGTCACCACGATCCGCCGGGCCTGGCCGAGTACCTCGATCCCGACCTCGGACAGCGCCAGGCCGACCTCCGGGTTGATCACCTGGGCACCCGTCACGACGGCGAGGTCATCCATGAACGCCTTACGGCGGTCACCGAAGAACGGTGCCTTCACCGCTACCACCGAGAGGGTCTTGCGGATCGCGTTGACCACCAGGGTGGACAGCGCCTCACCTTCGACGTCCTCGGCCACGATGAGCAGCGGCTTGCCGGCCTGACTGACCTTCTCCAGCAGCGGCAGCAGGTCCTGGATCGAGGAGATCTTGTCGCGGTGCAGCAGGATGTTGGCGTCCTGCAGTACCGTCTCCATCCGCTCGGCGTCGTTGACGAAGTAGGGCGAGATGTAACCCTTGTCGAACGCGATGCCCTCGGTGATCTCCAATTCGGTAGCCATCGTGGAGGACTCCTCCACGGTGATGACGCCGTTCTCGCCGACCTTGGTCATCGCCTCGCCGACCAGCGCGCCGATCTTCGGGTCACGCGAGGACACCGTGGCGACCTGGGCGATCGCCTGCTGACCCTGTACCGGCGTTGCCTTGGATTTCAACATCGCGGCGATAGCATCGGCGGCCGCTGCGATGCCGTGCCCCAGCGCGGTGGGGTTGGCGCCGGCGGCCACGTTTCGCAGTCCCAGACGGACCATGGCCTGTGCCAGCACCGTGGCGGTGGTGGTGCCGTCACCAGCCACGTCATTGGTCTTCGTCGCCACGCTCTTGGCGAGTTGGGCACCGAGGTTCTCATAGGGATCGGTCAGCTCGATCTCACGGGCGATCGTCACCCCGTCGTTGGTGATCGACGGGCCACCGAACTTCTTGTCCAGCACCACGTGCCGGCCGCGCGGGCCGAGAGTGATCTTGACCGCGTCGGCGAGCTGGTCGACTCCACGCTCCAGCGCGCGCCGTGCGGTCTCGTCGAACGTGATCTGCTTGGGCATTGCCTGCCTTCCTCACGACGAAACTCTGGTAGGTCGCCGACGTTGCCGGGACCCGATGCGCGACCGCCCCGCTGACCCTAGGAGGGGCCGCGGGGCGGTCACGGCAATCTAAGCGGCCGTCTGCTGACGACCACAGTGTTGACGCGACGGTCGAACCGTCAGTTGACAACGGCAAGCACGTCGCGTGCGGAGAGAATCAGGTACTCCTCACCGTTGTGCTTGATCTCGGTGCCGCCGTACTTGGTGTAGATAACGACGTCACCGACGCTCACATCCACCGGGATGCGGTTGCCGGCGTCGTTGACGCGACCCGGGCCCACGGCCAAGACCTTGCCCTCCTGGGGCTTCTCCTTGGCGGTGTCTGGGATAACAATGCCGGACGCGGTCATCGTCTCGGCCTCACTGGCCTGAACGACGATCTTGTCCTCGAGCGGCTTGATGTTCACGCTCGCCACGGTGTGACCTCCACTTTCTGGGGTCTTCGAAGAGCTGGCAGGGTTGTCTGAATGCTGGCTGTGACCACCCCGCCGTCGCGGGTGTCGAGGCGGCCCGGGCCATGTTTGGCACTCTGACGACCAGAGTGCCAGTTGGCAGACTACTGCGCCGAGTGCCAGCGCTCAACTAGGGTGGTCGCGAAAGTCGAGCACATCCGAACATTCACTCGCGTATTGCCACGCCGTCACCCGCTACTGGTGGCGCCGGTCATCGGATCCAGTGCACTCTTGGGTCCCACGACCCAGCCGAAGGACACATAGGTGACCGAGCCCTGGCGCCGTCTGAGCCGCCGCACGGTCCTTCTCGGTGCGGCCGCCGCGACCGTGCTCACCGCGATGCCGCTGGGCGCTGGTTGTGCAGCCCGGCCGCTGGCAGGTGCCCGCAGCCAGCCGCTGGGCGACCCGTTCACCGTCGGGGTGGCCTCCGGAGACCCGGCTGCCGACGGCGTGGTGCTCTGGACCCGGCTGGCTCCCAGTCCACTGGCCGAGGACGGGCTCGGCGGGATGCCGCAGCGCCCCGTCGACGTGGAGTGGGAGCTTGCGACCGACGAGGGGTTCCGGCAGGTCGAGCAGCGCGGGCGCAGCGCAGCAGTGCCGGAAACGGCGCACAGCGTGCACATCGAACTCACCGGCCTGCGCCCTGGCTGCGAGTACTTCTACCGGTTCCGCGCTGCCGGGCATCTCTCGCCGGTTGGCCGCACTCGCACCGCGCCGGCACCCACCGTCGTGAGTTCGGCGCTGACAATGTGCTTCGCGTCCTGCTCGCAGTACGAGCACGGGTGGTTCACCGCCTACTGCGGGCTGGCCGCTGAGGATCCGGACGTCGTCCTGCACCTGGGTGACTACCAGTACGAGTACGCCGCCGACCAGTACACCGTCCCCAGCGTCAACGTCCGCAGCCACGTCGGACCGGAAACCGAGACGCTGGCGAGCTATCGCCAGCGCTACGCGCAGTACAAGACCGACGCCGACCTCCAGGCGGCACATGCCGTCGCGCCGTGGCTGGTGATCTGGGACGACCACGAGGTGGACAACAACTGGGCCGACGAGGTGCCGGAAAACTCCCAGCCGGGATTCCACGCCCGGCGCGCGGCCGCGTTGCAGGCCTATTACGAGAACATGCCGCTGCGCCGGTCCTCGATGCCGCGCGGCATCGACATGCAGCTCTATCGTCGAGTGCAGTGGGGCAGTTTGGTGACGTTCCACCTGCTCGACACCCGGCAGTACCGCAGCGATCAGCCCTGCGGCGACCGGTTCATCTCAGACTGCCCCGAGCGCGCCGATCCCGCTCGCTCGATCACCGGCGCCGAGCAGGAGAGGTGGCTGCTGGATGGGTTCCAGCGTTCCCAGGCCCGCTGGGACGTGCTCGGCCAGCAGGTCTTCTTCTCGCAGGTTGATCTCACTCCTGGCCCGGGTCGGGACTTCACGGTGGACACGTGGGACGGCTACGTCGGCAGCCGGGATCGGATCGTCGCCGGGCTGCGGGACTCACCGGTGCGCAACGCCGTGGTGCTCACCGGCGACATCCACTCGCACTGGGCAGCTGAGGTCCGCGAGCGCTTCGACGACCCTGCGTCGGCCGCGGTGGGCACCGAACTGGTCTGTAGTTCGATCACCTCGGGCGGGGACGGCTCGGAGACCCGCCCCGAAGCGGCCACCGTGTTGGCGGAGAACCCGCACATCCGCTTCGTCAACAACCGCCGCGGCTATGTGCGCACTCGAGTCACCCCTGGTGAACTGCAGGCCGACTTCCAGGTGGTGCCCTTCGTATCCCGACCGGGTGCCGCGGTGCAGACCAGGGCGTCGTTCGTGGTGCTCGACCAGGAGCCAGCCCTGCACCCCGCCTGACCTGGTTGGTAGCTCTTCAAGGACCACCAACCGGGGTCGGCACGACCTCAAACCGCTGCCAACCCCTGCGCCGGTCCGGCGCAGGGGTTGGCAGCGGTTAACAGCACCGTCACCCCCGGTTGGTGGTCCTTGAAGAGCTACCAACCAGGGAGGTGGTGATCGGCAGGCTCGGGTCGGCGGGGATGTCGAGCTGTGAGGGGGGCGCGCCGGCGGCGAGCAGGTGTGCCCCGAGTGCGGCCACCATGGCTCCGTTGTCGGTGCACAGTCGCGGCCGGGGAACCCGCAGTCGCAGCCCGGCCGCCGTGCAGCGGTGCTGCGCCAGCGCGCGCAACCGGGAGTTTGCGGCTACGCCACCGCCGATGAGCAGGGTGTCGATGCCCCGATCGGTCGCGGCTCGGATCGCCTTGGCGGTGAGCACATCGACCACGGCCTCCTGAAAGGCCGCCGCCACGTCGGTTACCGGCACGGTGATCCCGCGGCGCTGCAGCGCCTCGACGTGCCGGGCGACCGCAGTCTTGAGCCCGGAGAAGGAGAAGTCATAGGGCGAGTCA
Source organism: Pseudonocardiaceae bacterium (assembly GCA_035463315.1). GTDB lineage: Bacteria > Actinomycetota > Actinomycetes > Mycobacteriales > Pseudonocardiaceae. Next base: position 10,316 of record DATHTJ010000018.1, read on the forward strand.
CCGGGACCGGTCAGGCCACGGGGAAAGCGGACGCTGCTGGGATCCCCGTCCCGGGCAGCCCGGTCGATGAACGGCCCGCCGGGAAAGCCCAACCCCAGCAGTCGCGCCACCTTGTCGAACGCCTCCCCGGCAGCATCGTCGACGGTGGCACCCAGCGGGTGCAACGGTTCCACCAGCGACAAGACCTGCAGCAAGCTGGAGTGCCCGCCGGAGACCAGCAGGGCCAGCGCGGGGGGTAGCGGACCGTGCTCCAGGGTGTCCACCGCAATGTGCGCGGTGAGGTGGTTGACCCCGTACAGCGGGACGCCCCAGGCCGCCGCGTACGCCTTGGCCGCAGCCACGCCGATCAGCAGCGCGCCGGCCAGCCCCGGCCCAGCGGTGACCGCCACCGCGTCCACATCGGGCGGCCTGACACCGGCAACTCCCAGCGCGCGCTGCACCGTCGGCACCATCGCCTGCAGGTGGGCTCGGGACGCCACCTCGGGAACCACGCCGCCGAACCGGGCGTGCTCGTCCACACTGGACGCGATCTCGTCGGCAAGCAGGGTGACCGTCCCGTCGCACGACAGCCGTACGACGCCCACCCCAGTCTCGTCGCAGGAGGTCTCGATGCCCAGCACGATCCCGTCGGCGGTCATAGCGAAGCCTGCCTGCGCATGGTGAACGCGTCGGCTCCGCTGGGCCGGTAGTAACCGCGGCGGGTGCCGATCACCTCGAACCCCTCGCTGCGATACAACTGGATCGCTGACTCGTTGTCAGTGCGCACCTCGAGCAACACCGTGGCCCCCGCGGCATGGTCAAGCATTGCCCGCAACAACGCGCGGCCGATTCCCCGGCCCTGGTGCGCCGGGTCCACCGCGAGAGTGTGTATCTCCGCCTCGCCGCCGGTGCGGGCCAGACCCGCGTAACCGATCAGCGAGCCGCCCTCCCGCGCGGCAAGGTAGTGATGGCCTGCGGCGAGCGCTTCCAGGAATGCCTCCGGGCGCCACGGGTCGTCGCTGTCGAACAGCAGTCGCTCAAGTTCGGTGCAGCGCTGCGCATCGGCGGCCAGCATTGGTCCGATCAGGACACTCATACCGGCGTCACCCGCTTGACCGGTCCGGGTTCGAGCGCGTCGGGACGGCGCAGGTACAGCGGGGTGAGCGGGCTTGGCGGTGCGTGTGCCCGCACCGCCGCCGCCACCACGGCGACCAGTCCGACCGGGCCCGGGTGTCGCGGCGGCACCACCACCAGCGGCGCCACCGGCAGCTCTAGCGCATCGGCGGCGCCGGCCACCCGAGCCACCCCAGCGAGGGGCACGTCACGCGGCCGGTCCACATGGGGACCCTCGGCCCGGGCACCGGTCTCGTCGTAACGCGCCCAGTACACCTCCCGGCGCCGGGCGTCAGTGACCACGAGCAGGGAGGTGCCGGCACCCGCGCGGTAGGCGATCGCGTCCAGACTGCCCACGGGATAGACCGGGATGCCCACAGCGTCGCCCAGCGCCGCAGCGGTGACCATCCCCACCCGCAGCCCGGTGAACGGGCCTGGCCCCGCCCCGCACACCACCGCGTCAAGGTCACCCATCTGCACCCCGGCGGCTGCGAGCACGGCGCACACTGACGGCATGAGCAGCTCGCCGTGTGCCCGGGCATCCACGGTGACCCGCTCAGCGAGAACCGTCGGCGGGCCCGCAGCGGGCAGTCGCAGTAATCCGGCGGTCACCGCGGGGGTCGCGGTGTCCAGAGCCAACACCAGCACAGATGATGAGCTTACGGATCCGACGTTTCGGACACCACGGGGCATGGCTGCGGCATCAGACGCTGCGACATCACGCCGTGGGGCAGCAACCGGGCCGGACCGCGCAGCTCGGCGAGCCTGCTCTCGTCAGCCCGTCGCTGCAGCCGGATCAGCAGGTGCTCGTCGGACAGCCGCTCAGCCATGCCCTCGCCCCACTCCACAACCACGGCGGCCGCCAGGAGGTCGGTGTCCAGGTCGAGGTCATCCAGCTCAGCGATCCCGCCGAGCCGGTAGGCATCGACGTGCACCAGCGGCACTCCCCGCCCGCCGGGCAGCGCCGGGTGCTCGCGGGCGATGACGAACGTCGGGGATGTCACCGGCCCGCGGACCCCCAACCCGGCGCCGATACCGCGAGCCAGCACCGTCTTGCCGGCACCCAGCGGCCCGGACAGCACCACCACGTCACCCGGGCGCAGGCGCTCGCCCACGGCCCGACCGAGGCGCTCGGTATCCGCCGGAGCGGCCAACTCCAGCACCAGACTCATGCGCCTGTCCGGCTGCGCGGCAGGGCCCCGCCACACTGGGAGATCAAGTCCAGCAGGTGCTTGTTGACGCGCTCCGGCTGCTCCAGCATCATCACGTGGCCCGATCCCGGTACCTGTACCAGCTCAACGTCGGTGAGCAGCGCCGCAATCGCCTCGGAGTGCTCGTACTGAATCAACCGGTCACTGTCGGAGCCGATCACCAGGGCCTTGGCGTACTGCAGACCGGCCAGCGCGGCGTACCGGTTGTGCGCCCCAAAGGTGGCCAGGAAGTCGACCATGACTTCGAACGAGGTGGCCCTCATCATGGTGTCCATCAGCTCGACCACTGCCGGACTGACCTTCTCGTCGCCGAACGAGAGCTTGCGGATCAGGCTCCAGATCAGATGCCCACAGATATCGCGCCCGCGCTCGACCGCGCGCGCGCTGGGCTGCCAGCAGGACAGCCGCCTGGCCACCGGCATGATCGGGTTTCGCCGAGACAGGACCGGCCGAGGCAGACCCGAGCGGCCGATGTCCCCGGCGCTGGTGTTGAGGAAAGCCACCCCGCAGATCTGCTCGGCGAACAGCTCAGGGTGGTGCTCGGCCAACGCCATGATCGTCATGCCGCCGAGGGAATGCCCGATCAGCACGACCCGCCCCTCGGGCGCGGCCGTGCGGATCACCGCATGCAGGTCGCGGCCGAGCTGTTCGATGGTGCACGCACGGCGGGGCGAGCGACC
>DATHTJ010000019.1:0-6008 GCA_035463315.1 Pseudonocardiaceae bacterium
TGTCAGCCGACGACTTGGGTGAGGACGGGGCGGGGACGCGGCGACATTTCAACTGATGATGATCTTGATGGTCGTTGAGTTGGTTTGACCTTGTTCGTGTGCGACGACAGCGTGAGGGTGTCGTGGACGCGCAACGGCCCTCCCGTGTCCTTGGCCGGTCCGGGAGGGCCGTTCCTTGGTGCTCGGAGGCACCCGGTGTTGATGGTAGGCACGGACGAGGAGCAGGTCGATCAGGTGCTGCGGGCCGGGGGGCTGGCGTGTCCGGGGTGCTCGGCGGTGCTGTCGCCGTGGGGGTATGCCCGGCGGCGGAAGGTGCGGGCCGAGGGCGAGGTGTGGCGGCTTCGGCCGCGGCGTTCGCGGTGCTCGGCTGCGGACGGGTGCGGTCGCACGCACGTGTTGTTGCCGGCATCGTGCCTGGTTCGCCGCGCGGACGCGGTCGAGGTGATCGGTGGCGCGCTGGTGGACAAGGCCGCGGGGGCCGGGCATCGGGCGATCGCGGAGGCGATCGGGCGGCCGTGCTCGACGGTGCGGGGGTGGCTGCGGTCGTTCGCCGTGGTGGCGGGTGTGGTCGGGGTAGCGGCGATGAGGTTGTTGCTGGAGGTCGATCCGTTGTGTGGGCCGGCGCCGGTGGGCGGGTCGGTGGTCGCGGATGCGGTCGAGGTGATCGGGGCGGCGGGCGCGGCGGTGCGGCGCCGGTTGGGGGCCTCGGTGGCTACGTGGTCGCCGTGGCAGGTGGTCGGCGCAATCAGTGGCGGGTGGCTGCTGCACCCGGCCCGCTGCCGGGAGTCGATCAACACGAGTTGGCTCTGGGCGGCGCGGGTGTGATCGTGGATCCTCGCGACTCGTTGTGTCCCAACGAGAAGCGAGGAGTCAGGCGTGGTCACTGGCCATGACAGGCAGTTGGAGAGGGCGGCCGAAAGGGCTCAGGCGGTCGGGCTGTTCCGGTACTGCCTGGTCCGCCCGCTGGTGGCGGAGGGGTTGACGGGCCGCCAGCGCGGCGTCCTGGTGCGTGAGTTGGCCGAGGCCGAGCACACCGGCCCGTTCGGGGATCGGGTGCGGGTCTCGCGGCCCACGATCGACCGGTGGGTGCGGCGTTGGCGGGCCGGTGGGTTCGAGGCCCTGGTTCCCCCGGCGCGGCGGGTGGCGGCCTATACCCCCGCTGCGGTGCTGGAGGTGGCGGTCGCGTTGAAGCGCGAACTGCCCGAGCGGACCGCCGCGCAGATCGCCGCGATCTTGACCGAGACGTCCGGGTGGTCCCCGAACGAGCGGACCCTGCAACGTCATTTCGTGCGGCTGGAGCTGAACACCCGCCCGGACGGCAAGCCCCCGGCGGCGTTCGGACGGTTCCAGGCAGGGGCGCCGAACGACCTGTGGACCGGAGACGGGCTGCACGGCCCGGTCGTGGAGGGCAGGAAAGCGATCCTGTTCGCGTTCATCGACGACCACTGTGCGCCACGAAGCGCACCGCCATATCCCCGGCAGAGCCGGGAGAAACCCGAAGGGAGGTTTCTGGGTCTGATGGCTTACCTGGATCCGAAAGGTGAAGGGGACAATAGCATGCCAGGAAAACAACAGTCGTGTTCGGGTGTCGAAGCGAGGTGTTGATGGGACCCGCGCGGTATGGCTAAAGCTGGATTGCCTGAACCCTAATCCCCGGGAGATGCAAGTCGACATTCGCCGGAAGAGGACACCTGATACCGGTGCCGCGACCTGCCTCAGCATAGAGTGGTGGCTGAGGCACCCTTCGGGTCGGGGGACGATGCCCAATGAGGGCATTCAAGGGGATGAGTGGGGAGCCTAACCCGTGCTGTTACGTATGGCGGTGACGAACGTGGGATCACCTAAGGGGCGCGAGCCCTAGGGTGACGCAGGCCTCGTAGTAGTCGTAGGAGTAACGACCTGCCAAGGGTGACGGGAGAGCCGTCAACAGGGCGAAGGAGGCTAGGTGACTGGACATCCGAAGCTGGGAGGCATGCGAAATGCAGAGCGCCGAAACGGTGCTGGGTGTCCTACGTGAACGCGGTAGGCGTGGCTTGCCGTGCAATGAGCTGTATCGACAACTGTTCAACCCGCAATTGTATCTGGTGGCCTACGGGCGTCAGTACTCCAACCACGGAGCCATGACGCCCGGGGCTGATGGGGAAACCGCGGATGGCATGTCGCTGGAGAAGATACAGCACCTGATCCAGATGCTGCGTCAAGAGCGCTATCGTTTCCAGCCGGTGCGGAGGGTCTGGATCCCGAAAAAGAACGGATCAAAGAGACCTCTCGGACTGCCATCATGGTCGGACAAACTGATCGGTGAGGTGGTGCGACTCCTACTGGAGGCGTACTTCGAGCCTAGGTTCTCTGACCGGTCACACGGTTTCCGTCCTGGTCGCGGGTGCCACACGGCGTTGCGCGAGGTGGCGCGGACATGGACCGGGACGACTTGGTTTATCGAGGGTGACATCCGCGACTGTTTCGGGGCTCTCGACCACGAGATAATGCTCTCGATTCTCGCCGAGAAGATCCACGACAACCGGTTCCTGAGACTGGTGCGCAACATGCTCCAAGCTGGATATCTGGAGGACTGGGAATGGAATGCTACCTTGAGTGGCGCACCCCAAGGGGGCGTCGCTTCTCCAGTCCTTTCCAATATCTACCTGGACAGGCTGGACAGGTTCGTCGAGACGGTCCTCATTCCCCGCTACACAAAAGGCGATAAGCGGGGTCCCAACAACGAGTACGACAGGATTCGTCTTGCCGCGTCCCGAGCACGCCAGCGCGGAGACCGGCAGGCGGCGTCGGTGCTACGTCAACGGCTGCGTGCTCTGCCGAAAGGTGACCCGGACGACCCCGGGTTTCGCAGACTGCGCTATGCCCGGTATGCCGACGATCACATCCTCGGGTTCACCGGACCGAAGAGAGAAGCCGAGCAGATTAAAGCCGAACTGACACAGTTCCTGCGTGATGAACTCAGGCTCGACCTGTCGCCAGGGAAGACTCTGATCACCCATGCCCGCACGGGCAGGGCCAGGTTCCTCGGCTACGAGATCACCGTGCAGCACAGCCGATGTCGTCGGAAAGTGAATGGAGTCATCGGTCTGCGCGTCCCAGCATCGGTGATCAAAGCGAAATGTGCCCCCTACATCAAGCGCGGAAAACCCGAGCGACGGACCGAACTGCTGAACTTCGATGACTACACCGTCATCAGCACCTATGGGTCCGAATACAGGGGCATAGTCCAGTACTACCTGCTGGCCGGAAACGTCTCCACGCTCAACCGGCTACGTTGGGTCGCCGAGACCTCGATGCTCAAGACCCTGGCCGCCAAGCATGACTCGTCCGTGGCGAAGGTGGCCCGGAAGTTCAAGGCCACCGTCACGACAGCTCACGGGCCACGGGCATGCTTCGAAGCCGTGGTCGAACGAGCAGGCAGGAAACCACTGGTCGCCCGGTTCGGTGGCATCGCGTTGAAACGGCAAGACACGGCGGTCCTCGAGGATCGCCGACCCGTCCCCATCACCAAGAGCCGTCGGGAACTGACCGATCGGCTCCGTGCTGGATGGTGCGAACTATGTGATCGACGAGCCCAGGTGGACGTCCACCAAGTGCGCAAGCTCGCCGACCTCAGCACCAAGGGACAAGCACGGCCGCCCTGGGCCGAGCTCATGGTGAAACGACGACGAAAGACCCTCGTGGTCTGCCGCGCCTGCCATGACAACATCCACGGACGGCAGCCCATCGCGGCAATCACGGAGTAGGTCGCTGGAGAGCCGGACGCACGGAAACGTGCACATCCGGTTCGGGCCGGGGGCCGCCGGAAAAGGACACGCGACTGCGCGCACCTCGTCGGCGGCCTACCGGTACCCTCGCGCGCTGGTCGGGTATCGGTGGGGCCACAGCGAGGACACCGTGCGGTTGGCTGCCGCGCTGCGCCCGGCGTTGGCCGCCCGGGGCGTCCCGCGGCGGCTTTACGTCGACAACGGCAGTGCCTTCTGCGACGCCCAGCTTCTGCGTGCATGCGCGTGCCTGGGAATCCAGCTGGTGCATTCCCGGCCCGGCAAACCCGCCGGCAGAGGGAAGATCGAGAGGGTGTTCCGGACGGTCCGTGAACAGTTCCTGCGGGAACTGGCCGCCCCGGGTGCCGAGCCGGTGCGTGATCTGGCGCACCTGAACGAGTTGTTCACCGCGTGGGTGGAGCAGGTCTACCACCGGCGGGTGCACACCGAGACCGATCAGCCTCCGCTGCAACGGTTCCTGGCGGCCGGCCCACCGCCGGTCCCCAGCGCCGAGTCGTTGCGGGAGGCGTTCTTGTGGTCGGCCCGCCGCACCGTGACCAAGACCGCGACCCTGTCGTTCGAGGGCAACCTCTACGAGGTCGACGCGGCACTGGTCGGACGTCGGGTCGAACTGGTCTACGACCCGTTCGACCTGACCCGCCTGCAGGTGCGCTACGACGGGCGGGACATGGGCGAGGCGACCCCCCAGCGCATCGGCCGCCACGTCCACACCAAGACCCGGACCCCCACCCCGCCGGCACCGACCTCCACCGGCATCGACTACCTGAACCTGGTCCACACCCGCCACAGCGCCGAACTGGCCCAACGACTGCGCTACGACCGGCTCCCGACCGAACCCGCCAGACCCGAACCGGCCAGTGAACCGGTCGGCGCGGACCCGGCGCTGGAGGCCGAACTGGCCGCCTTCGCCGCCCTGCGCACCAGCCCGTCCACCGACCCGCCCGTCGAGCACGTTCCCGGGCAACTGGACCTGGCCACCCTGCTGGACGCCGACCAGGCCACTCACGGCGGGCCGGCGTCATGACCATCTCCGGCCTGCAGGCCAGGTTCGGGTTCACCCAGATGCCGTTCGGGCGCGGCCTGGACCCGCGGATGCTGCACCGCCACACCGCCCACGCCGAGGCCACCGCCCGGATCGGCTGGTGCATCGAACAACGAGCCCTCGGCGTGATCACCGGCGAGGTCGGCGCCGGGAAGACCGTCGCCGTCCGCGCGGCCCTGGCCGCTCTCGACCCCGCCCGGCACGCCACCATCTACCTCGGCAACCCCTCCGTCGGCGTGCGCGGGATCAACAACCACATCGTCACCGCCCTGGGCGGAGTACCCCGCTTCCACCACGCCACCCTGGTCCCGCAAGCCGCCGACGCCCTGGCCGCCGAGGCCACCGAACGCGGCAGGACACCCATCTTGATCATCGATGAGGCGCACCTGCTCAGCCACGACCAGCTCGAGGCGATCCGGATGTTGACGAACTTCGACCTCGATTCCGGCTCTCCGTTCGCCGCCCTCCTGGTGGGACAACCCGAGCTACGCCGCAAGATGCGCCTGGGTGTGCTGGCCGCCCTCGAACAACGCATCGGACTGCGCTACTCGATGCCCCCGATGACCGCACCCGAGACCAGCAGCTACCTCAAGCACCACATCTTGATCGCCGGCCGATCCGACCCGCTGTTCAGCGATGACGCCGCCGCACTGATCCACCGAACCGGCCGCGGCTACCCCCGAGCCGTCAACAACCTCGCCGTCCAGTCCCTGATCGCCGCGTTCGCCACCGACAAGACCATCGTCGACGAATCCTGCGCCCGCGCCGCCGTCACCGAAGTCACGACCGAATGACCACCACCACGACACCCTGACCACCAAGGCCCCGCCGGCACCGCTGGCGGGGCCGCATCACGCCCCAAGCACGTCCTCGCCGAACCTGTCGGCCCCGTCCTCACCCAAGTCGTCGGCTGACAAGCGGTCGAGGCACTGATCCACGTCCTGGGCGACGAACACACTCACCTGCGATTCGGGGACAGCCGGCTGGCGTGGTGGACCGTTGACGCCGATCCCGTGGACCTGGTGGACACCCTGGCCGTCAACGACCCCGAGACCGTTGCCAGCCTGGTCGACCGGGTTCGCCGCACCGCCAGCCCAGCCAGCACGGGCCTCGAATCGGAACGGTTCTGCGCACTCACCCTGGCCGGGAACGTCTCCCGGGTCATGATTCGCGACTGGGTA
>DATHTJ010000020.1:0-3951 GCA_035463315.1 Pseudonocardiaceae bacterium
AGAACACGACACCCACCAACAAAGGCAAGCACCGCACTGATCACTAGCAAACCAAAAACAAACACACAAAACAAAACATGGCACTAACATTTCGGCACACTGTTGAGTTCTCAAAGAACAAACACACACCATCACGAACCACCGAAGCGGCAATTCGTTCCGGGGATAACTCACTCGGACTTACCCGGTCCCGTCATGACCAATCTCGCGAGAGGCCCCGCACGGTTCCGGCTGGCTCATCGAGCTTACCAGCAGTCCAAGTCATCGTTCCCCGCAGCCCGGCCTAACGTCTCGGCACCATCAGTGCCCTGGGCGTTTCGTCCGTTCCCCTGCGGGGCGAGGTGAAAGCTACGCGGAGCGCACGGTAGAAGTCAAATCGGCGGGATCGCCCAGGTCAGGCTGCCGGGGGACGCGCAGCGCTACGGGCTGCTCAGAGCGGGATCCAGCTACACCGTGCCGCTCTCCGTCTTGCCGAACCTGGTGCCGTCCGCCTGACCAAGGTCACCCGGATGCAGGCTCGGCGCGGTGTCATCGCGGCACAGCACATCGAGGCGGTGCTCTGCGCGGTCAGGCCGCGCCAGGTCAGCCCGCCAAGATGTGCTCTCCTCCATCAATCCTGCACCGGGTTCATCCCTTTCTGGATCAGGCGGGTCGCCGATGCCGGCGGTACGCCGATACCGCCGGACTGCCGTGCACCCAGAACCGCCAAGGCCGGTCCTGCGCTGCGGCGACGCCAACCCGGGGACCGGTGCGCACCTGCTCGGCGGGCACCGGATCACCAGGCAGTAGCCGCACCGGCGACGTGGGATCAGTGAGGTCCAGGCCGTTATGCTCCCGGCGCAGTCCGAGCAACGTCGCCAGCCTGGCCGGGCCCTGAGCGAGCTCGGCGTCGGACCGTGCGGTGGACCGGTGCAGCCGAGCGATGTCTAGGTCAGAGACGACCTCGGCAGCGCGCAGCAGCACCGCGCCGGGTTCTCCATCGGGCAGGCATGAGATATTGGCGCAGAAGTGCAACCCGTAGACGAAGTACACATACAGATGCCCGGGGGGGCCGAACATCACGGCATTGCGGGCGGTGCGACCACGGTAGGAGTGCGCCGCCGGATCGTCGGAGCCACGATAGGCCTCGAGCTCGACGAGTCGGACGGCCACCTGGCCGTCCGGTCGGTCGGCGACCAGCCGGCTGCCCAACAGCAGCCGAGCGGCCGGCAGGACGTCCACGGTGAGGTGCTCGCGGGCGAAACTCCCCAACGCCACCGGATGATCCAGCGTCATCGGGCGATCCAGGCTCGGTGCTCCTCGACGGCGTACCGGGCGCGCTGCAGCTGCTCGGCAACGCGTTCAGGGGCGGTGCCCCCGTAGGCGTCGCGGGAACCGATCGACCCGGCGACACTGAGCACCCGCTGGACGTCGGTGGTGAGCTCGGGGTGGATGGCGGTGAGCTCCATCTCCGAGAGCTCCGCCAGCCCCACTCCGCGGTATTCGGCCAACCGCACGCAGGCCCCAGCCGCGTGGTGCGCGGTGCGGAACGGCACGCCCTGGCGTACCAGCCATTCCGCGAGATCGGTGGCGAGAGTGAACCCGGCCGGGGCCAGCTCGTCGAGCCGGTCTGTCCAGAAAGTCAGGGTGCCGACCATCCCGGCCATCGCGGGCAGCAGCAGCTCGAGTTGATCGACGGAGTCGAACAGCGGCTCCTTGTCCTCCTGCAAATCCCGGTTGTAGGCCAGCGGCTGCGCCTTGAGCGTGGCCAACAACCCGGTGAGGTTGCCGATCAGCCGGCCGGCCTTGCCCCGGGCCAACTCGGCCACATCGGGGTTCTTTTTCTGCGGCATGATCGAGCTGCCGGTGGACCAGGCATCGTCCAGGGTGACGTAGCCAAACTCGGCGGTGGCCCAGAGGATGATCTCCTCAGCGATCCGGGACAGGTCGACGGCGAGCATTGCCAGCACGAACGCGGCCTCGGCGGCAAAGTCCCGCGATGCCGTGCCATCGATCGAGTTCTCCGCCGGGGCGTCGAAACCGAGTTCGGCGGCCACTGCTGCCGGGTCCAAGCCGAGCGACGAGCCGGCCAGGGCACCCGAGCCGTAGGGCGAGACGGCGGCCCGGGCATCCCAGTCCCGCAACCGCTCGACATCACGCAGCAGGGCCTGGACGTGGGCCCCCAGGTGGTGGGAGAGCAGCACGGGTTGGGCGTGTTGCAAATGGGTACGGCCCGGCATGGGTGCGTCCGGATGCGCCTGCGCCTGGTCGAGCAGCGCGTCGATCACGTCCAGGGTGCCGGCGGCGACCCGGCGGGCAGCATCGCGTAGCCACATCCGGAACAGCGTCGCAATCTGGTCGTTGCGGGAGCGGCCGGCCCGCAGGGCGCCGCCGAGTTCCGGCCCGGCCCGCTCGATCAGGCCACGCTCCAGGGCGGTGTGCACGTCCTCGTCCTCGGGCACCGGGACGAACGCGCCAGAGCTGACGTCGGCGTCAAGGCGGTCCAGTGCGTCGAGCATCGCGTCTAGCTCACTGTCGTGGAGCAGTCCAGCGGCGTGCAGTACGCGGGCGTGCGCCCGGGAGCCGCGGAGGTCGTACCGGGCGAGTCGCCAATCGAAGTGCGTCGACAGGCTCAGTGCAGTCATCGCATCAGCCGGTTTGCCGCTGAACCGGCCACCCCAAAGCGCGGTCACGACAGGGAGTCCCGCTGAGTTGATGGCTCGACTCGGGAACGCAAGTCTCGCTGTGCGGCGATCTTTGACGGCAGCCCCCACAGCTGCACGAACCCCTTGGCCAGCGACTGGTCGAAGGTGTCACCCGCGTCGTAGGTGGCGAGGTTGAAGTCGTAGAGCGACTGCGTGCTGCGCCGTCCGGTCACCGTGGCCCGGCCACCGGCCAGCTCGATCCGGATCTCGCCGGTGACGTGGCGCTGGGAGTCTGCGACGAATGCGTCCAGCGCGCGCTTGAGCGGGGAGAACCACAGCCCGTCATAGACCAGTTCGGTCCAGCGCTGCTCGACGTTGCGCTTGTACCTGGCCAGATCGCGCTCGACGGTGACATTCTCCAACTCCTGGTGTGCGGTGATCAGGGTGATCGCCCCGGGCGCCTCGTAGACTTCACGGCTCTTGATGCCGACCAGCCGGTCCTCGACCAAGTCCAGCCGACCCACGCCGTGCGCCCCAGCTCGCTCGTTGAGCTGCTGGATCGCCTCGAGCACCGTCACCGGGACGCCGTCGATAGCGACCGGCACACCCGACTCGAACGTGATCACCAGCCGGTCCGGCGACGTCGACTCACCTGGGTCACTGGTGTAGGCGTACACCTCTTCAGTCGGGGCGTTCCACAGGTCTTCCAGGAACCCGGTCTCCACCGCCCGGCCCCACATGTTCTGATCGATGGAGAATGGCGAGCGGTTCGTGACATCGATGGGCAGGTCACGCTCGCCGGCGTAGGCGATCGCCTTCTCCCGGGTCCACGCGTAGTCCCGGACCGGGGCGGTCACCCGCAGATCCGGGGCGAGCGCACCGATGCCGACCTCGAAGCGCACCTGGTCATTGCCCTTGCCGGTGCAGCCGTGCGCCACGGTGGTGGCGCCGTGGTACTTCGCGGCTCTCACTAGGTGCTTGACGATCAGTGGCCGGGACAGCGCCGATACCAGCGGGTATCGGTCCATGTACAGCGCGTTGGCTTGCAGCGCCGGGAGGCAGTACTGCTCGGCATACTCATCACGGGCGTCGGTGACGACAGCCTCCACCGCTCCGCAGGCCAGCGCCCGCTGGCGGATCGTCTCCAGGTCCTCGCCGCCCTGGCCGACATCGACCGCGACGGCGACGACCTCGGCCCCGGTTTCCTCGGTGATCCATCCGATCGCCACCGAGGTGTCCAGCCCACCGGAGTAGGCCAGTACCACCCGCTCACTCATTGCTCTCCCTTCGATCGTGCTCGTGAGTGACAAACAGTGTTATGGCCCCG
>DATHTJ010000021.1:0-8386 GCA_035463315.1 Pseudonocardiaceae bacterium
AACGACCCGACGACCGACGCCGTGCTGCCCGGCTCCGCTGTGGCCATGACCTCACCGTCCGTATGCCGCCGTCACCGCCAGGGTATCGTCGTGCCCCCGGAGCTCGGCTGTAAACATCGACTGACATCGGGCTCTGACCCGCTGGGGGACGCAGCAGCACGACATATTGCTCGTGGGCATGCAACCAGGACTGCTACGTGCTCGGCTACCCCCGTATCGATCAGCGCGGCAGTGCGAGGTTGCAGACACCTGGCGCAGTTGGTGGGGACGCTGGGTGATGATCGAATGACAGTATGCAGGGGATGACTATCGCTATGCTACGCCGTTCGGGTGGTTGGTGTTGATCCTGGTCACGCCTGGCGGTCTGTCGCGATCATTCTGTAACAGGCTCAACCCGATAGCGGTTCTGCTGGGTCAGCGTTTCAGGGCGGTGCTCGTGGGGGTGCGGCCTTGACCCTAAGCTTGATCTAACTGGTCGGGGTTGTGCCGGGTTGCCCAGACGGGCTATCGGCGGCTTTTTGCCACCCCTTTGGAGGCTCCGGTGACCACGACCACGGTGATCGTGCTCGGCATCCTTGCCTGGGTCCTGATGGCGATCCCGCTGGCGCTGGTGGTTGCACGGGTGACTCAACTGAACAGGCCGCGGCCCCCGGCGGTCGAGCCGTCCCCGGCCCCTCCGGTCGGGAAGCCGCTCCTGGCCCCCATCATCAAGGCGAAGCCGGTGCTCAACCCTACTGTCGAGGTGATGGCCTGGTTCCCGGCTGAGTCGGCGCGGTTCGTTGGCCGTGTCGAGGTGATGGCTGCGGCCAGTACTGCGTTGACGTCGGCCTCCGAGCGTAGAGCGGTGGTGTTCCATGGGATGGCCGGTGCGGGCAAGACCACCTGCGCGGTGGAGCTGGCTTATCGCCACCAGCGCGGCTTCGTCGCGTTGGCGTTCTGGTCCGCGCCCACTGATCCGGATCAGTTCGGTGATGCGCTGCACCTGCTGGCGCTGGCGTGGGAGGCGCAGCTGGCCGATCACGGGTTCGCGATGGTCGAGGAGATTGCCACCCTGGAGCGTCTGCAGAATTTCCTGCCCACCCTCACCGCCGTGTTCGCCGAGGTGAACCTGCTGCTGGTCCTGGACAATCTCGAAACTCTGCTCACCCCGGAGGGCCAGTGGCGCGACCCTCGCTGGGCGCCGCTGATCAGCGCGCTCACCGATCACCAGGGGTCCTCGCGGGTGATTTTGACCAGCCGAATCGTGCCGGCCGGGCTGAATCCTGACACGGTGCTGGTCCAGCCGGTGCACGCGCTGTCCCGGGAGGAGTCCCTCCGGCTGGTCCGCAGGTTGCCCCACCTGCGCGCAGTGCTACACACCGGAGCGCTGGGCCGTTGCGTGCTCACCCTGGCACAGGGCCATCCCCAGCTGCTGGAACTCGCCGACGCAGCCGCAGCCGACCCGCCCCGGCTGGCCTACCAGCTCGCGGAAATCGAACAAGCGGTGGACGAGACGGCGCCGCTGGCGGCATTTCTCACTCAGGGCCACACTGAGCTGGACGCCAAGCAGTTGCTGCACACCTTCACCGCGTGGACCACCACCGTCGCCGCGACGCTGCCCTCTCCGGCGCGGCTGCTGCTGCAAGCACTGTGCCGGATCCAGCAGACCGACCGCAACACAGCCGTCATCGGCGTGAACTGGCCTGCCCTATGGCGACGCCTGGACCAGCCCGGCCAACCACCATCGTTTGCCTCGACGGTTGCTGCGCTGATCACTACCGCACTGATCGCCGCCGACCCGATCGATGATCCCGCCGATCCCCATGAGCCCGTGCGCTACCGGATCCATCCCGGCATCGTCGAGGCCATCCAGGCAGCGACCCCGCAGCCGGTCACTGCCGCGGTCGACGTCCAACTCGCCGCCTGGTGGACCATCGTCGGAGGCGGTGGAATTGACCAGCAGCACACCAGCAACGACATCAATCAATTCGCGGCACAGGCCGGCTTGACCGCCGCCCGTTACCTCCTGCACCAACACGACTGGAACGGCGCCCAATTCATGGTGCGGGCCAGCCTGGCCGCCTCCTACTACCTCCTGCGTCAACACGACTACAACGCCGCCAGTTGCCTGCTCGAACGCGCCCTGATCCAGCAGGGCTATTCCCCGCTGACCTCGCTTGCTGTCCTTCCCCTGCTGCGACGCATCGCCGAGGCCACCGATGCTCTGAAAGACCTCGTCGTGCTCGCCGCCGCTTTGCGGAAGGTGGATCCCGGTGAGTCCGAGACCCTGCTGCGTCGCGCCTATGAGAAGGCCAGAACTAACGGCGACGACGGACTTGCCTCCACCACCGCCGGTGAGCTCGTCACACTGCTGCGTGACCAGGGCAAACTCCATGAGGCTCTCACCCTGGCCGGCCAGAAAATCGAGCACAGCCGCCAAGCCGGGTTCGGGCTCTGGACCCAACTCAGCGACCACGGCCGACGGCTGCAGATACTTAATCTGCTTGGCCACCATGAGCAGGTCCTCACCAACGTGCGCGCGTTGCAGGCCCGGATGGCTGAGCTACCCGACCAACGCGCCGACAACGACCGCGTGAACCCCTACAACGCCCGGGAAGGCATCCTCGATATCGGCCGCCTGTCCGCCGTGGCCCTGCAGCGCTGGGACGACGCGCTCGAACTCAACGACGAGATCGTCAACACCAAGCGGCGGCGCGGCGCCAGCCCCCACGAGACCGCCCGCACCCGCTTCCACGACTACCTCCCCCTGCTCCACCTTGGCCGGCTCACCGACATCGACCACCTACTGCACGACTGCCAGGACATCTTCGGCACCACCGGAGACATCACCCAGCTCGCTGCGGTCTATGGCGCCCGCGCCGACCTGGAAGACACCCGGGACCACCTCGTGGAGGCCGTCGATCTCCAGCGCACCTCACTGCGCTTCTGCTACATCCACCCCGACCCCCGCGACATCTCCACAGCCCACCATCACCTCGCCAATTACCTGTCCCGCGCCTCTGGAGATCCCGCCGAGCAACGCGCCCACCGCCTCACCGCCTCGCTCCTGAACCACCTCACCGGCGATACGCACGAACTCACCAGGACGCTCGAAGTGCTGGCCAGCGAACTCTGCAGCGACTCCAGCGATCCCGATGCGCCGACACTTCCCACCACCCTGCCCCACATCACCCAGCTGGTTGACGCCGATGATGGGGTCCATCTCGGTGATCTCCTGGCCGCACTGTGCCCCGACCCCGCCACCGCCGAGCACGCCCTCACCGACCTGTTAACCACCGCCACGAACTCTGCCAACCAGGCCCAGTGATAACGAAGAAACCATGAGGCGGGGTTGCGGACCGAACCCCAGCCCGTAGGCGTTGACCTCCCCAGCGTGGCCGCGCCCATGGTGCTGCTCACCTGATGGCGTAACGGTTTACCCGGCGGGCTGCTCGCTTGGAGCGCCCTGAGTGCAGGCATCCTCGCATCGCTGGCCGCGAACATGGCCGACGCCCGAGCTGAGACCACTGCTGTCCTGGACATCGACGGATGACGGCTCAGAGATCGCTGACGAGGACCCGGGCGAGCGGGTACGGCCGATAAAGCCGACCCACACCACCCCGAGTGAGACAAGCCCCTACGACATCGGCGCTTCCCTCAAGTACGCGACGGTCAAGGTCAACCGCGCCGAGCGCACCAGCGGCGACACCGGTAAGCCCGCCGACGGCGAGCCTTCCTTCTGACCGGCGGCCTGGGTGATCCCCCGCGGGAGGGGGGACCACCCAGGCCCTTGCCCCCAACCGGCCCACTTCCTAGGAGGTCTGATGAGCGCCTCTGATACCTGGACCGGCGACGAATTTCCCCACTCGACGAGCACCTGCCTACCGGGCGGCTGGCAGCCACCGGGGCGCGCAGCCCCAACGCCCACAATCACGCCGACTGAACGCAAGCGGAGGTGCACGTCGATGACTGTCAGCCGGAGATGACCGACTCGGCGAGCCCCGGGTCAGCATGATGAGGCGCGGTCGAGGCGTTGGTCATCATCTGCCCCCAGCCGAGCGATCCTGGCCAGACCGCCGATCGGAGTGTTCGACACCTTCGGCCAGTAGATCCGTCGGTGGATGGTAGCGCCCGGATTGTTGCCCGAGCCACAGATTCGGCAGCTCACAGCCCTCACAGCGGGAGTTTAACGCCTGTGAGGGACCAGTTACCTGAATCCAACGGTGGAGTAACAATCGGCTAGCTAGGAATTTTTGCCTGAGCCACAGATTCGGCAGCTCACACCATCACAGCGGGAGTCTATCGCCTGTGAGGGACCAGTTACGTGAATCCAACGGTGGAGTAACGACCAGCTAGCCAGGGGCCCGCTAAGGTCAGCTTGGACATCCAGTCTGCTCTATACCCAGAGCCTAGGCCCTCATGAGCGCGGAGTGCCGCCTGAATAGGGGAGGTTAATCATGACCGTAGGCAACCCGTCGAAGGAAACACACGATGCCGAAAGGTACGATCTGCTGGTAACACCAGAGTTCGCCCCCCTCGCCGAGTTTGCCGGGTTTGGCGCATACGAGGCAGTGGCCATTCAAGAGACCGGCAGGGAGATCTCAGCACTCATCGACCGTATCCCAGGAGCAATATCCGAATACCTTACGATGCGTCCGGAATCCGCGTCACTGATGGGCGGATCGGACCTACCGGTCAGCGAGCCGCTGATAAAAGAGTGGCTGGACAGGACGATCGCCGGGCCGTTTGATGGCGAGCTGGCCGCCTTCCTACGACAGATCAGCCATGTCGGGGGAAAGGAAGTGACCTTTCCGGGAGTGCAGGTATCACTTCCGCCCCAACTGGTCCTGGCTCTCACCGCATGGTTGCAGGGACAGATCCTGGATGCCATGGGCGAGACCTGCGACCTTGCCACGGTCTCCGCCGCCGGGGCCGCATGGATGAACCAATTCATGCTGCAGCTCGGGATCATCCTTGCACCCAGTCTGGCAGAACCGGACAGCCCCCTTGGCCGCCATGAAGCCGCCGAATTTCATCCCTACGCGGAGTTTGCGGGTTTTGGCGCCAAGGAGATGTCAATTCTGCGTAAGACCGGCCCGCTCCTGGGACCAGCGGCAGGCGGCGTGGTCACCCTTGCGTATGACTACCTGCTTTCCCGTCCAGAATCGGCCGGATACTTCCAGGACGCCTCGCACCTCACGCAGCGTAAGATGACACTCAAGGCGTGGTGGTCCAAGACCACCACCAAGTCCATGGACGGTGATTTCCACGCCTATATGTCGAAAGTAGCCGACGCCCACGTCAAGGACGGTGGGACGCATCCCCACGTGATCATCCCGGCTGACCTGACCATCGCCCTCATGGGGTGGGTCGAGATGAGAGTCATGACAGCGTTGAACACCATCGCCCCTGGAGCCGACGGAGACTATGTCTTCGGACAGCTCCCCGAGCCGCCAGCGGCCGCGGAAGTGGGGCGGGCATGGATGCGGATGCTGACCCTACAGCTAGGGATCCTGCTCAAGCCCTACCTCGCATCGCCCGTCACACCTGCGGTCGCCTGACAACGACCCCCCGGCTCAGCGTCGGGGGGAGCGCAGGGCGAGCCCACACACGTGCCCGCTGAACCCCTATCAAATGGGTCTACCAGCAGGAACCTATCCGCCGGTAGACCACCGCACGCCGCCCGCTGATACCGAGGGCGAGAGTTGCAAGCAACCACAACAGCCGGCCGGGAACCCTTGCAGTGTCTGTTATTGCACGCTGCGGCAGCCACCGCAGATCGGGTCAAGGCCGACCGGGAGGAGCGAGTAACTTCCGCATCTGCGGCAGGTCTGCCACGTCATGCGAACCCGCCGTCGGCGAGCCCGTCGTCGCGCGACCAGCGCAGCCCACCGCGTGCCCCAGCCCATCACCATCACCCCTTTTCCGGCACCGTGGTTACTTCCCTGCGCTCACGCAGACTCCACTCACCGATCGGCTTCCTTCGGCGGTGCCAGCACGATGACATCGCTCGCGTTACAGGTCTGCCAGATGCAGTTATCGAGCCGCACCGGGAACCGACCGTGCGAATACTCCGGCTCATAGGGCATCACGGTCCCCCCTCCTGGGACTGGTAGTCCGTCACCGCGGTGACCTCACCACCGACGTAGACGCCCTTGCGGAACAACTCGGCGCACTTCACAGCGAACCGCTGAGAACGATCATGCTTGCCACCTCATCCGCTGTCGATCACTGGCTTGCGATAGATAAGCATGCGGCGCGGTACCCGTCAAACGACTGGCTCAAACCAGTTGTAGCGTGAGTGGCATGGACTTGCACCCCGCCGACAGTCAGCTGCCGAGCCGCAGGATCGCCGACGCGGTCCGCGCGCTGATCAACGACGGGGAGCTGGCGCCCGGTGACAAGCTGCCCTCCGAGCGCGAGCTGGCACGGCGCTTCGGCACCGCCCGAAACACCGCCCGCGAGGCCATCCGACTGCTGAGCGAGGAGGGCCTGGTCACCGCCCAGCATGGGCGCGGAGTGTTCGTTCGAGAGAAACAATCGCTGCTCCGCCGAGACACCGAACGCTACTCACGGCGCATCTACCACGAGACTGGACTCACCCCGTTCCGGTGGGAGATGGCCTACCAAGGCAAGACCGCCCGAGTCGAGGTCACCTCGATCGAGCAGGTCATCCCACCCTTCGACATCGCCGACCGGTTGAAAATCTCACCCGATGAGCCCTCGGTACTGCGGCGCTGCAACACCTACTACGCCGACGACGAACCGCTGCAAGTGGTCACCACCTACATCCGCTGGACCGACGCCGAAGGAACCCCGTTACTGCAGCCCAAAACCGGGCCCGGCGGCATCTACGGCCGGCTGGAAGAGCGCGGTCACACCATGACCAGCGGCCAAGACGAGATCAGCGCCCGGATGGCCAGGCGCGACGAAGCGCAGATCCTCGACCTGCCCCCTGGCGTGCCCGTGCTCGAAGTCCTGCACACCAGCCTCAACCAGGACGGCGAACCCTTCGAGGTGTCCCGGTTCGTCCACCGAGCTGACCGCACCGGACTCGTCTATCGCTTCCCGGTGGAGGGCTACTGCCACCGTCCGCCTGGCGCTGATGGTGCTGCGCTGACCTCGACGGCGGACAGTGCGATGCTCAGGACGTGATCGAGAAGATCTTGCCCGGTGCCGTCGCCTGCGCCGAGGCGTTCGACGACCCACCCGATGCCGTGCTGTACCCGCAGGAGGAGGCGGTGATCAGCCGGGCGGTCGAGAAACGGCGTCGGGAGTTCCGCACGGTCCGCCACTGCGCCCGCCAGGCGATGCGCGAGCTCGGCCTCCCACCGACGGCGGTGCTGCCCGGCGAGCACCGTGAGCCGTTATGGCCACCCGGAGTCGTCGGCAGCATGACCCACTGCGCCGGATATCGGGCAGCGGTGGTAGCCCATAGCCGGGACCTGCTCACTGTCGGGATTGACGCCGAACCCCACCAACAGTTGCCACCCGATGTCCTGGCGGCCATCACCCTGGTTGACGAGCAGATCCGCATCGCCGAGCTGGCTGCCGCACACGGCGCATCGCACTGGGACCGGATCCTGTTCTGCGCCAAAGAAACGGTGTACAAGGCGTGGTTCCCGCTGACACAGCGCTGGCTGGGGTTCCGCGACGCCGCCGTCACGATCGACCCAGCCGCCCGCGACCCAGCTGAAGGAACCTTCTCCGCTCGCCTGCTGGTGCGCGGTCCCACGGTCGCCGGTCACGTACTGACCGAGTTTGACGGCCGCTGGCTGATCAGTGACAGCCTGGTGATCACCGCGATCGCGGTCCCGGCAGCCCCGGAGAAGGGCTCCAGATATGTTTGCCAAACGGGTGACAGTCAGTGATCTGGCTCACTGTCGGGACAGCTCTGACGGCTGGCGAGTGGACCAACTGAGGGCACGGGGAGTAGCCAATCGACCTGCGGAAACGGCAGAATTGTCACACTGAGTGAACAGACTGAGACGGTCTCCTGGGCCAACCGAGCCGAGCGACACCCTCTTGCATCACCAACGGTAATCCGTACGGTCAAACCCGTCCGGCACCACGGAGCCACCTTGGGGCAGGAATCCGGAGCCCGGCGCGCACAGCCCTGTCCCTCGGGACCGGATACCGAAATCTCACCCCGAAGCGGGACAGGGGCGCAGACCGCTCATCCGTTCGCTGCGGGACCCGAATCCCGAGCGGCCGTGAGGTCACCAGTCGCTGCGCGGCGATGGAGACTAGTCATGACGAGGACCTCCCGATTTCTCGCACGTACCGGTATCGTCGCGGTCACTGTGATTTTTCCACTGATACTCGCAGCACCGGCCCAGGCCGCCTCGCAGGATCAATGGGATCGCCTGGCACAATGCGAAAGCAGCGGTAACTGGCGCGCCAATAC
>DATHTJ010000022.1:0-21558 GCA_035463315.1 Pseudonocardiaceae bacterium
TCGGTGCCGGTCACCCAGATTCTGGCCGCCGGGGCCTGCGGGGCCTCCGCGCTGACGCATCTTGGTGTTTCGGAGCGCCAGCTGTGCGTGTCGACCACGACACGCCGGGGGATGTGCCTGGGATGGGGTTTGGGGTTGTAACCCCGATGACAGAGGTGTAATCACAAGGTTGTTATTGTTCGGCGCACAGCCCGGGGAGCCCGCGAACTGGGGAGGAACTCTATGGCGAGGAGGCGGACCGCCATGGACGAGACGGACAGCAGTAGCAGTCCTCCAGAGGGCAGGGACGTGCATGAGGACCGGTGGGCCCCGGTGCCCCAGATCCCGTTGCTTGCCGAGCTGTTCGATGAGCCCCAGCAGCCGGAGTGGCAGGAGCGTGCGCTGTGCGCTCAGACCGACCCCGAAGCGTTCTTCCCCGAGAAGGGCGGCTCGACCAGGGAAGCGAAGCGGATTTGCGCGGGCTGCGACGTCCGGGCTGAGTGCCTGGAGTACGCGCTGGCGTTCGACGAGCGGTTCGGCATCTGGGGCGGGCTGTCGGAGCGGGAGCGTCGCAGGCTTAAGCACCGGGCGGTCTGAGGGACTGCACCTCCCGGCGTCTGCGGCGTTCACCCAGGGACGTACGGTGTGCCCCCACCAAAGGGGTACGGACAGGAGGGGGTCGGTGTGTCGGGCACTGCTGGGGAACCTCCTGGTGACGACAACGCCCGCTCGGTAGTGCCCTCAGATGGGGGGCCCACGTCCAAGGCAGCCGTGGCACCGGTAACGCAAGAGGGCTCGGGTGGCGCCCCCACGCGAACCCGGCCTCGGCCCTCGCCGCTGCCCAGGCACTCCCACATCGGCACTTCGGACATTGGCACTTCGGAAACCGGCACGTCGCAGGACGTTACCGAGGGTAGCGGTCCGGCCGTGCTGCCCTTGATGGACGTCGGGGTCGGCACACGCATCCGGCAATTCCTGCTCGCCCCGCCCGTGTTGCTGGCGGCGGCGATGACCGTGCTCTCCCTGCTGGTGAACCGCCATCGGCTGGGACTGGACTTGGCCGGTGGTCGGTTGCTCCCCATCGAGGGCTTGATCGAGACCTGGTCGTCTTACCTGGCCTCCTGGCATCCGGTCGGCGGCGGGAGCGCGGCCCCCCCGCCGGCCGCGCTGGCGGTGATCGGCGTGCTCGGCCTGCCGGTGGGATCGCCGGCCGCCGCGGTATCGCTGCTCTTGCTGGGCGCGCTGCCGCTGGCCGCCCTGTCCGCCTACCGAGCCACCTGCGCGCTGCCGGTCAGCCGTCAGCGTCGCGCGCTGGCGGCCGCCGGGTATGCGTTGCTCCCGCCGGCCATTGCCGGGCTGGCACAGGGTCGGCTGGACGTCGTGCTGGTGCACCTGCTGCTGCCCCTCGTCCTGGCCGGTTCGGTCGCCGTGCTGCGCGGTGGAACTGTCGGGCGATCCGGCGGTTGGCTGTCCACCGCGGCCGGCACCGCGCTCGGACTTGCCGTGATCGGCGCATTCGCTCCTCTGATACACCTGCTGGTGCTGGCAGTGGTGCTCATCGGCTTCGTCGTGGTCCCGGCCCCTCGGGTGGCGACGCTGCGCCGTGCGGTCGGGCTGTTTGCCGTGGTGCTGCTGCCGCTGGGGCTGCTCGTGCCGTGGCCGGCGGTGGTGATCCAACGCCCCGCGGTGCTGCTGCACGGGGTGGGCGCGGTGGTGCCCGAGCAGTTGCCCGGCTGGCTGCGGCTGCTCGCCCTGGACCCCGGTGGACCGGGCGCCGCACCGTGGGTGGGCGCGGTGGTGGTGATAGCGGCAGTGATCGCGCTGGTCGCCCGGCCGTCCCGGGCGATGCTGCCGGGTGTGGGGTTGGTGCTACTCGGCGCCGCCGCGGTGGTGGCGTTGGTCCTGTCGCCGATGCGGCCGCTGGCCGGCGGTGATCCCCGGCCGGGGTCCACCGCGGGTGCGCTGCTGTTCATCGGATGCGGGTTGTTGTGGATCGTGTTGCTAGCCGGTCGCACGGCGAAGCCGACCCAGTGGTGGGTCAGTGACCGGTGGGGGCGGTTGATCGGTGACCGGTGGAAGAGGTCGCTGTCGGCCACGCCCTGGGTTGGGGTGGCCGCGCTGTCGACCGCTGCGGTAGCGATAGGGGCCAGCGGCCCGCTCACTGCCGGCTCGCCAGCCGGCTTGCCAGTGCTTGCCCCGTCGTTGGCTGCGGAGCTGGCTCGGTCCGGGACTTCCGTTCTGGTGATCGGCGCCCCGGGTGAGCCGGTGCGGCTGACCAGGTTGCGGACCGCACGTTTTGGCGACGACGACATCGCCCCGTTGCGCGCTACCGGGGTCCGCCTGGAGCGGGTGGCCGCTGCGCTGCGGGCCGGACAGCCGGGCGAGACCTCCGCTGCGATCGCCAACGTGGCCGCCACCGGGGTGCAGTTCGTGGTGCTGCCCACCGCCGCCCAGGGCACCCGGGCTCTCGCCGCGGCCGGACCACTGGCCCGGCCTGCGCCCCCCACTGCGGACGGCAGGCCGGTGCTGCGGGTGACCCGACCGGTTCCAGGCGCGGAGCTGCTGGGCCCCGCCTTGGCCGCGCAGGCGCGCACCGGCGCCTCCCCGCCCATCGAGCCGGGGGTCAGCGGGGTCTTGGCGCCCGTTGCGCCCCCGCGAGTGGCAGTGCGTGCTGCGCCTGGCGCGGAGGGCAGGTTGCTCGTGGTCGCGGCCAACGACGAGCCAGGCTGGCGGGCCAGCGTGAACGGTCGCGCGGTACCGGTGGTGCGCGGGTGGGGGCATCAGGTTGCGGTCCCGGTGCAGGGCAGCGCGGCGGAGGTGCGGGTGGACCGCTCGGATGTCACCCGGAACGCACTATTGCTCGCCGAGGGCGCGGTGCTCCTGCTGGTTGCGGGCACCGCGGTGCCCTCCCGACGTCGCCCCTACCGCTAGCCGTGAGTGGGGCCGTCGATGATGTCCGGATCGACGCCCAGGTAGCTCGCGACCTGCTCAACCAGCACCTCGTGCACGAGTTCGGACAGGTCGCTGCTGTCTTGCGCTCGGGTCTCCAGCGGCCGCCGGTAGAGCACGATCCTGGCGCGGGTGGGCAGGCCGGCGCGGTCCACTCCGGCCGGGACCAGGCGGGCCAGCGGGACCTTGCCGTCCTCCACCACGTCGCTGCCCCAGGTAACCGTGGTCGGATCGCAGTCAGTGATCTCCGGCACCTCGTCGACGGCGATGTCGAGTCTTTCGAGTTCGGTGTGCCAGCGCTCGTCGATCGGTTCCAGGGCGTCCAGCACGATCGCGTCGAACCGCTCCGAGCGGCTGCGTGCCGCGGGCAGCGTGGCAGGGAACAGCAGTCCCCGCACTCCGCGACCGCGCCGGTCCCGGCGCTTGCGCAGGGGCGAGCGGGCTGACCGGGTCGCAGTCATCCGTTGAGACTACGCCGGGAGCGCGCCGGCCAGTGTGGTCCTCCGCGCGCCTGCCGCACCCGGCGCGGCTTGCGCGCTATCGTCCCCTCCGTGCGCAGCGTGCGGCGATGCTCGAGGACTGGGTGCACGAACCCTGCGGTAGCCACGCTGACCTTTGTGTATTCCGACTCCACCGCGGTGGTGGGCCCGCTCGCCACCTACAGTGAGCCACACTCCTACGACCTGTGTGAGCGGCACGCGCTGCGCCTGACCGCTCCACGGGGCTGGGACGTCGTGCGTCATGACGGTGAGTTCGCCGAGCCGGAACCGTCCGTGGACGACCTCACCGCGCTGGCCGAGGCGGTACGTGAGGCCGGCCGGGTAGACCGTCCGATGGACCCCGTTCTCGCCGGTCCGGCGAACGGAAGCGGTCGCCGGGGCCACTTGAGGGTGCTGCCAGATCCAGTCGACGGCTGAGGTCGTTGCGGTCGCATGCAGCGGGCTGAATGCGGATTTGGTGTCCCGGCGCGAGGGGGCGTCGCGCGGATAGGCTCGGTGGCGCCACCCGCTGGACTCGACGAGGCCAGACCCGACGAAGGGACAGCAGTGCCTGACCTGTCAGCGATAGTGAAGGCCTACGACATCCGGGGTGTCGTCGGTGAGCAACTGGACGCTGCGGTGGTGCGCGATATCGGCGCGGCCTTCGCCGACCTCGTCAGTGGATCGGACGGTTTGGCCGGCCCGTCGGCGGTGGTCGTCGGATACGACATGCGGGACTCCTCGCCCGGCCTGGCGGGGGCATTCACCGAGGGGGTGACCGGCCGCGGTCTCGACGTCGTCTTCGTCGGGCTGGCCAGCACCGACATGCTTTACTTCGCCTCCGGGCGACTCGACTTACCAGGCGCGATGTTCACCGCAAGCCACAACCCGGCCCGCTACAACGGCATCAAACTCTGCCGGGCCGGTGCCACCCCGGTCGGCCAGGACAGCGGGCTGGGTGAGATCCGGGCCGCGATCGAGCGTGGGATTGAACCGGGGCCGGGTGGTGGTCGCGTCACTGAGCGGGACATGCTCGGTGACTACGCTGAGTATTTGCGCTCGCTGGTTGACTTATCCGGCATCCGGCCGCTGCGAGTCGTCGTGGACACCGGCAACGGGATGGGTGGGTACACCGTGCCCGCGGTGGTGCAGGGACTGCCGCTGCACGTGATTCCGCTGTACTTCGAGCTGGACGGCAACTTCCCGAATCACGAGGCCAACCCGATGGACCCGGCGAATCTGGTGGATCTGCAGGCGGCAGTGCGCGAGCACGGTGCCGATCTTGGTCTGGCCTTCGACGGTGACGCCGACCGTTGCTTCGTGGTCGATGAGCGCGGCGAGCCGGTGAGCCCCAGCGCTATCACCGCTTTGGTCGCTACCCGGGAGCTGGCCAACGAGCCGGGAGCTGCGGTGATCTACAACTTGATCACCTCGCAGGCCGTGCCGGAGATTGTCACTGAGTACGGTGGGCGGCCGGTGCGCACCCGGGTTGGCCACTCGTTCATCAAGCAGCGGATGGCGGAGACCGGGGCGGTCTTCGGCGGTGAGCATTCCGCGCATTACTACTTTCGCGGTTTCTGGCGGGCCGACTCCGGGATGCTTGCCGCGCTGCACGTGCTCGCCGCACTGGGTCGGCAGCGGCGCCCGCTGTCGGCGCTGATGGCTGAGTTCAGCCGCTACGCCGCGTCCGGCGAGATCAACTCCACGGTCGACGATCAGCGGGGCAGGATGGAGACCGTGCGAGAGCGATTCGGTCGGCGAGACGGCGTCGAGTTCGATGAGCTCGACGGTCTCACCGTGCGACTGCCGGACGGTTCATGGTTCAACCTGCGCCCGTCGAACACCGAGCCGCTGCTGCGCCTCAACGTCGAGGCCCGCGACACGGCAGCGATGGAGGCGCTGCGCGACGAGGTGCTGGCACTGGTGCGCGGAGTTGGTAGCTCTCCAAGGACTACCGCCGGTGGGTGAGGTGGCCTTGAAGAGCTACCAACCCGCTCGGTGAGGAGGAGGACGACGATGGCCGTGGACTTGGACCCTCAGTTGAGGGAGATTCTGGCCTGCCCGTGCCCGGAGCATGCCGAGCTGCGCAGCGGCACCGTTGCTGACCCTGAGGCCGATGTGTTGACTTGCACCGCGTGCGGGCGCAGCTTCCCGGTGACCGACGGCATCCCGGTGCTACTGCTCGATGAGGCGTTGCCCGGGACCGGGCCGGCGGCCGGTGGCCTGGACGGCGGCGACAGCAGGTTGAGGTGAGGGTGATGCAACGCGACCGGGTGTTTGACGACGACCTGCTCGATGACCCCGGGCGTCTGGAAGCCACTGACACCGGCGGGCTACTCCGTGCCGCGGCTACCGCGGGCGCCCAGGTGCGCTCCACTGCGTCCGCGGCTGAGGAAGCCGGTCTTGGGCGGCTGGCCGGGGAACGTCCGCGGGCACTGGTGCTGCTGACCCGGCCGGGCGCGGCACCGGCCGCCGCACCGCTGCTGCTCGCGCTGCTCGGGTCGTCCTGCCCGGTGCCGGTGGTGACGACGCGATCGGTCCCGATGTGGGCGGGGGCACTGGACATCGTGCTGGCCAACACCACCGATCCCGGCGACCGGGAGCTGGCGGAGGGCATCGACCGTGCGGTCCGTCGGGGGGCCCAGGTGGTGCTCACTGCGCCTGCCGACGGCCCGGTGACAGCCGCAGCCGCAGGTCGATCGGTGCTGTTGGTGCCCCGAATCGAGGTACCGCCGGGGCTGGCGCTGCCGCGCACGCTCACCGCCGGGCTGTTGCTGCTGGATATCCTGGGGCTGCTGGCGACAGACTGCGAAGCGCTGGCTGGTGAACTGGACCGCGAGGCCGAGCGCGACCACATAGCCCACGAATCGTTCGTCAACCCTGCTAAGTCGCTGGCGCTGCGGCTGACCGAGCGAACCCCCTTGCTGTGGGGCACCGATCCGGTGGCCACCGCGGTGGCCGGACACTGCGCAGGGGCGCTTGCCGCGCACGCGGGGGTGGTGGCGCACGCAGCGGGGTTCCATGAGGCCGCAGCGCTGCCGGCGCTGCGCCAGGAAGCGGCTCAGGCCAACGGGGAGGTCGACGTGTTCCACGATCCCTTCGCCGACCAGCCGCAGCGCAGTGGTATGCCGGCGGTCCGGCCAGTACTGCTCGGTGCGTTCCCCGATGCCCGTACCGAGCCCGAACGTGCCGCCGCGTTAGACGCATTGCCTGGCGCCGATGTGGTGACCGTTGATGAGGAGCTGATGGTGCGCCAGGGTGATCCCGGGGCCGTCGCGTGTGCTGCTGCGGTGCTGGCCCTACGGTTCGATTTCGCCGCGTTGTACCTCGGGCTGGGCCGGGGCGTGCTGAGCGGGCCCGGCGGGGCCGGCCCGGCTGAGTCGGCTATCGGATGAGCGAGCAGCCAGGCGTCGAGGGAGGGTTTGTGGAGCTGTTGCGCAACGTGGTTCGGCCGTACGCCTGGGGTTCCCGGACTGCGATCGCGGAGCTGCTCGGGAACCCGGTCCCCGCCCCGCACCCGCAGGCGGAGCTGTGGCTCGGCGCGCACCCGGCGGACCCGTCGGTGCTGCTCCACGCAGGCGGCACCCAGACCTCCCTGCTGGAGGCCCTGCACATCGACCCGGAACGCCACCTCGGGAGGCGGTGCACGCAGCGCTGGGGCAGCCGGTTGCCGTTCCTGCTCAAGGTGCTCGCCGCTGAGGAGCCACTGAGCCTGCAGGCTCACCCGTCCGCGGAGCAAGCCGCCGAGGGGTTTGCCCGTGAGGAGGCCCTGGGGATTCCCCGGGACGCCCCGGAACGTAACTACTCTGACCTTTACCACAAGCCTGAGCTGATCTGTGCGCTGACCGAGCTCCACGCGCTAGCCGGTTTCCGGGATCCGATCCGCACTGTCGAGCTGCTCACCGCGCTGGACACGCCGTTGCTCGCGCCCTACCGCACGATGCTCGCGGCCGAGCCCAATGCTGATGGGCTGCGCACCCTGTTCACCACCTGGATCACGATGCCCGAGCCCGCGGTGAAGGCGCTGCTGCCGGCCACCCTGGATGCCTGCGTTGCGCTGCTGCGCCGTGATGGGGTGTGCGGCGCCCGTCCCGCCTCTCGCGGTAGCGATTTTCGGAACGAGTGCCGGGTGGTTCTCGAGTTGGCTGAGGCGTATCCAGGCGATGTCGGTGCGCTCGCCGCCTTACTGCTCAACCACGTCGTGCTGACGTCGGGACAAGCGATGTACCTACCGGCCGGCAGGCTGCACACCTACCTGCGAGGCACCGCTGTGGAGATCAGCACTAATTCAGACAATGTGCTGCGCGGCGGTTTGACTGCCAAACACATCGACGTCCCGGAGCTACTGCGGGTGCTGGACTTCACCTATGGCGAGTTGCCGGTGCAATGCGGTGAACCGGTCGGGCCCTATGAAACTGCGTACCGCACCCCGGCCGAGGAGTTCCAGCTGATCCGGTTGGAGTGGGCGGACGGCGAGTCGACCCCGGTGTGCCTGCGCAGCCTGTGGCCGCAAATCTTGCTGTGCACTCAGGGGTCGGCGCAGTTGCGTTCTCCGGACGGCGGCAGTGTCACGGTGTGCCGCGGAGGGTCGGCATGGCTGGCTGCCGCCGATCCTGAGATCACGGTGTGCCCGGGAAGTGGTCCCGTGCAGCTGTTCCGGGCGTTGCCCGGGCCCGCAGATGATCCCCTCGACTAACGGTCGAGGACCTACTGTGCTACGAACACGTCGACTTCCCAAGGAGCACTCCGTGACCGAGCCCGCCGAGCTGCGCGGCGACCAGTGGCGCACGCCGGTGACGGTAGTAGTGCCCACCTACAACGAAGCGGACAACTTGGTGCCGCTGGTGGATGCGTTGCTGGCGTTGCCGCTGGCGTCGCTCCGGGTTCTGGTCGTCGATGACGATTCACCGGATGGCACCGGCAAGCTCGCTGACGAGTTGGCACGGGCCCACGAGCGCGTCTCGGTCCTGCACCGCACGATGAAGAACGGGCTGGGTCGGGCCTACGTGGAGGGGTTCACCGCTGCGCTTAATGGCTACGCGGACCAGTTCCCGGCCGCGCCCGACGAGCCGGAGTGGATCGTGCAGATGGACGCGGACGGCTCGCATCCGGTAGATGCGATTCCCAGGCTGCTGGGTACCGCGTTGCGGACGGGCGCGGATCTGGTGATCGGCTCTCGCTATGTCCCCGGCGGCAGTATCGACAGCGCCTGGGGCATCCACCGCAGGTACTTGTCGGGGTTCGGGAGCTGGTATGCCAACCGTATCCTCGGTTTGGATATCCATGACGCTACAGCTGGCTTCAAGCTGTGGCGCGCTCGTGAGCTCCGGAGTCTTGAGCTTGCTCGGGTCCGGTCCAACGGGTACGCGTTCCAGGTCGAGATGAACTTCCTGGCCCGCTGTCGGGGTTGCCGGATCATAGAGATACCCATCCACTTCACCGATCGCGCTGTCGGGCAGTCCAAGATGGATTTTCGAGTCAAGGTCGAGTCGGCCCTACGGCCGTGGCGGCTGCGCTGGCAGTACCGGGGTGAGCATCGTGAAGCTGTCAGCGGCCAACTGGTACGCGAATAGCTGGCCGGGGCGAACAACGGCGTCATGTGAAGGCCGAGAGCTACGAGCTGTTCCGGACGATGAGCATGAACGCGTCCATAATATCGATCCGGGGCTAACGCGCGAGTGTCGCGGCGACGAACGAAAAGAATCTGATCCCGCTCGGTGTGCTCGCTCGGAACGCACGCTGCTCCTGCCGGGGGTGAACACGCGGTAGCGGGATCACGATGCACGTGCCGGTGGGGACATTCCGGTCACTTGTAGGCTCGCCGGTGGGTGAGACGGGCAGCGCGAGGAGGCGCAGGGGTGTCAGCGGGCGGCGGGACGAAGGCGATCATCGCGGCGTTGCTGGCCAACGCCGGTATCGCGCTGGCGAAGTTCATCGGCTACCTGGTCACCGGGTCGTCATCGATGCTCGCCGAGGCGGTGCACTCCGTAGCCGACACCTCCAACCAGGCCCTGCTGCTGCTCGGCCAGCGGCGTGCTCGGCGCAAAGCCACCCAGCAGCATCCGTTCGGCTACGGCCGCGACCGGTACTTCTACTCCTTCATCGTGGCGCTGCTGCTGTTCAGCCTCGGGTCGGTGTTCGCCCTGTATGAGGGCTTCCACAAGCTGGAGAGCGACGAGTCGCTCACGTCACCGTTGGTCGCGATCGTGATCCTGGTGGTGGCGATCGTGCTGGAGAGCCTGAGCTTCCGCACCGCAATCAGGGAGTCCCGGCCGCTCAAGGGCGACGGCACCTGGTGGCAGTTCATCCGGCAGTCCAAGACCCCGGAGCTTCCGGTGGTCTTGCTGGAGGACGCTGGCGCGCTGCTGGGGCTGTTCCTCGCGCTCGGCGGTGTCGGGCTGACGGTACTCACTGGAGACATCGTCTGGGACGCGATCGGCACGCTGTGCATCGGTGTTCTGCTCGGCGTGATCGCGATCATCCTCATCGTGGAGACCAAGAGCCTGCTGATCGGAGAGGGGTCCGGCCCGGTCGAGGAGCGGACCATTCGCCAGGCGCTGGTCGGCGGCGGGGTGGACCGGGTGATCCACCTCAGGACCCAGTACCTCGGTCCGGACGAGCTCCTGATCGCTGCCAAGATCGCGGTGCCGGTCACGATGTCCAGCACCGAGATCGCCCGGATCATCGACGAAGCTGAGGTACGGGTCCGCGGCGCGGTCCCCGCCGCCCGGATCATCTACCTGGAGCCCGACCTGGACCGCACCCCCGCGACCAGCGGTTGAGCTGTATCGGCGACAACCGAGGAGGAGGTTGTGATGGCGGCCAGCGGGCTGTGGCAGACCAAGTCGATCGAACAGTCCATAGCGGACACCGACGAGCCGGGCACCAAGCTGCGCCGCAACCTCGGTGCGCTGGATCTGACGGTGTTCGGCGTCGCCGTCTCCATCGGCGCCGGGATCTTCGTGCTCGCGGCCCAACAGGCTGGGGACACCGCGGGTCCGGCGGTGTCGCTGTCCTTCGTGCTGGCCGCGATCGCCTGCGGGTTCGCCGTGCTGTGCTACGCCGAGCTCGCCTCCACCGTCCCGGTCGCCGGCAGCGCCTACACCTACTCCTACGCCACCTTCGGCGAGTTCATTGCCTGGATCATCGGCTGGGACCTGGTGCTGGAATTCAGCGTGGGTGGCGCGGTGCTGGCCAAGGGATGGTCGGCGTACCTGAGCGACGCCACCGGTGGTGCGCTCGCCACCACCGTCGACATCGCCGGGATCACGGTCGACTGGGCCGCCCTGCTGATCGTCGGCGTGCTCACCGTGGTCCTCGCCCTGGGGATCAAGTTCTCCTCCCGGATCAGCCAGGTGATCACCGCTATCAAGATCGCCGTAGTGCTCCTGGTGATTGCCGTCGGGATCGGCTACGTCAAGGCGAGCAACTACACCCCCTACATCCCGCCGGCCGAGCCCGGTGGGAGTAGCGGTGGGTCAGAGCAGTCGCTGTTCTCGTTGCTGTCCGGCGCGGAGGGCAGCACGTACGGGGTGTTCGGAATGCTGGCGGCAGCCTCGGTGGTGTTCTTCGCCTTCATCGGTTTCGACATCGTGGCCACCACCGCCGAGGAGGCCCGCAATCCGCAGCGCGACATGCCCCGGGCCATCATCGGGTCGCTGGCGATCGTCACGGTGCTCTACGTGGCGGTCGCCCTGGTCATCACGGGCATGCAGCCCTACACCGCGCTGACCACCTCAGCGGACGGGGACACCGCAACCCTGGCCACCGCCTTCACCAACGTCGGGCTGCCCTGGATTGCCGGGATCATCGCGCTCGGCGCGCTGGCCGGGCTCACGACGGTGGCGATGATCCTCATGCTGGGCCAGATCAGGGTGCTGTTCGCGATGTCCCGGGACGGCCTGTTGCCCCGGGCGCTGGCCCGAACCGGTGCGCGCGGCACTCCCGTGTGGGCCACCGTCGGCGTCGGCGCGGTCGTTGGCGTCGTTGCGGCGATCTTCCCGATCGTCCGCCTCGAGGAGATGGTCAACATCGGTGCCCTGTTCGCCTTCGTGCTGGTGTCCGCGGGCGTGGTGGTGCTCCGCCGGACCCGGCCGGACCTGCCCCGCGGGTTCCGGACTCCGCTGGTGCCGCTGGTCCCGGTGCTGGCGATCCTGTCCTGCCTGTGGCTGATGCTGAACCTCTCGGTGAGCACCTGGATCCGTTTCCTGGTGTGGCTGGCGATCGGCCTGGTCGTC
Organism: Pseudonocardiaceae bacterium; assembly: GCA_035463315.1. Classification (GTDB taxonomy): domain Bacteria; phylum Actinomycetota; class Actinomycetes; order Mycobacteriales; family Pseudonocardiaceae. The sequence goes on from DATHTJ010000022.1 coordinate 11,645, forward strand.
TACTTCGGCTATGGGGCCCGCAAGTCGCGGCTCCGGCAGGGGGACAGAGTGCGTGTTTGAGTCGCTGCTGGTCGCCAATCGGGGTGAGATCGCTCGGCGGGTGATCCGCACCGCGCGGGTGCTGGGGATCCGCACCGTCGCGGTGCACTCCTCAGTGGATGCGGAGCTGCCGTTCGTCGCCGAGGCCGACGAGGCGGTCGAGCTGAGCGGGCCACCCGCGCAGGTCTACCGGGACGCCCACCAGCTCCTCGACGTCGCCCGCAAGACCAGCGTGGTCGCGGTGCATCCCGGCTATGGGTTCCTGTCCGAGGACGCCGGGTTTGCCCGGGCGGTGCGCGATGCCGGCCTGTCGTGGGTCGGTCCCAGCGCGGAGGCGATCTCCGCGATGGCCGACAAGGTGACCGCTCGGGACACCGTGGCAGCGGCCGGGGTGGCGGTGGCGCCTGGTTCGGATGGCGCGGTGACCGAAGCAGACGCCGCGGTGGCGCAGGCCCAGCGGGTCGGCTTCCCGGTGATGCTCAAGGCCGCTGCCGGGGGCGGCGGGATGGGGATGGCGGTGGCGGCCGATGCCGGCGCGGTGCGTACCGAGCACGCCAGGGTCAGCGCGTTCGCGCACCGGCTCTTCGGTGACCCGCGGCTGTTCGTCGAGCGGTACTTCCCGCGGGTGCGGCACGTCGAGGTGCAGGTCCTCGGCTTGACCGACGGCCGGGTGGTGGCCCTGGGGGAGCGCGACTGCTCGGTGCAGCGGCGGCACCAGAAGGTCGCCGAGGAGAGCCCGTCGCCGGCCGTCGAGCCGGACCTGCGCCGCCGGATGGAGCACGCCGCGGTGCTGGCTGCCGCCACGGTGGACTACCGCAATGCGGGAACCGTGGAGTTCCTGCTCGACCAGGACACCGGCGAGTTCTTCTTCCTGGAGATGAACACCCGGCTGCAGGTGGAGCACCCGGTCACCGAGCTGCGCTATGGCGTGGACCTGGTGGCAGCCCAGCTGCGCATCGCTGCGGGCGCGTCACCCGGCTTCGACGCCGACGCTCTTGCACCCGGTGGGCACGTGATCGAACTGCGGATCAACGCCGAGGATCCGAAGCGGTTCCTGCCTGGTCCTGGGCCGGTCACCGAGTGGGTGGAGCCGATCGGGGACGGGGTGCGGGTGGATGCCGGCTATGCGGAGGGCACCACGGTGACGCCGTTTTATGACTCATTGCTGGCCAAGCTGGTGGTGCACGGTGGCGACCGGGAGCAGGCGCTGGCGCGGGCTCGGGCGGCGGTGGCCGGGTTCACCGTGGCCGGGCCGAAATGCAACCTGCCCTTCCACGCCGAGCTGCTGGAGCACCCCGAATTCGCCTCCGGCCATTACGACACCGGCCTGGTCGCCCGGATGCGCCCCTGACCCGCTGACCAGCGACGTGCCAACCCGACGAGTAGCAACATTCTGTGAGCAGAAGCGGGCTACGTTGCCCCGCAGTGTTGACCGATTCGGGAGGCAAGCCTACCTTCTGGATACCATGGATCGAGTTGATGGAGCCGGGATGCGTCGAGCCTTGCAGTCCCTCGTACTGGCCCTTCCCTTGGCGCTGGCCGCCACGGCGTGCTCGGGAGACGGCGGCGCCCGAACCGCGGAGCAAGAAGGCTCGCCGCCGGCTGCGGGTGAGGCCCAGGCGGTCCCCGCAGGTGTCACCGAGCAATACGCCACTATGGAGGAGGAGATCCGCGAGGCCGGCGGCGAGCAGACAGTCGGGCCATGGCGGATCGGATACATCGTCGAGGCGGCCGAGCCGTGGCACCAGATGCAGGATGGGCGGCAGGTGTTCCGTCAGCCCGCGCCTGGCGAGACGCACCACATCGAAGTGCTCCCGATTGAGGCCGCGACCGGGCGGATCGTGCCTGACGTACCGATCCGTCTTGAGGTGGTCGACGGCTCCGGCGCGGTGGTCGACGCTCAGCAGCTGAACTTCTACTACAGCACGTTCTTCCACTACGCGAACAACTTCCGGGTCCCCCAGCCGGGCACCTACACCCTGCGTGCCACGCTCGAGGCGCCCCGGTTCTTCCGGCACGGTGAGGCTGGCCAGCCCGTACCGCTGGCTGAAGGCGCCACCGTGACCTTCACCGGGGTTGAACTGCCCGCGGGGGGCTGACCCTGAGCTACTGTGACCAGCCGTGGGGCGGTTGGTGGTCATTGAGGGGCTGGACGGGGCCGGCAAGCGCACTCTCGCCAATGGGCTGGTCGACGCGCTGACCGCACGGGGGGCGTCGACCGGCCGGATGGCATTTCCCCGCTATGGCATCGACGTGCACGCCGACCTGGCGCACGACGCGCTGTATGGACGGCTGGGCGATCTGGCCGGTTCGGTGCACGCGATGGCTGTGCTGTTCGCGCTGGACCGGCGCGACGCCGCCGACGAGCTGCGCGCGCTGCGGTGCCGCTATGACGTGGTGCTGCTGGATCGCTACGTCGCGTCCAATGCGGCGTATGGTGCGGCGAGGCTGCACGAGGACGCCGGTGGTCCCTTCGTCGAGTGGGTCCGCGGGTTGGAAGTGGACCGGTTCGGCGTCCCGGTGCCCGACGCCCAGCTCCTGCTGCGGGTGCCGGTGACTGTCGCCGGGGCCCGCGCGGAGGGCCGGGCCGAGGCCGACCGCGCGCGACCGAAGGATCTCTACGAGACCGACGCCGGGCTGCAAGCCCGGTGCGCCGCCGTTTATGACGGGCTCGCCGCGGCGGGCTGGCTGGCCCGGTGGTCTGTCATCGACGGAGCCGGTGGCACCGGATCGGCCCTCAGTGACGTGGCACTGCAGCTGCTCGAGGGATGAGCGCGAGACGCCCGACGGCGGGGAGCGTCCAGCGCAATGCCACGATGGTGTCCATGAGGGCTCGTGTGCTCGTGGTTGATGACGACCCCGCGTTAGCTGAAATGTTGACCATCGTGCTGCGCGGGGAGGGCTTCGACACCGCAGTGGTCGGCGAGGGCACCAAGGCTCTGCCCGCGCTGCGCGAGCTGAAGCCGGACCTGGTGCTGCTGGATCTCATGTTGCCGGGAATGAACGGCATCGACGTGTGTAAGGCGATCCGCGCCGAGTCCGGCGTCCCGATCGTGATGCTCACCGCCAAGACCGACACCGTCGACGTGGTGCTGGGTCTGGAGTCCGGCGCGGACGACTACGTGGTCAAGCCGTTTAAGCCCAAGGAGCTGGTCGCCAGGCTGCGGACCAGGCTGCGCCGCATTGAGGCCGATTCCGCCGAGCAGCTCACCATCGGTGACCTGGCCATCGACGTGCCCGGTCACCAAGTCAGCCGAGACGGGACGCCGATCTCGCTGACTCCGCTGGAGTTCGACCTGCTGGTGGCCCTGGCCCGCAAGCCGCGTCAGGTGTTCACCCGCGAGGTGTTGCTCGAGCAGGTCTGGGGCTACCAGCACGCCGCGGACACCCGACTGGTCAACGTGCACGTCCAGCGACTTCGTTCCAAGATCGAGCGGGATCCCGAGCACCCGGAGGTGGTGCTTACCGTGCGCGGCGTCGGGTACAAGGCCGGCACGCCATGACGCTCCCCGCGCCCGGAATTACCCCGCGCTGATGTGGCTCGCGGGCCGGGTCACCGATTCCCTGCACCGGGTTACCGGCTGGGCCCGTGAGCTGGCCGCGGTGGTCAGCGCGAGGTGGCACCGCTCCCTGCAGATCCGGGTGGTGGGTGCCACTGTGGCGCTGTCTTCCACCGTGGTGCTGGTGCTGGGCATGGTGCTGCAGACCCAGATCGCCCAGCGGCTGATCGAGAACAAGACGCAGGCCGCGCTGCTGCAAACCGAGAACAGCAGGGTCGTGGTGGAGTCCGAGCTCCGCGCGGTTGATCCCACCTCGGCGTCGCTGGCGGGCAGGCTCACCATCGCCGTCGATCGGCTGACCAACCCCGACCCGACCGGTGAGCGCCCCGCGGCGGCCAGCGCCGGAGCGTACGAGCCGGTGCTGGTGGATGGCGGCGGCCCGTCGGGGGTGGCCGGCACCGGGCAGAAGATCGGCCCGCTGGATGATGTCCCCGCGGTGCTGCGCTCCGCTGTGGAGCGCGGCGTGCTCGCCTACAAGATCACCACGGTGCAACGGGACTCGACCGCGGTGACCATGCTGGCCGTCGGCATGCCGGTCGCCAGCGCGGGTCGCACCATGCAGCTCTACCTGCTGTTTCCGCTTACCGCGGAGCAGCGCACGCTGCACCTGGTGCAGTCCACTCTGGTGGTCGGGGGCTTGGTGCTACTCCTGCTCATTGCGGGCATCGCCAGCCTGGTGACCCACCAGGTGGTGATCCCGGTCCGGCAGGCCGCTGAGGTGGCTGAACGCTTCGCCGATGGCCACCTCTCCGAGCGCATCCCGGTCGTCGGATGTGACGACATGGCCCGGCTGGGCACCTCGTTCAACGAGATGGCCGCGAACATCCAGCGGCAGATCCGCCAGCTCGAGGAGTTCGGTGAGCTGCAGCGCGGTTTCACCTCCGACGTCTCCCACGAGCTGCGCACCCCGCTGACCACCGTGCGGATGGCCGCCGATGTGCTCTACGACTCGCGTGACCTGCTGCACCCCGTGCTGCATCGGTCGACGGAGCTCATGGTGCACGAGCTGGACCGGTTCGAGACGCTGCTCGCTGACCTGCTGGAGATCTCCCGCTTGGATGCCGGGGTTGCCGAGCTGTATAGCGAGACGGTCGACGTGCGCGCCACCGTGGCGCGTGCGGTGGCCGCCGTGCGCGCGGTCGCCGACCAGGCCGGCACCCCGCTGGAGCTGGACATGCCGGCTGTGGAGGTGTTCGCCGAGATCGACCCGCGCCGGGTGGAGCGGATCGTGCGCAACCTGCTCACCAACGCGCTGGATCACGGGGAAGGGCGCCCGGTCGAGGTGACCGTCGCCGCGGACTCCGACGCGGTCGCCGTGCTGGTACGCGACCACGGCGTCGGACTGCACGCAGACCAGCAAGATCTGGTCTTCACCCGGTTCTGGCGCGGCGACCCCTCGCGTGACCGGCGCACCGGGGGCACCGGGCTGGGACTGTCGATCAGCCTGGAGGACGCCCGGCTGCACGGGGGCTGGTTGCAGGTCTGGGGCGAACCCGGGCGGGGCAGCGCCTTTCGGCTCACCCTGCCCCTCAGCCGGGGCATTGAGCTCACCGGCAGCCCGCTACCGCTGGGCCCCGAGGACGCCCCCATGCAGGATCAACCAGTGTCGGATCAACCAGTGTCGAGTCAACCAGTGTCGGATCAACCAGTGCCGGCCAGACGCGGGAGCCAGTGATGCGCCCCGTGATGTTACGGAGCGCCGCCCCGCTCGTCGCAGCGTTGCTGGCCCTCCTCGTCGGATGCGCCGATGTCCCGGGTAGCTCTGACATTCAAGTGGTGCGCTCGGTGCCGGTGGGCTCGGGACTGGCCCCCTCGGTCGGTCCGGAGCGGGGCGTTGACCCCTTCCGGCTGGTGCGGGAGTTCGTCGAGGCCACCGGTAGCCCGGCGAACGGGCACGCCGCGGCTCGTGCCTTCCTCTCCCGGGAGGCGGCGGCAAGCTGGGACGACCGCGCCGGCCTGACCGTGATCGAGGACGCTCCCGGCGCCACCCCGCAGGCTGGCCCCACCGATGGTGCCCGCCGGATCCGGGTAGGGGGCCCGCGACTGGGCGTGCTCGCCGCGGACGGCAGCTTCATGCCGGAGGGGGGGACGTTCACCGTCCCGCTCGACGTGCTCAAGGAGCAGGGCGAGTGGCGGATCACCAACCCGCCAGCCGGGGTGCTGGTGGAGGCCACCGCCTTCCAGCGCAACTATCGCCAGGTTCGGGTCTACTTCGTCAATCCGGACCGCGGCACCCTGGTGTCCGACCTGCGCTGGTTGCCCGCACAGCCGGCGTCCACGCTGCCCGGGCGAGTGTTGGACCTGTTGCTGGCCGGGCCATCCCAGCGGCTGGCCGGAGCCGTCCAGTCGGCGTTGCCGGAAGGGACCCGGCCCAGGTCAAACGTGCTGGTCAGCGGCTCCGGGCGGGCGGTGATCAACCTCACCGGCCTCGCCGGGCTGGCCGAGCCAGACCGGCGGCTGATCGCCGCGCAGATCGTCAGCACCCTGGGCGGCCTGCTCCCCGTCCCGCTACGACTGCTCGCCGATGGTGAGCCACTGGTACCCGGGATGGTCGAGTGGCGCACGGCCGATATCGCCTCCTACACCCCGCCGGCCGGGCCGCGACCCGACGTGCCTGGGCAGGTGGTCGTCAGCGGTCGGCTGCTCGGGCTGGATGGCGCTCCGGCGCCGGGGCCGGCCGGAGCCGCCCAGCTCACCGTGCTCAGCGCGGCCCGCTCGAGTCCCAGGGGGGAGCAGCTGGCGGCGGTCGTCACCGGTCCGGACGGGCGCCTCCAGCTGCAGGTGGGGCGAGCTGGCGGGGACCTGACTGCGGCGGTGCTGGACGCGGTATCGATGACGCGGCCCACCTGGCGGCCATCGGGTTCCGAGGTGTGGACCGTGATCAACGGCCGCACGGTGGTGGGGGTGGTGGTCCTGGACACCGGTCCCTCGGCGACCTACCAGGTCAATGCCACTGAACTGGCCCAGTTGGGTCCCATCTCCGAGCTGCGGCTGTCCCAGGACGGGGTGCGAGTGGCCGCAGTGGTGGGCGGGCGGCTTGTGGTGGCTGCGGTGGTGACCGAATCCGGCGTCGTGAGCCTGCGCCACCCGCAGGTGCTGCGGGAGAGCAACCTGCCGCCCACCGCGGGGGTGGACTGGGCACGTCCAGAGCTGCTGGTGGTGGCATCGGCCGGGCCGTCCCCCCAGGTGTCCTCGGTGTCCGTGGACGGGCTGACCCGTCGGCAGGTATCCAGCACCAACCTGACCGGTCCGCTGACCGGCATCGCCGCCGCCCCCGGCCGCGAGATCATCGTGGCCGATGCCACCGGGCTGTGGGCGTACTCGGATACCCAAGAGATGTGGGAACCGCTGCTCGGGGGGATCGGGCCGGGCGCGGTACCGCTCTACCCTGGCTGACCGGCTCGGGCAAGCCCGGTGCTGCCGCAGTGGGGATAGCGGGACTGTCGTGCATCACTGGGCCGCTGGCAGGGCCGGCAGCCGTGGCGGGGTGCATGTCGGGTCCATGCTGGCTGAGTGCGTGCGCTGCTGGATCTGCTGCTGCCCGTCGAATGCGCCGGTTGTGGGGCGCCGGGCGCCCCCTGGTGTTCCGCCTGTGCGGTGCTGCTAGGGCGGCCGGTGCGGGTGTATCCACCGGGCTGCTCGGCTGGTCCAGCGCTGTGCTCCCCACCGGTGTACGCACTGGGGGTCTACCGCGGCCGGCTGCGTACGGCACTGCTGGCCTACAAGGAGCGGGGCCGCCGCGACCTCGCGGGGCCGCTGGGTGGTGCGCTCGCGGCCGCGCTGTTGCAGCTGCGGCTCGGAGCCGGATCCGGTGGTGTGTGCCTGGTGCCCGTGCCCTCCCGCCGGTCGGCTGCGGCTCGCCGCGGCGGGCAGCACGTGGCGCTGCTGGCGCAGCGGGCGGCCGCTGCGCTGGCCGGCGCGGGGATGGCAGCAGCGGTCGCTCCAGCGTTGCGGATGGCCCTTGGAGTGCGCGACTCGGTCGGCCTCCAGGCCGCGGCCCGGCAGGCCAATCTGGCGGGCCGGGTGCTGCTGCGACGAGCCGGCCTGCCGCCCATCGGCACTCCCGTCGTGCTCGTCGATGACGTGGTGACTACCGGCGCCACCGTGACCGCCTGCGCTGCGGCGTTGCTCCGTGCGGGTGTCGATATGCCTGCGATCGTGGTGCTTGCTGCGGCCGGGTGTCACGTGCCGTCGTATCTGTAGGTCGGAGATGCCACTCACAGTGTTGAGGCTGCGGAAGGGGGTGTCAGGCTCTGGCGACGGCACCTCCGGCAGACTACGGTTCCTGGATCGGCATTGATTGCTGCTGGTTCGGGAGGAGGCGAGAAAGCCATGATCCTGGCGCCGGTGGCCGGGTGATCATTGCGGGCGAGCCCCCTGCCGCCCGATTATCACCGCTGTGTCCCGGCGTCGCCGAAGTCCTGCTGGACGAACTCGAGGAGGTCGCCCTGGTGAACATTGTCGTGAAGGGTCGTAATGTCGAGGTGCCCGATCACTATCGGGTACACGTCGCCGAGAAACTCGCCCGTGTCGAACGCTATGACCACAAGGCCATCCGTTACGACGTCGAGCTGTTCCACGAACGCAATCCCCGGCAGTCCAAGAGCTGCCAGCGGGTGGAGATCACCGGTCAGTGTCGCGGACAGGTAGTACGCGCTGAAGCGAGTGGTCCGGACTTCTACGCCGCCTTAGACGCGGCCACGAGCAAGCTGGAGAATCGGCTTCGTCGGGTCGCTGACCGCCGCAAGGTGCACCACGGACGCCGCCAACCCACTTCCGTCGCCGAGGCCACCGCGCCGCTGGCGGCCGTCCTGGCCCCAGATACCGACACCGAGGTCGAGATCAATGGCCAGCGCCACCGGACAGGGGTGCTGGACCCACCCGAGCAGGAACTCGACTACGAGCTCCCCACCCAGCGGCGGCATTCACCCGATGCGGACGGGCTGGGTCGCATTGTTCGGCGCAAGTTGCACCCCGCCAACCCCATCACCGTCGACCAGGCGCTCTACGAGATGGAGCTCGTGGGCCATGACTTCTACCTGTTCTCCGACGCTGTCTCCGGCCTGCCCAGCGTGGTGTACCGTCGGCGGGGCTTCCACTACGGCGTGATCCAGCTCGTCTAGCGACGCCTCATCAAGCCATGATCGCCGGCTGGGTGCGGGCAACGACATCACCTGTCGGGCACGGCACGCAGCCGGCGATCATGCCGTTGTGGGCGCAGCTGACCTGCGCTGATGACGGCGGGGTGGGCGCTGGGCATACGATGGCGCGCAGACCGGCGGTGCACGCTGCCCTGCGGCACCCCGCAAGCAGCCCGCCCGCCGAGCCGTGTCCCGATACGAGTGAGGTCTTCCACGGTGGTCCTGTCCCGACTGCTCCGCGCCGGCGAGCACAAGACGGTGCGCCGGTTGCGCGCCATCGCCGATCACATCAACGGCCTGGAGGGCGACGTCGCCGGCCTGTCCGATGCTCAACTGCGAGCCAGTACCGACGAGTTCCGGCGCCGCCACGCCCAGGGCGAGTCGCTGGACGAGCTGCTGCCCGACACGTTCGCGGTGGTCCGCGAGGCGGCCAAGCGCACGCTGGGCCAGCGGCACTTCGATGTGCAGCTGATGGGCGGTGCCGCGATGCACCTGGGCAACATCGCCGAGATGCGCACCGGTGAGGGCAAGACGCTGACCAGCGTGCTGCCGGCGTACCTCAACGCGATCGCCGGCAAGGGGGTGCACGTCGTCACGGTCAACGACTACCTGGCGCGTCGCGACGCCGAGTGGATGGGGCAGATCTACAAGTTCCTCGGGATGTCGGTCGGCGTCATCGTGCACGGGCTCGACGACGACGAGCGCCATCAGGCCTATTCTTGCGACATCACCTACGGCACCAACAACGAGCTCGGCTTCGACTATCTGCGCGACAACATGAAGTTCCGCCTGGAGGACATGGTCCAGCGGGAGTTCAACTACGCCATCGTCGACGAGGTCGATTCGATCCTGATCGACGAGGCGCGCACGCCGCTGATCATCTCCGGCCCGGCGGAGGATTCCTCCGAGCTCTACATCAAGGTCGATAAGCTCATCCCCCATCTCGGCGACGGCGATTTCGAGAAGGATGAGAAGCTACGGGCGGTCACGCTGACCGAGCAGGGCTCGCACCGGATCGAGGATCTTCTGCGCGAGGCGGGGCTCTTGAAGGTGGGCGGGCTCTATGACGTGCAGAACGTCGCGCTGGTCCACCACGTGAACCAGGCCCTGCGCGCGCACAAGCTCTTCAGCCGCGACACCGAATACATCGTCAAGGAAGGCAAGGTCGTCATCA
>DATHTJ010000023.1:0-4087 GCA_035463315.1 Pseudonocardiaceae bacterium
CTCATAGCGTGGCACGGAGCGCAGCATACCGGCACTCTGGAGTTTCGCGAGCCGGGCTTCGCCCCAGCACCTTTGCTGGAACACCTGGTCAACGCCGGTCGGCTGAGCCGCAAGACGGGCAAGGGTTTCCGCTACTACAACTGACCTTGGCCATACTCCTGCGTTGCGGCATAATTATTGAAACTGTTCACCAGTAACAGGGCACGCTCGCCGCGTCGGTCGGCTTCGCTACCCTGGCCGCCATGCTGGCTCTGCTTACGATGCGGTTGCGCGCGCCCTGTCTGGCTCTGTGCGGGAATCGTTGACGATGCTGTCTGTTGAGCAGGTCCGCGCGGATACTCCCGCATGCCGCGAGGTCGTGCATCTCAACAACGCGGGGTCGTCGCTGCCGCCGAGTGTTGTCCTCGATCGGGTCATCGATCATCTGCGGCTCGAGGCGGCGATCGGCGGTTATGAGGCTGCCGACCGCGTTGCCGACGAGCTGGCGTCGGTGTACCACACCATCGCCGCGACCATCGGTGCCGGCCCCGATGAGATCGCCATCATGGACAGCGCCACGCGAGCCTGGCTCGCGGCGTTCACCGCCATCCCGTTCACGCCGGGCGACCGGATCCTCACCACGCGAGCCGAGTATTCCAGCAACATCATCGCCATGATGGCCGCAGCGAAGCACCGCGGTGTCACGATCCAGCCAATCCCGAGCACCGAGAGCGGCGAGGTGTCCGTAGACGCGCTCGCCGCCGCCCTCGACGAGGACGTGCGGCTGGTGGCGATCACTCACGCGCCAACCAACGGCGGCCTGCTGCAACCGATCGCAGAGATCGGCCGCCTGGTCCGCCCGAGCCCGGCGTTATTCTTTGTCGACGCCTGTCAGAGCATCGGCCAAGTGCCGATCGATGTCGCCGAGCTGGGCATCGACGTGCTTGCCGCCACTGGCCGCAAGTACCTGCGTGCGCCACGCGGCACCGGTATGCTTTACGTCCGCCGCAATCTAATCGGCCAGCTCGAACCTGTGCACATCGACCTGCACTCGGCAACCACCGACGGGGACACGTACCAGTTGCGCAACGATGCCCGCCGCTTCGAGCTGTGGGAGAGGAACACCGCGGCCATCCTCGGTCTCGGCACAGCGTCGCGCTACTACCGCGAGATCGGGATCGATGCCGTCTGGGATCGCGTCCGCAGCCTGGGCGAGTCGTTGCGTGGCATGCTCGGTGAACTGCCAGGAATCCAGCTGACCGACCTCGGCACCCTGCGATCCGGCATCGTCTCCTTCCGCCTAGCCGATATCGAACCATCGAATATCGTGACCACACTGCGGACCCAGCGGATCCACGTCGTCACGTCAGGCCGCCCATCGACACCATGGGACATGACCGACCGCAGCCTGGAATCGATCGTGCGCGCGTCAGTGCACTATTACAACGACGACACCGACCTGCATGCCTTCGTCGACGCATTGCGCGGCCTTGACCGCTGAGCTACTCCCAGCGAGTGCGGGCAGGCCTCGGCGCACATATTGGACGCTCAGCCGCAGCATACCGGCACTAAGGTGAGCTTTCGTGCCGCGCCGCAACGTTCCCCGCCGCGCTCGCCGCGCCACCCCGCCGCCTCTGGGGGGCGGGCCGGGCTGGGCGCAACCGGAGAGCGGCCCGGACGGGGAGTGGGTGGTCCGGACAGTGCCTGCTGAGCAGGCCGTCAAGAGCTACCGCTGCCCCGGCTGCGACCACGAGATCGGGCCCGGCACCGCGCACGTGGTGGCCTGGCCGGCGGGGGAGCAGGGATCATTGGCTGATCGGCGGCACTGGCACACCAGCTGCTGGGCCGCCCGGGGCCGCCGGGCGCCTACTCGCAGGCATTGGTGAGGTGGCGGCCGGACCAGGGTGAGCCTGGTCACCAGCGAGCACCCGGTCCTCGTCCAGAGCCGGAGTGAGCTGCTGGGCGGCGTCGTCCAACTTCGTGCGCACCGAGAGTAGCTGCTCGATGAGCCGGTGGCGCAGTGTGCGCAGCTGTTCCACTTGCCGGGTGGCCTCCTGCACCCGGGCGACGGCGGACTGGTCGGCCTCGGTGACCAGACGGCGGGCCACGTCGGTGGCCTCGTCGATGCGACGCTGCGCCTCCGATTTGCTGGTCGCCTCCTCCTCGGCCAACGCCCGCATCGCGTCGCGGCGGCGGGCGGACATGGTGATGTCGAAGTCCTCTTCAGCCTGCTGCCGGCGGGCCGCCGACTCGGCATCGTGCTGCTCGGCTCGCTGCTTGGCCAGCGCCAGGATTTCCTCGCCCCGGCGACGTGCGTCAGCGATGACTTGCTCGTGCTCAGCCTCCATCGCCGATCGCCGCCGGTGCGCTTCGCCAATCATCTTTTCGTAGCGGGCGCGCAGGTCGTCGGCCTCGCGCTCGGCGCTGGCCCGGGTTGCGGCTGCAGCCACAGTGGCCCTGGTGGTGATCTCCGCTGCCTCGTCCTGCGCCTTGCGGAGCATCCGTACCACGCGCTCGCTCATGCCCTCGACGGTGGTGGGCGGCGCGGCGAGCCGCTGCACCTGGGCGCGCAGGTCATCGAGCTCCCCGCGGGCCGCCTCCAACTGCCGGGCGAGCTCCACAGCCTGCGCGGCTCCGGCATCCCGATCCGCCGCCGCGAGCTGCAGGTCGGCCTGCAGCTGCGCGAGCTGGTAGTTCACCTGGGCGCAGTCGTAACCGCGGCGCACGATGTCGAACGTGGATCGCATCGGAAGCAGATCACGGTCGTCAACTGAGCCCATACCGCCAGTTTACTCAGGTACCGGTAACCAGAGGTGAGCCGTTCCGGGTGTCAGATCCCCCGGAAGCGGTTGATGCCAGCCAGATGCGCCTCGCGAAGCTCAGGATTGCGTATGCCCAGGCCCTCCTCGGGGGACAAGCACAGCACGCCGACCTTGCCTTGGTGGATGTTGCAGTGCACGTCGTGGGCAGCCTGCCCAGTCTGGTTCAGCGGGTAGACGCGAGACAGCGTCGGGTGGACCTTGGCCTTGGCGATCAGCCGGTTGGCCTCCCACGCCTCGCGGTAGTTGGCGAAATGCGAGCCGATGATCCGTTTGAGGTTCATCCAGAGGTAGCGGTTGTCGAAGGTGTGGTGGTAGCCGGAGGTAGAGGCGCAGGTGACGATCGTGCCGCCCTTCTTGGCGACGTAGACGCTGGCGCCGAAGGTCTCCCGCCCCGGGTGCTCGAACACGATGTCGGGGTCGTCACCGCCGGTGAGCTCGCGGATTCTCGCGCCGAAGCGCTTCCACTCCCTCGGGTCCTGGTTGTGCTCGTCCTTCCAGAACTTGTAGCCCTCGGCGCTGCGGTCGATGACCAGCTCGGCGCCCATCCGCCGGCAGATCTCGGCCTTCTGGGGGTTGGAGACCACGCACACCGGGGTGCCGCCGCCGCCCAGCGTCATCTGGGTGGCGTAGGAGCCCAGCCCGCCTGAGGCGCCCCAGATGAGCACCGTGTCGCCCTGCTTCATATCCGCGCCGTTACGGGACACCAGCTGCCGGTACGCGGTGGAGTTGACCAGCCCCGGGCTTGCGGCTTCCTCCCAGGTGAGGTGCGCCGGCTTGGGCATCAGCTGGTTGGACTTGACCAGCGCAAGCTCGGCGAGGCCACCGAAGTTCGTCTCGAATCCCCAGATGCGCTGCTCGGGGTCGAGCATCGTGTCGTTGTGCCCGTCGGGATGTTCCAGCTCGACGGACAGGCAGTGCGCTACCACCTCGTCGCCCGGTCTCCAGGCGTGCACCCCGGCCCCGGTGCGCACCACCACGCCGGCCAGGTCCGACCCCACCACGTGGTAGGGCAGGTCGTGCCGGGAGGCCAACGGGGAGGTGCGGCCGTAGCGCTTGAGAAACCCGAAGGTGGGCAGTGGCTCGAAGATCGACGTCCAGACCGTGTTGTAGTTGATGGCGCTGGCCATCACGGCGACCAGCGCCTCGCCGGGACCCAGTTCAGGCACCGGGACCTCGTCCAGGTGCAGCGACCGGCGCGGGTCCTTCTCCCGGCTGGGCATCCCGGTAAACATGTCGGCCTCGTCAGCGCGGACCGTGACTCCCCGGTAGCTTTCCGGCACCGGGAG
>DATHTJ010000024.1:0-6608 GCA_035463315.1 Pseudonocardiaceae bacterium
CCCGTATCGATCGGCAGCGCCTGCTCAGCAAGCCAGATCCCCTCAAGCTGTGGGCGATCGTCGACGAAGCCGCGTTGCACCGGCAGGTCGGCGGTCCAGACCTGATGCGCGCCCAGCTCGGCCACCTGATCAAGGCAGCCAGCGAACCGCACGTGACCTTGCAAGTCATTCCGTTCAGCGCCGGTGCCTATCCAGGAATGCCGGGCTCGTTCGTGCTGATGAACTTCCCCAATCCGGCCGACCCGGACGTGGTGCACGTCGACACGATGGCCGGTGACCTGTTCCTGGAGAAGGAAGCCGACCTTCGGCGGTACCGCCTGCTGTCCGAGCACCTGCGGGCCGTGGCGTCCAGCCCGGAACAGTTGACTAGCCTGCTGCTCACACTGGCGGATGAATGAGAGCAGGTGCTGGCGATGCCCGAGCTCGACCTGTCCGGGGCTTTCTGGCGCAAGAGCACCAGGTCAAGCGCTGACAGTCAGTGCGTTGAGGTGGTGACACTCAACGGTGCAACAGCCGTCCGGGACTCCAAGGACCCCGCCGGACCCGCACTCACCTTCACCCCCGCCAGGTGGGCCGTATTCACCGCAGGCGTCCGCGCCGGAGAGTTCGGGCCCATCCCGATCAGCCGACCCACTGCACGAGGAGCACATGGACCTCGCGCTGGTCTTCCAAGATCAGGTAGACAACGTGGCCAGCACCGCCGGGGCCGAACAGCCACCGCCGAACAGCCCCGTCCGGGTTGCCCCCGTGCTGCGGCTGGCCACTCCACGGCGCGAACTCGAGCACACCCAGCACGTCGGCGTAGCCGTTCAGCACCTCATCCGGTAGCGCGGTGATCTGCTCCAGGGCCTCGCCGTAGGTGGTGACGCGGTACACCTACCGACCCAGCCGCCTGCCGATCAGGTCCTTGACCTCGTCGCCCGAGACGCTGCCCGGGGGGGCTTCACCGGTCGCCAGCGTGCGCTCTGCCGTGGCCAGCAGGCGGAAATAGCAACCGGGATCCTTCATCTCGCTGTAGGCGAAGTGCCGCCACTTGTGCAGCAGAGCGTGGATCGGGGCGAGATCCTTGGACTGCTTCGCCTTGTCCAGCACGAGGTCCCACTCGGCGTCGAACTCGGCGGCGACGTGAGGCGTCAGGCACGCGCGGATGGCCAGAGGGTCCGGCGGCGGGACCGGCTCGCGGTCCGGCGGTAACTGCGACCCGCGTTCGGCGGCTGCGGCTGTCACACCGACACCATAGTCGCCCGGTCCAGTACACGATTGGCGGGAAATTCGGTTTGTGCTCAGCCCTGCCGGGTGGAGTGCACGCCGGGGATCTCGTCGTTGCGGAACGCGTCGACGAACAGCCGGTGATCGTCGCGCACCACTGCCGCGTACTCCCGAGCAAATGTGGCCAACCAGTCGACGAACTCAGCCTCCCGGTCGCCGATCACGGCGGCGATCGCGTCCTCGGTCTGGAACGGCACCAGGGTGTGGTCAGAGTCAGCGTCCGACACGCAGTGCACCTTCGCGGTGGCCCGGCCCAGGTAGTCCAGCACCGGCGCGATCTCATCCGGCTCGGTCAGCTCGGTCCAGTCCAGGTCGGTGACGTACGGGGACCGCTCGGAGACCACGTATCCCACCCCGTCCAGCTCGGTGTAGCCGAGCAGCGGGTCGGCGTGCGCCTGCAGCGCGCGCTGGGAGATGACGGTGCGGTGGCCGTGGTGCGTGAAGTAGGACGCGATCCGCTCGTCGGTGACCACCCGGGACGGGGCCGCGACATTGCCCTGCTTCATCGACAGCACCACGTCGTTGTCCAGCGCCTGGTTGTAGCCCTCGATCAGCACGTTATAGGCGGGCAACCCGGCGCTGCCGATGCCGAAACCGCTGCGCCCGACGACGTCCTTGATCGTGTAGGCGATGCCGCGGAACTTCTTGCTCTCCGGAATGGTGGCCAGGTAGTGCTCGAACGCCGCACACACGGCGCCGTGCTCGGCGGCGTCCAGTCGCCGCACCCCAGGTCCGTCTCGAAATCGGCGGTCGAACCCCTCGGTCTCGGTGACCGAATCGAGCAGCTCGACGCGGGTGCGCAGCCGGGCCAGTTGCAGCATCTGGTGGATCAGCCCGTTGGTGGTGCCCAGGCGCAGCGAGAAGTCGCGGTCGTCGTCGACGTCGAGGAACTGCCGCACCTGGTCCACGTAGGCCCGGACGTAGGTCTCGACCAGGGCGTCGATGTCCGGGTCGGACAGCGCCTTGCGCCAGCCGAGCAGCGCGACGCTTGCCACCAGCCGCTGCAGATCCCAGGTGAAGTGCCCGAGGTATGCCTCGTCGAAGTCGTTCACGTCGAAGATCAGCACCCCGTTGCCGTCCATATAGGTGCCGAAGTTCTCCGCGTGCAGGTCACCCTGGATCCAGACTCTGCTGGTGCGCTCATCGGCCCACGGGTCCTCCAGCGTGGCGACATCGGCGTAGAAAAGGCAAGCGCTGCCGCGGTAGAAGGTGAACGGGTCGGCAGCCATCTTGCGGAACTTGGTGCGAAACGCCGCCGGATCGGCCGCCATGAGCGCGGCGAAAGCGTCGGTCAGCGTGTCGACGATTCGATGCCGCCGCGCCTCGACGTCGTCGGTGGGCAGGGTTGTGGCCAGCGACGTCATGGTTTTCATCAGCGCTCAGTCACAGGTCCTGCACGTCGGCCTGCTTGGCTCGGACGGCCTCGGCGGCCTTGCGCAACTCGACGAGCTCGCTGTCGGTCAGCGGGGTCTCCACCACCCGGCGCACCCCCGTCCGACCCAGCTCGGCCGGGACGCCCAGGTAGACACCGGAGATCCCGTACTCGCCGTCCACCCAGGCGCAGACCGGCAGCACGGCACCGGAGTCCTCGTGCACCGCGCGCACCATGCGGGCCGCCGCGGCCGACGGAGCGTAGTACGCGGATCCGGTCTTGAGCAGGGCGATCACCTCGGCACCCCCGTTCCGGGTCCGGGTGACCAGTTCTTCGATCTTCTCGGCAGGCAGCAGGTCGGGTAGCGGTCTGCCATCCACCGTGCAGGCGCTGGGCACCGGGACCATGGTGTCACCGTGCGAGCCCAGCGTCAGGGTGCGCACCGACGACACCGGGACAGCGAGCTCCTCGGCGACGAAGTTGGTGAACCGCGCGGTGTCGAGCATCCCGGCCTGGCCGATCACCCGCTGCCGGGGGAACCCGGTGGCGAGCTGCGCCAGCGCGGTCATCTCATCCAGCGGGTTGGACACCACGATGACGACCGCGTCGGGGGCATGGCGTGCGACGTTCTCGGCGACCTGCCGGACGATCCGGGCGTTGGTCTCGATCAGGTCCATCCGGCTCATCCCGGGTTTCCGAGGTAGCCCGGCGGTGATCACGACGATGTCGCTGCCGGCGATCACCTGGTAGCCGGCGCCGTCGCGGCCGGTGGTCTGGCCGATGACCCTGGTCTCGAAGCCCTCCACCGGCCGGGACTGGTTCAGGTCCAGCGCCAGGCCCTCCGGCTTGCCCTCGATGATGTCGGTGAGGACGACGGTGTCGAACAGGTCATACTCGGCCAGCCGCTGCGCGGTGGTCGAACCATAGAAACCGGCCCCGATGACTGCTACCTGACCGAAACGTGCCATTCCGGGAGGTTATCAAGCGAGCCCGACTCAGGCGGCGGCCAGCGGTCCCCCGGTGATGGTCAGCGCCACGAACAGCATGAGCAGCCCGAAGGCGCCGTAGGTGAGCACGTCCACCGCGCGGCGGCGGATCCCCAGCAACCCGGTCCGCTCCGGTGGGAGCACTGCCCGCAACCCCGCCGCAACCAACAGCGCACCGCCGATGATCACCGTGCCCTCCCGCCAGTGGTACTGCGCGATGCGCACCATGCCGATCAGCACCACGACCAGCACCAGACCGAAGGTCAGCTGCGGTCGCAGGCTCGTCCGCCTGGTCACGGCGGGGCAGTCCGCTCGGCGGTCTCAACGACGTTGACGAGCAGCATCGCCCTGGTCATCGGCCCGACCCCACCAGGAACCGGCGATAGGTACCCGGCAACCCCGGCCACGGCCGGGTCGACGTCGCCGACCAGCCCGGCGTCGGTCCGGCTGATCCCGACATCGACCACCGCGGCACCCGGCTTGACCATGTCGGCCGTGATCAGTCCCGGTTGCCCGGCCGCGGCCACCACGATGTCGGCGCGAGACACCTCGGCGGCCAGGTCCCGGGTGCCGGTGTGGCAGAGCGTGACCGTAGCGTTCTCACTGCGCCGGGTCAGCAGCAGTCCCAACGGGCGGCCGACGGTGATGCCGCGGCCTACGACGGTGACGGCCGCACCGGCCAGCGGCACGTCGAAGCGGCGCAGCAACGCCACGATCCCGCGCGGGGTGCAGGGCAGCGGTCCCGACCCACCGAGCACCAGCAGGCCCAGGTTCATCGGGTGCAGGCCGTCAGCGTCCTTGCCCGGATCGACCCGGGCCAGGACAGCACCGGTGTCCAGCCCGTCCGGCAACGGCAGCTGCACGAGGTAACCGGTGCAGGCCGGGTCGGCGTTCAGCTCGTCGATCACCGCGAACAGCTCGGCCTGGCTGGTGTCCGCGGGCAGGTCGCGGCGGATCGAGGTGATGCCGACCCGGGCGCAGTCGTTGTGCTTGCCCCGCACGTAGGCATGCGAGCCGGGATCATCGCCGACGATGACGGTACCCAGCCCGGGGGTCACCCCGACGCTGCGTAACTCCGCCACCCGGACCTGCAGATTCGCGAAGATCTCGTCCCTGGTCTTCTTACCGTCCAGCACTATCGCGGTCACGGGATGCATCCTTGCACCGGTGCTCAGGCTCGACGCCGCCCGGCCCGAGGACGACCAGACAGCGCGATCACGGCGACCGCCACCAGGGTCAGCGCGGTGCCCATCAGGGTGGTGACCGTGAGCTGGTCGTCGGCCGCGGGCAGAAAGAGGTCGAGCAGTAGCGCTCCGAGGAGCTGCCCGGCCACGGCCCCCAGCCCCAGCAGGAGCACCCCGGTGATCGGGACGATCGCCGCGGCGGCGCCGATGAACAGCACGCCCAGCGGGCCACCGAGGTACAGCCACGGCTGCGCGGGCAGCGGTTCGGGCGGCCCGCGCATCGCCACCTCCACCGCCGCGACCAGTGCCAGCGCCAGGGTGCCGGTCGCGAAGTTGACCACTGCGGCCGGCAGCATCCCAGACGTTGCCGATCCGTCGTGCCGCGCGGCCGCCCCGACCCGCCCGTTCACCGCCTGCTGCCAGGCGATACCCACTCCGGCCAGCGCGGGCAGCAGGGCCGGCCACAGGGCTTGCGGCGCGCCGAGCCGGTCGGACATCGCCAGCACCACAGCGGTCAGCGCGAGGACCGCACCGGCAACCCGCCGCACACTGACCGCCTGCGGCCCGCCCGGCCCGACACCGGCCCGGTCCACCAGCAGGCCGCTGGCCGTCTGCCCGGCCACGACCGCGACGGTGAACACCGCCACCCCGATGGTCGCGACGGTCAGACCCTGGCAAGTCACCAGGAACGCACCACAGACCCCGCCGAGCAGCTGGTAGGAGCGCAGCCGGTGGTCCCGCACCGCGGCGGCGACCCTGCTCAGCCCACGGCGCACCTGCGGGCGGGTCGCGGCCAGCACTACCAGCAGGAGCAGGCCACCCAGGAAGGACAGTAGAGCCGCGACGACACCGTCGTCGATCCGCTGGCCGAGCTCGCCGTTGATCCGAGCCTGGACGGCCGCAGCGGCCCCGATCCCGACGGTCACCGCAGTTCCGACAACGCGCGCCCCCCGGGTTGGGGTGGGATCGACCCCGTCACGCACTCTCACGCACCGAGGTCTACCCGCAGCCCGTTCGCCACCGCGAAGCGGATCGCGGTGTCCACGTCGATCCGGGCCCCGGACAGCCGCGCCTGCACCAGGGCGTCGGCGTCCAGCTGGGCTCCGCGCAGGTCGGCGCCCTCCAGCCGGGCCGCCAGCAGCCGGGCCCCGGTCAGGTCGGCCCCGGAGAGATCGGCGCCCCGCAGGTCGGCCTGCACCAGGTTCGCCTCGGCCAGCCGCAACCCGGCGAGCACCACCTCCCGCAGGTCCGCACCGCCCAGCGCGGTGAGCCTCAGGTCGACCTCGCGCAGCGTCCACGGCCGCAGCCGGCAGTCGCTGACCGTGCTGCCCAGCAGGGAGCACTGCTCTAGCACAGAGTCGGCCAGCACGGTGCGCTGGAAGGTGCAGCTGTGGAATGCCGTCGAGCGGTGCTCCGAGGCGCCGAGGTCGGCGCGGGTGAAGTCGCAGTGGGTGAAGCGGCAGCTGCGGGTGCGCAGCCCGCGCAGGTCGGCGTCGGTGAACCGGCAGTCGACGAAGCAGCGCCCCTCCCACTCCTGGTCGGCGAACACTGCGTCGGTGAAATCCTCGCCGGTGCAGTCGTGCTCGCCGGTCGCCGTCACGCACCCACCTTGTCAGCCCGTGCCGCCGGATCGGGTAGCACCCCGGCACTCAGCGATGCCTGATCGATAGGGGTTCGAGATGCGAGACCTGAGATTCGTATGGCTCGAGATCACTGGAAGATGCCAGCTCACCTGTCACCACTGCTACGCCGAGTCCGAGCCGAAGGGCAGTGACGGGGCGATGTTGCCGGCGAACT
>DATHTJ010000025.1:0-3988 GCA_035463315.1 Pseudonocardiaceae bacterium
CGACCGGAGCACGAGCCTTCGTCAGTACCTCGAATACTGGCTGCGTGAAATTGCGGCACACAAACGCGCGAGCACGCTGCGCGGGTACGAGAGCGCCGTCCGGCTCCACATCGTCCCCGTACTGGGCACCAAACGACTCGACAAGCTCACCGGCGCAGACGTCCGTCGCCTCATCGCGGTCTGCCGGCAGAAGTGCCTATGCTGCACAAACGGCTACGACAAGAACCGCGAGAAAGCGAAACGGTGCTGTTCGTCCGGTCGCTGCTGCGGCCGGACACCGTCCCGCCGACAGATACAGTACATTCACGCGGTATTGCGCAATGCGCTCAGCAACGCTGAACGCGAGGAACTCGTTACTCGAAACGTCGCCAAACTCGTCCAGATCCCTACCCCACGCTACAAGGTCGGCAAGGGCCTACCCGTCAGCGATGTCAAGAGGCTCCTCTCGGCGGCCAAGGGAACCCGTTTCTACCCGGTGTACGTACTCGCCGCGACGATGGGTCTTCGCCGGGGCGAGCTGCTCGGGCTCAGATGGAGTGATATCGACTTCGCCAAGAACACCCTCGAAGTTGCCCAGACGCTACAGCGGGTGTCTGGCCGTTTGATCATCGATGAGACCAAGACCGACGCCTCAGACGCCGTGGTCCCCTTACCGAAGATCACTCGCGCGGTGCTGCTCGAACACCAAGAGCAGCAGGCTGAGATGCGCAGCGACGCTGGCGAGTTGTGGACCGACCACGATCTGGTCTTCACCACCAGCATCGGCACGCCCATTGAGCCTCGAAGCATCAACACCCACTGGGAAGGCATCCGGGAACAGGCCGGGCTGCCCGGAGTTCGGCTTCATGATCTGAGACACACAGTCGTGAGCCTCTTGCTGGAACTTGGCACCCCTCCGCATGTGGTCCAAGCCATCGCCCGGCACGCCGACCTGGACGTGACGATGAGGATCTACGCGCACACCAACCTCGACACCATGCGCGAGGCTCTCGACAAGATCGACTGGGATACCGAGTGAGGAACCGTTGCTACACGACTGCTACATGGAGGGACGGATGTGGTCAACCAGGCAGCTCAACCAGCCAGCATCATCGCTGGTCAGGTGTGGCGGAAGCGGAGGGATTCGAACCCCCGGACCGTCTCCGGTCTCTCGCTTTCAAGGCGAGTGCATTAGACCGCTCTGCCACGCTTCCGATCGTGCACGCTAGCGGATGCCGTGAGTGGCCGTTGGGGCCCTGGCACCCAACGGCCACTCACGGGTCGAGCAGGTCCATGCGCTGCTCGGACACGGCGGCCAGCTCGCTGTGCGGGACAGCTCCGCGCCATACCCGGTAGTCGACCTCCGCGAGGCCGAACTCAGCTGCCCGGGGGCCGTTCTCCCCGACGTAGTGGATCACGGCGTACTCCGGCCCGGACTCCACCAGCTCGACCGGCAAGCCGTTCCACCCGCCGCGCCAGCGCACAAAGTCCAGGGAGTCGAGCTCGCAGGTCATCACCGAGAGCGTGGCGGCGCCGGACTGCTCGATGAACTCCACCGGCGGGCGCGTGCCGGGCAGCGGGTGCAGGGTCACCTCGCCGGGGCGAGGGCCGAAGTCGGCGTCGAAATCTCCACCGCGGTAGTGCGCGACCAGACCGCGGCGCACGGTGGGCCGCAACGGCACCGGCGGCCGGTTCCAGCACCCTGGACCCAGCAGTGGTCGCGCGGTGCTCAACCAGCCGACCTGCCGGTTCAGGTAGGCGCCCACCCGCTGCTCGTCGCCCTGGGCGTCGATCCGCCACAGCTCGGTGCCGGCGGGAAGCTCGATCAGGTCCATCTGGTAGTAGACGCTGCGCTCGAAGGGGGCGATGTAGAGCTGGGAGCTGTGCGCGTAGAAGCGCAGCACGTACAGCTCGTCGGTGACCGGCCAGCCGGCTATGTGGTCCAGCCCGTAGCGTCGGGCAAGCGCAGACGACGAGCTCGCCGGAACGTCCTCTAGCCGCGTCACAAAACCGGCGATCCGGTGCGGGTGGAAGCGATCCGGCACCACCACGTTGCCCAGGGTCAGCTCCACCAGACCGGGCAAGACAACCTTCTGCATCGGCGTGTCAGGCTTGAGTTCAGGCAGCTGACCAGGCACCCTCAACCGGGGCGGAGGAGGGGCGAGACGTTCCTCGGGCAGCACGCGCTCCAGGCCATGCACTGCGCCGTCTGCTGGGGCGCGGTCGGCGCCCAACTCGTTGGCTGCTACCCCTGCTGCCGGATCAGTCATGAACTCCACCACTCGGTGCCGTGAGCCCGTGCGCACCCGCCCGGGTTGGTTGGGGGAACCTACTACGCCATTCGGGGCCAGGCTGACCGGAGGGGGTTACGTCACCGCCCGCGCAGGTGGCTGATGACCCGCTCGAACACCTCGGCCAGCACGGTTCGTTCCTCGTCGGAGAGCAGATTAACCAGGTTGTCGCGGACACCACGGACGTGCGTGGGAGTCGCGCCGCGCAACACATCCAGGCCGTCACTGGTGATCACAGCGATCACCCCGCGCCCATCGCTGGGGCATTCCTCGCGGCGCACCAGTCCGGCCTTCTCCAGCCGGCTGATCTGATGGGAGACTCGGCTCTTGGATGACGCGACCTGCTCGGCCAGGGTGCTCATCCGGGTCTGCCCGGCGGGCGCCTCAGAGAGCCGGACCAGCAGTTCGTAGTCGGCCAGCGCCAGCTGATGCGCCTCCTGCAGGTCACGGTTCAGCCGGAAATCGAGTAGCTCCTTGCCGACCACGTAGGCTCGCCAGGCCCGCATTTCGCCGCCGTCGAGCCAGCGCGTTGTGTCGCTCCCCCCGCTCACCCGTACAGAGTAACCGACGACACCAAGGCTGGTCACAACTTGTGTTAACCGTCCCTGACGACACTCTGCGCGCTCAGCTCGCCCGGGCGGGCGTAGCCGGCCAGAGCCAGCGTGAGATCAAAATCACCCAGGACCGCGCGCAGCACGTGCTCCACCCCGCGCTGCCCGGCCAGCCCCAGCCCGTAGACCCACGGTCGCCCGAGCAGCACGGCCCGGGCACCCAGCGCCAGCGCGATCACCACGTCGGCTCCGCACCGGATCCCGGAGTCCAGCAGCACCGGAGCGCGCCCGTCGACCGCTGCCAGCACGTCGGGCAGGCAGTCCAGCGCCGCCCGGGCCCCGTCGACCTGACGGCCGCCGTGGTTGGACACCACCACCCCGTCGGCACCGTGATCCAGCGCGGCCCGGGCGTCATCGGGATGGCAGATTCCCTTGACCAGGACCGGCAACCGGGTCCACTGCCGCAGCAGGGACAGGTCCGACCAGCCCAGCGTGGGATTGCCGAACAGCTCCAACCAGGTGCGCACGGCCATCTGCATGGCCTGCTCCGACTCCTCAGGCGGCGCGTCCAATCGGGACCGGAAGACCGGATCGGACAGGTAGTTGGCGATGCCCTCGGCGCGCAGGAACGGCAGGTTCGCCAGCGCCAGGTCGCGCGGCCGCCAGCCCAGCGACCAGGTGTCCACGGTGACCACAATGGCCCGGCACCCGGCCGCCTCGGCGCGGCCGACCAGCGACTCAGCCACGTCCGGGTCCCGCGGCCAGTACAGCTGGTACCAGCGGTGGGAGTGCGGGGCTGCCGCGGCAATCTCCTCCAGCGGGTGGGACGACAGGGTGGACAGCACGCTGGTCAAGCCCAGCGCGGCCGCGGCACGGGTGACGCCCACGTCGGCGTCGGCGTGCATCAGGCCAAGCGCCCCGACCGGCGCGGTGAGCACCGGGGCCCGCATCGGCGTGCCCAGCACGGTGATGGACAGATCCCGCTCGGTGACGCCGCGTAACATTCGCGGCACGATCCGCCAGCGGGCGAATGCCTCGCGGTTCGCAACAACGGTGCGCTCGGTGGACGCTCCGCCAGCCACGTAGCCGAACGCCTCAGCCGACAGCACGCCCCGCGCCGCGGTCTCCAGCCCGTCGGCGGTCATCGGCAGGTCCGGCCGCTCCCCG
>DATHTJ010000026.1:0-1904 GCA_035463315.1 Pseudonocardiaceae bacterium
CTTGGTGCAATCCTCTCTGCCCTCCCGCCCCTGCCGTTGTCGCCACCGGGACAGCGACTGACCACGGATCCCGGCCTCACTATGCGATCGTGAAACGACCGTGATCTGGGGGGCCGCGGTTACCGATATCGTGCCGTGACCGGAGGGCTACCGCGGAAGGATTGGCACATGGGCAGGATCTGGGTGGCCATGGTCGCGGCGGGTGTGGGGCTGGTACTCACCGCGTGCGGGGCGAACAGCTCGGGCGCAGGCGGGCCCGCCACAGGCACGGGCGCCGGCCCGAAGATTGGCGTGATCCTGCCGGAGACCGCCACGTCGGCCCGCTACGAGCGCTTCGACAAGCCGCTGCTGGACAAGGCGCTGCGCGCCGAGGGGCTCGACCCGGACATCCAGAACGCCCAGGGTGACGTGCAGAAGTTCGTCACGCTGGCCGACGGAATGATCAACAACGGGGTGCGGGTCCTGGTCATCGACGCGCCGAACAGCGAGGTCGGGGCGGCAGTCACGAGGAAGGCGCAGGCCGCTGGTATCCCGACCATCGACTACGACCGGCTCAACCTGGGCGGGTCCTCGGACTACTACGTCTCGTTCGACAACGTCCGAGTCGGCGCGCTGCAGGGTGAGGGCCTGGTGCGGGGAGTGGGCGACAAGCCGGGCGCGAACATCATCGAGATCCAGGGTGCTCCGACCGACAACAACACCACCCTGCTCTACCAGGGCCAGCAGTCGGTGCTGAAACCCAAGTACGACTCCGGTGCGTACAAGCTCGCCGGCAGCCAGCGCATCCCCGAATGGAACAACCAGCAGGGCGGTGTCACGTTCGAGCAGTTCCTCACGGCCAACGGCGGCACGGTGGACGGCGTGCTCGCGGCAAACGACGGGATGGCCGGTGCGGTGATCACCGTCCTGAAAAAGACCGGGCTGTCCGGCAAGGTGCCCGTGACCGGCCAGGACGCCACCCCGGAGGGGCTGCAGGCGATCCTGCGCGGCGACCAGTACATGACGGTGTTCAAGTCGATTGCGGACCAGGCGAACGCCACGGCCACGCTGACCGCCGCGTTGGTCAGGGGCGACCGGACGGCTGCCGATGCACTGGCCACGGGGACCTCAACGGACCCGACGGCCAACCGCACGGTCAAGTCGGTGCTGCTGACCCCCATCCTGATCACCAGGGACAATGTCAAGCAGGTCGTGGACGCCGGGGGCGTCACGGCGTCCGAGATCTGCGTGGCCGACACGGTCGCCGTCTGCGAGCAGCTCGGCATAGAACGGGAGTGAGAACCCGGTGACCACGCCGATCCTGGAACTCAGGTCGGTCAACAAGAGCTTTGGCCCGGTGCAGGTGCTGCACGACGTGGACCTCACGGTCCGTCTCGGCGAGGTCACCGCTCTGGTCGGGGACAACGGCGCGGGCAAGTCGACGCTGGTCAAGTGCATCGCCGGGATCCATCCGGTGGACTCCGGGGAGATCTTCTGGGACGGCGAGCCGGTGCGGCTGACCAGCCCGAGGGACGCCGCTGCACTGGGCATCGAGGTCGTCTACCAGGACCTTGCGCTGGCCGACAACCTCGACATCGTGCAGAACATGTTCCTGGGTCGCGAACGTGGCCGGGCCTGGGCACTGGACGAAGCGAGCATGGAGCAGGCCGCGCGAGAGACGCTGGCCACGCTGGCGGTACGCACTGTGAAGTCGGTCCGCACTCCGGTCGCGGCACTGTCCGGTGGGCAGCGCCAGACCGTCGCCATCGCCAAGGCCGTGCTGCGGGACAGCAAGGTCGTGCTGCTCGACGAGCCCACCGCCGCGCTCGGCGTCGCGCAGACCCGTCAGGTGCTGGACCTGATCCGCCGGTTGGCCGAGCAGGGCCTCGGCATCGTGCTGATCAGCCACAACATGGCCGAGGTGT
>DATHTJ010000027.1:0-16486 GCA_035463315.1 Pseudonocardiaceae bacterium
ACCAACATTACGATCCCCACCCACCACCGCACCCGGCTCGAAACCCTCGCCGCGCAAGCATGCACCGACTCCCACGAAACCATCACTACACTGCGCACCAGACTGCGCCAACAACTCGCCGAAAGCGAGCGGCAAGAAGACAGATACCTCGATCTACTCGGCGACCCCGATTGGCCGCAAACCAAACTCAAATCCCGACTCCGCGACATCCGCGACAGCAAACTCCGCATAACCCAACAGCTTAAAGACACCACCGACAGCCTCGACCCCGGGCGCGCCGTTCTCGACACCGCTCTCGACCTACTCAACCGGCCGCGCGACCTCTACAACACCGCCACCGACCACACCCGCAAACTCCTCAACAAAGCAATCTTCACCCGACTCTACCTCGACACCGACCAACCCGAACACCACCCCGCCGTCACCACCGACGACCTCAACGAACCCTTCGCCAGCCTCATACACGCCGTACGAACCACGAACCCGGCCCGACCGCCAAGAAACACGCAGAACGCGCCGCACGGCCCCATAACACACCTCAGCGGCCTCCTCGCCTCCGCTCTTGCGGGCCAGAGTGCGAGTAAGGCCGCCATGGTGGAGCTGAGGGGAATCGAACCCCTGACCTTCTCGATGCGAACGAGACGCGCTACCAACTGCGCTACAGCCCCTCGCGGTGCGCGCCGAGCTTAGCAGCCGGTGGCCGGCTACTCGCCGGCCGCTCGGCGGTAACTCGGCTCGAAGGTGGGCTTCAGCTCGTCGAACGTTGGGTCCTCGTCATCAAGGTCCAGCGCGACAGCAGTGGGATGGGGTGCGGGCGACGGTGCCGGCCGAGCTGGCGGCTCCTCGACCGGCTCTTCCTGCTGGGAAGCCGCATCGACGGGTGCCTCCTCGGGGACCTCGGGAGCGGGCATGCTGGCTCGGGAACCGGCCAGCCGCGCGGCCCGACGTTGCCGCACCTCCTCCTCGATACGCACCTGCAGGCGCAGGTAGCCGAGATAACCGAGCACCGCCAGGTCTAACGCAGCGTGCACCCACCACAACAGGCTCGACGCCGCCAGCGCCAGTACCAGAGTGGCGACCGCTCCGATCGCCAGGCCGAGCACCACCCGCTGCCGGAACGCGTATTTCGCGCGGGCCACCTGGGCGGCGATCTCCGGGTCATAGCCACCGCGGCCCGGTCGGTACCGACGCTCGGGCAAGGCGGGATCCCGCTCCGCGATCCGTTCGTCGATCATGGACACCTCCTGGTCGTGCATCAGTGCCGCGCGGAGAAGGCCTGGCCGGCGCAGCACCCGAGAGGCAAGCGCAGACTCCGCAGTGCGGGCCACCTCCTGCCGTCGCTTCGCGAACATCGGGACAAGGACGATAAGCCATGCCGCTGCCAGCGCCGCAAAGATCAGCGAGCTGGGCACTCCTCGCCCCCTACCCCGGTCCGCCATCACGAGTTGCCTGAATTACCGCGAGTCACGGTAGTCACAGCAGGCACCCGGATCGCGGAGGCGCGCCGGTGATGATCGCGTACACCAGAGCGAGAATCAGGGCAGGTGGGCGTGGCCGGCGCGGATCAGGCGCGACACCAGCCCGGCACCGACCTCATCCGCGGTCACCGCCAGCAACTGATGGTCCCGCCACTCGCCGTCCACCTCAAGGTAACGCCGCAGCAGCCCCTCGTCGCGGAATCCGAGCTTGGTCAGCACCCGGAGGCTAGCCGCATTCTCCGGGCGCACGGTGGCCTCGATCCGGTGCAGCCCGACGGGTCCGAACGCGTGGTCCACCGCCAACGCCACCGCCCCGGTCGCGATACCACCCCCGGCCGCTGCCGACTCCACCCAGTACCCGACCCAGGCCGAGCGCAACGAGCCCCGCACCACGTTGCCCACAGTGAGCTGGCCGACGAGCTGGCCGTCCAGCGTGATGGTGAACGGCAGAGCCTGCCCGCGCCGGGCCGCCGCACGCTGCCCGCTGCAGAGCAGCGGCCAGGCCATCGTGGTGGAGCGCTCCGTCCAGCCACCCTCCGCTTCAGGCTCCCAGGGACGCAGGTAGTCCTCGTCGCGCAGCCGCAGCCGGCTCCATGCCGGGCCATCGCGGAGCCGCACCGGGCGCAGCGCGACCTGCCCCGCAGCGACCCGCATGGGACCGAGCCGGGCCGGCCAACCGGGATGGCTGCCCACAGGCCGGTCCGTGAACCCGAACCCGAACACGGTGCGTTACCCGCGCTGAGCCAGGAAGCTCACCGCCACCTCCTCGCCGACCGGCACCTCGGTGGTGTCGGCGTCGACGAGGATCAGGCAGTTCGCCTCAGCCAACGAAGTCAGCAGATGGGCGCCGGAGGTACCGAGGGGTTGCACCAGGTACTCGCCGCTGTCGGGATCGCGCAGCAGCTGGCCGCGCAGGAACCCGCGCCGACCCGCAGTGGACGTCACCGGGGACAGCAGCTGGGCGGTGATGGTGCGGCGGTGAGGATTGCGCTTGCCCAACGCGAGCCGGATCAGCGGCCGCACCAGCACCTCGAAGACCACCAGGGCGCTGATCGGGTTGCTGGGCAGCAAGAAGGTAGGCACCGAGTCAGGGCCGAGCCGACCGAAGCCCTGGACTGAACCGGGGTGCATGGCCACCCGCTCCACATCCAGCGGGCCGAGCTCAGCCAGCGCACCGTGAATCTCGTCACCCATGGA
Source organism: Pseudonocardiaceae bacterium (assembly GCA_035463315.1). Taxonomy (GTDB): domain Bacteria; phylum Actinomycetota; class Actinomycetes; order Mycobacteriales; family Pseudonocardiaceae. Next base: position 2,676 of record DATHTJ010000027.1, read on the forward strand.
GCCGCCCACCGCCCCGGTCACCACCACGATCTCCGAGAGCAGCAGCCTGCCCTCCACCGCATCGCGTAATCGGGGCGGATCGCTGGGCACGATGCCGACCCGGTGCACCTCGGCACCGGCATCGCGGCCTGCCGCGGCCAGCGCGTAAGAATTGACGTCGTAGAGCTGCCCGGCACCCGGGGTGCGATCGACGTCGACCAGCTCATCGCCGACCGACAGGACCGACAGCCGGGGCCGGGGGTGCACCCGCACCTTGGCCCGTCCCACCGCGGCGAGCAGCCCCACCTGCGCCGAGCCGATCACCGCACCAGGGCGCACCGCGACGTCGCCGGTCTGCACGTCCTCCCCGGTGCGGCGCACGTAAGCCCGGGACGGGACCGCCTGCGCCACGGTGACCCGCGCCGCATGCTCCACCCCGTTCTCGGTGTACCCCAGCGGGACGACCGCATCGGCCAGGGCGGGCAGCGCCGAACCGGTGACCACCCGGACCGCCTGGCCGGGCTGCAGCCGCATCGGCTGCCGCGACCCCACCGCGATCTCGCCGACCACCGGCAGGGTGACCGGAATCTCCTTGACGTCCACGCTGCGCACCGCGTACCCGTCGACCGCCGCCTGGTCGAAGCCGGGCAGCGCGCGCTGCGCCACGACTTCCTCCGCGCACAGCATCCCCTGTGCCTCGGAGATCGCCACTCGCACCGGTGCTGGACGCACCGCTGCGTCCAGCACCCGACCGAGCTGCTCGTCCAGCGACCTCACGCGGTCTCCTGCTCCACCCTCTCGCGCAACCAGATCAGCAGGCCAGGGCCAATATCAGGATCCGCGAGCGCGAAGTTCACCGAAGTCCGAAGGAACCCGGCCGGGTTGCCCAGGTCGTGGCGCTCGCCGCGGTGCACCACAACGTGCACCGGATGGCCCTCCTCGATCAGCAGCGCGACAGAGTCGGTGAGCTGCAGCTCGCCACCAGCACCGGGAGCGATCCGGTGCAACGCGTCGAACACCGCCCGGTCCAGCAGGTAGCGGCCGGCCGCAGCCAACGTGGACGGCGCCTGGTCTGGCGCCGGCTTCTCCACCATCCCGTGCACCCGCTTGACGTCGGACTCGTCAGTGTCGCTGACGTCGAACACTCCGTACGCGGAGATCTGCTCCCGCGGGATGTCGAAGGCACACAGCACGCTGCCGCCGTACCGCTGGCGGATCGCGGCCATCCTGGTCAGCACTCCGGTGGGCAGCACGAAGTCGTCGGGCAGCAGGACGGCAACGACGTCGTCAGCCTCGGTCAGCAACGGCTCGGCACAGCCCACCGCATGCCCGAGACCCAGCGGCTTGTGCTGCAACGCGACCTCGACCCGGATCAGCTCGGGGGCCCGGCGCACCTTGGCCAGCAACGCGTCCTTGTCCCGTCCACGCAGCTCGGCCTCCAGATCCGGGCTGGGGTCGAAGTGCGCCGCCACCGACTCCTTGCCCGGTGACACGACGAGCACGAGCCGGTCGGCACCGGCCTGCGCCGCCTCCGCCGCGATGTACTCGATCGCCGGGGTGTCGACCACCGGCAACAGCTCCTTGGGCACGGTCTTGGTCGTCGGCAGGAACCGGGTACCGAGCCCGGCAGCCGGCACGACCGCGGTGCGGAACGCACGGTGCCCGGGTGTGGCACGAATCGGGGAACTCATAACGAACGACCCTATCGGCCCGCATCGCACCACCCAGGCCCGACATGGAGACTTATCGCAGCTATGGGGCGTCGAGAGCCGCGATAAGTCTCCATGTGGGGCGGTTACGTGGACGAGATCGGCAAGTGGGAGTGGCGGCGGCGGTTGTTGGCGGCGCGGCGGGCGGTGCCGTCGACGGTGCGGGAGGCTGAGGCGACCGCCCTGGCCGTCCGGCTATCTGAATGGTTCGACCCTGCAAGCAGGCCTCACGATCAATGGTTCGACCCTGCAAGCAGGTCTCACGCGCTGGGACTGCCCGGCACGGTCTGCGCGTACTGGCCGGTCGGCACCGAGCCGGGTTCGCCCGCGCTGCTCGACGGTCTGGTGCACCGCGGCTGCCGGGTGCTGCTGCCTGTGGTGCGTCCGCGAGGACCGCTGGACTGGGCCGAGTACACCGGCCCAGGGTCGCTTCGGGCCGGGCCGCGCGGGCTGCGCGAACCGGCCGGGCCGCTGCTGGGCTGCGCAGCGATCGCCACTGCGGTACTGGTGCTGGTGCCGGCGCTGGCCGTCGACCAGCACGGAGCTCGGCTGGGCCGCGGCGGCGGGTACTACGACCGGACGCTGCCGCTGGCGGCTCCGGGCACCCCGCTGGTGGCCATCGTCCGGGACGACGAGGTGCTCGCCTCGCTGCCGGTGCAACCGCACGACGTCCCCGTCACCGCAGCCCTGACCCCGGCGAGGGGTCTGATCCCACTGCCCTACTGAGACCGTCAGCTGCCCGCACCGCACTGCACGTGGTGGACCCGGCCGATCGAAGAACCGCCACGTCCGGGCCGGGAGTCCACCGCCGCCAGTAGCGACCCGGGACCGCGCGAGTATCCCCGCTAATGGGAAGGCTTGCGGGGTGTCGGTGGGCACGGTCACCGCGTCCAGTTCGGCCAGCGCGAGATCGCGCAACCGCTGGCCGTAGTGACGTTCTCCACAGAGTCCACCCGTCGCAACGTAGTCGTGCGCACCGTGGGCGACCTCCGCGCGTCGGCGCACTATGACAGGCCGTCATCAACAGCAACGAACAGCCGATCCTGAAATTCGAACTCAACAACAGTCGTGAAGTCCAGGTCCGTTGTCGAGACGCCTGTCTCTTCCACCAACTCCCGCGCAGCAGCAAACCGGAAGCCAACCAGAGCGTTGCTGACACCAGCGTGCAGCGGAAGCGCAACCATAAGGTCCATTCCATCAGCACCACCCCGGTCACGCCAATGATCAGAACCAGGTGCTGCACCATGGCGTGATCGGGGAACGAAACATGGCATCCGCCTTCGCCACAGCGCTGGTCGAGTGTTCGTCGATCAGCCCCGCGGCGGCGAGCGTTCGCACGCCGTAGCCACCCAGGTACACCGAGCCGAGCGCTGCGGCATTCACAGTGAGGTCGGCCGAAGCGGTGGTCGGCCCGCAACTGGCGCCATCGGGCCCTCCGTCGAGAGCGAAGCGGCCCCCGGCCAGACCAGCGGCATCAACCACCTCGAGGACAACCTGTCCCGGAACCAGATAGGACCGAGCAGCGAGCATGCCGGCAACGTCGAGCGGGCGGACCCACAGAAAGTCAGCCCGGTCGCTTGGCTGCGCGTGCCGAGCGTCAATCAGCAGCAGGGGCAACAGCTCGTCGGCCGGGCGGTCCTCCACTCGCACACTGGCCGTCAGGTCCAGGCTGAGCAGGTGGTGCCACAGCAGCAACTCGGCAGCAGGATCGCCCGTCAGGAAGAGCTGGGCGGTGACCTGGCCCCTGGGCTGCCGATGCTCCCACTTGTCCTCGTACCGATACCGAGCCACGCCGGTCACCAGTCCAGCCGGATCACGGGCGACGACAGAGAAGGCGGGCTTGGGCTCGGTCCAGCTCGGGAAGCGCAGGATCCCGAAGTCGATATCCCAGAAACGGTCCGGCCGCGAGATCTCACCGGGACGCGTGGACCGGTGGCGCTCATAGACCTCCGGTGCGAGCGCCCGAGCGGTGTCCCGGTCGACGTACTCCACCGTCCCTGGTGGACGGTGCCGAACCCGGGCCGCCACCGCGTCCACCGTCCAGGTCTGGTGTTCGGTTGCGGCGCCGTACCCGAACCGACCGTAGATTCGCCACTCAGACGCGATCAAGATGCTCACCTGCTCGCCCCGCTCCACGGACGCGGTCAGCTCCCCCGCTACCAGCCGGGAAGCCAGGCCGCGTCGACGGTGCGTTGGGGTAGTGGCCACCTCGGTCACGGCCGACGCCTCCAGCGCCCCACCGCCCGGCACCGTCATCTGGGACCGGAAGCTGCGCAGTGTCGCCACCACTGTACCCCCATCGAAAGCACCCCAGGTCCGGTCGAGACACAGACCAGGTCGGCGTGCCTCGGCGTCCACATCACCCGCCGGGTTGAGGAACCCGGTGTTCAACCCGGCGCACCAAGCCCCCACCTCGTCGTCGGTGATAGTGCGCACGTCAATCTCCATGGGGCGCAGGATCGCAGGTGGGCCAAGCCCAACCGTCCCCGGTGGCCGTCCGTTCCCAGAGTGGCATCGCGGGCTCGGCACCCTGACGCTGGTCACCGCCTCGCCCAGCAGGTCCCGCTCTGAGCGGTGGTCTTGCTATCATGGCAACTGGCACTCTCGTGCGTAGAGTGCCAGTACGTGGAGGCGAGACGTGCCGACCTACTCTTATGCGTGCACCGCGTGTGATCACCACTTCGACACCGTGCAGAAGTTCACCGACCCGTCGCTGACCGACTGCCCCGAGTGCTCCGGTCGGCTGCGCAAGCTGTTCTCGTCGGTGGGCATCGTCTTCAAGGGCAGCGGCTTCTACCGCAACGACAGCCGCGCCAGCAGCCCGGCCGAGTCCAGCTCCAACGGCAAGCCCGAGTCCAAGCCGGACGCCACCTCCGACTCGAAGTCCGGAGCCGCCTCGACGCCCTCGACCTCATCCTCATCCGATTCCACGCCGGCAGCCGCCGCATCTTGACCTGGGGTGTGTCTCGTTACCGGACACCGCCCGGGAGTTATCCCCACCCACCCGGTTGTCCACAGCAGGGGCGCTTCGGACCTCCGCGCTGGCCCGGTCTCGCCTAGCGTCACGGTTCTCAACGTGACCACGGGGTCGGGAGGCGAGGATGGGGCGATGGCGACACCACAGTGGTCCGCGCACGTTGGCGCCGCTGCTGCGGGAACGATGGGATGTGCTGTGGCGGGGGTCCGGGTTCGGCCGCACACTGCTGCTGCGCCGGGCCGCCGCCGCGGTGCTCGTCGGGGTCGCCGCGGTGCTGGCACTGACCCCGGGGACGGGATCCGCCGCCGCAGTGGTGGTCGCGGCCCGAGACCTGGCCCCCGGCACCGTGCTCGAGGCAAGCGAGGTGACGATGCGCGGGTTACCCACGTCGGTGGTACCCGACGGCGCCGCCCGGACCCCGACGACCGTGCTGGGCCGGACGCTGGCTGCACCAGTCCGGCGCGGTGAGCCCCTCACCGATGTGCGGCTCACCGGTCCCGATCTTGCCCGGACCGTCCCGGTGGGACCGGACACGGTGAGCGTTCCGCTGCGGCTTGCGGATCCGGACGTCGCCGCCCTGCTGCACCCCGGTGCCGCGGTAGACGTAGTGACCGTCGGCGAACGGCAGGACGAGCCCGTAGTGCTGGCCCGCAGCGCCCGAGTGCTCGCGGTGCTGGAAGCCGGTCCCCGAACCGGGACGCGTGACGGCAGGCTGGTGCTGGTCGCGCTCGACCCCGTAGCGGCGACTCGGGTCGCGGCAGCCTCGCTATCCCAGACCCTGACCGTCACTCTTCACTGAGGTCATGGTGTGGTGGGGTCATGGTGTGGAGGGATCATGGTGTGGGGGGCGGTTGTCCCGCAGCCACCGGTCGCGCTCATCGGGCTCCTCGTTCCCCTGGCCGGGTCGGTCGTCTGAGGTGCTGTCGGGCAACACATCTCCGAACACCCGATGCAGCCTTCTCTCGCGGTCAACGGCGCTCTCCGGCACAATGACATCTTCCCCGACAGTGTGATCGCACGGAATAGCCCGGTGCCGATCACTTCCCGCTACCCCATCTCAATGCCAGGATGGGGTTCCCCACCACGAGCGGAAGGGTCCCGGACATGACGCTAGCGGACAAGATCAAGGACATGGTGGGTCAGGCCATCGACAAGGCCGGCCCGCTCGTGGCACAGGCGGTCGACAAGGCCGGTCCTCTCGTGGAGAAGGCCAAGGTGAAGGCCGGCCCCTACGCCGAGCAGGCCAAGGAGAAAGCCGGTCCGATCGTCGAGCAGGCCAGGGAGAAAGCTGGCCCGATCGTCGAGCAAGCCATCAGCAAGGCTGGCCCCTACGCCGAGATGGTCGCGGAAAAGGCTGGCCCGATCGTCGAGCAGGCCAAGGTGAAGGCCGCCCCCTACGTCGAGAAGGCCGTTCCTTACGCGATCAAGGGCGTCGAGACCGTGGTCTCCACTGCGGACAAGGCCACTGGCGGGCGCTACCACGACAAGATCGAAAATGTGGGCCAGCTGATCGGTGATGCGCTGAACCGAAACGGCAAAGTAGACGGCAAGTTCTGAGCCGCATTCCGCCCTGAGGATCCACCACGGCGCCCGTTCGGCCCCGCCGTGGTGGGGTTCAGTCCTGATCCGGCCAGGACAGCTCGTCAATCACCCGTCCGACCAGCGGCGTGAGGGTGGCCATCCCGTCGCGAACCGCCGCCCGCGACGGCGCGAGGTTGACCACCAGGGTGCTGCCCGACACCCCGGCCATCCCGCGGGACAGTCCCGCGTCCACGGAGCCGGCGGCGAGCCCGGAGGCGCGGATGGCCTCGGCGATGCCCGGCACCGGGCGGTCCAGCACGCTGGCTGTGGCGTCCGGGGTGACGTCTCGCGGGGACACCCCGGTACCGCCGACGGTCACCACCAGGTCCACGCCGCCGATCACCGCGGTATTCAGCGCGTTGCGGATGTCCACCGATTCACCGGCCACCACCACTGAACCGTCGACCACAAAGCCGGCCTCCTCGAGCAGCTCGGTGACCAGCGGACCAGTGGTGTCCTCATGCTCACCGTGCGCCACCCGGTCGTCGACGATCACGACGAGAGCCCGCCCCAGGTTACGCACGCTGTGTTCCATGACGAGCACCGTAGCCCGGCGCGATCCGAGCCGAGAACCAGGTCTGGCGGTCACATACCGTGCTGGCCGGTACCAGGGTCCGCTAGCCACGCCAACGCCGCCGATCAAGGGGCGCCGACCTGCTGGCTGCCGAGGGTGACCTCGACCTGCCGGGTGGCGCCGGCTGGGTTCTTGACGGTGATCCTGGCCTGGGAGCCCGGGGCATGCGAGCGGATCGCCGCAACCAGGGCGTCGCCGCTGTTGATCACCCGGTCGTCCACCTTGGTGATCATCTCCCCCGGCTGGATCCCGGCTGCGGCGGCACCACCACCGGGCATGACCTGGCTGACCACCGCTGCGCCGTCCTCCGCCCGCCCGGCGGGAACGGTCACCCCGAGGATGGCCTGGGTGGCCCGACCGGTGTTGACGAGTTCGTCAGCGATCCGCTTGGTCTGGTCGATCGGGATCGCAAAGCCCAGCCCGATCGAGCCGGCCCGCCCGTCACCAAGGCCGATCGAGGCGATGGCGGTGTTAATGCCGATCACGCGGCCCTGCATGTCGGTCAGCGGGCCCCCGGAGTTGCCGGGGTTGATCGCGGCGTCGGTCTGGATCGCGTCGAGCACGGTGTCCTGACCGCTGCCCTCGCCGCCGGCCCGCACCGGACGCTCCAGAGCGCTGACGATACCGCTGGTCACGGTGCCGGACAGGCCCAGCGGCGAGCCGATCGCCACCACTTCCTGCCCGACCCGGACCGCGCCGGAGTTTCCCAGCTGGGCCGGGGTCAGACCGGTGACGTTCTGCGCCCGCACCACTGCAAGGTCGAAAGTGGGCGCCCGACCGACGATCTGGACCGGCGCTGAGCGACCGTCCTGAAGGACGGCGACGAGATCACCACCGGCCACGGCCGGCTCCACGACATGGTTGTTGGTCAGGATCAGGCCGTCGGTGCTGAGCACGATCCCGCTGCCCTCACCGGCCACCCGAGGGCCGCGCACCCGAAGCTGGACCACGCTGGGGGTCACTGTCTGCGCCACCTGCGCAACCGAGCCGGCCGGCAGGTTCGCGACCGGCAAGGCTCCCGGGGCGGGCTGGTCCAACGCACTGGTAACGCCGGACCCAGAGCCTGCCAACTGGTAACCGACGACACCCCCGACACCTCCTGCGGCCAGCCCCACCACCAGTGCCAGCGCCGTGGCGCCCTTGATGAGTCCGCCGCGGCGCGGGCCGGGAGCGCCCGGCGGCGGCATACCGATCGGGGCGGTGGGTGGTGACATCCCGCCGGTCTGGTCAGGCCAGGCGCCGGTGGGCGCACTGTCGTAGGGCGGCAAGGCACCGTAGGGCCTGCTCCAGCCCGATGCCGGGGTCTGCCCCAGCGGCCAGGACGGCCCTGGTTGGCCGGCAGGGTCGGGGTGCGCGCCCGGCTGTCCGGGTCGCTGCGGTGGCGGCGTCTCGTCGGTCATGTCTCTAGGGTGTACTTATTTTCTGAGATGTCCATGTGAAGCCCCTGGGGGTGTCCTGTGGATGGTCGACCGGGCAGTTCGAGAGTCATCAGCGCCCCGCCTGCCGGGCTTCGGCTGGCCCGGACGTTACCGCCGTGACGGGCGGCGACCTGCGCCACGATGGCCAGTCCCAGCCCCGAGCCGGGCTGGGTGCGGGCGGCTGGCGAGCGATAGAACCGCTCGAAGACGTAGGGCAGGTCGGACTCGGCGATCCCCGGTCCGGCGTCGGCCACGTCCAGAGCGGCCGTGCCGCGGCCCGTCGGTGCCAGCCGCACGGTCACCGTCGCGTCGCTGGGGCTCCACTTGGCGGCATTGTCGAGCAGGTTGAGCACGGCGCGCTCCAACGCGTTGGCGTCACCGAGCAGGCTCCACGGCACGAGGTCGACCTCGAAGCGGACTCCCGGTACCCGGCGGCCCACCCTGGCCAGTGCCCGCTCCACCACCTCGGGCAGCTCCACCGGCTCGTGCACCACCTGCGGGGCGTCCTCGCGGGCCAGCTCGACGATGTCCCCGACCAGCGTGGACAGCTCCTCGACCTGGGCCCGCACGTCAGCGGAGATCTCCTTGCGGTCCTGTTCGGACAGTGAAGGAGCGTCGGGGCGATCGGAGGCAGCAAGGAGTTCCAGGTTGGTGCGCAACGAGGTCAGCGGAGTGCGCAGCTCGTGCCCGGCGTCGGCGACCAGCCGGCGTTGGCGTTCCTGCGACTCCGCCAGCGCACCGAGCATGCTGTTGAAGCTGCCCGTGAGCCGGGCGAGCTCATCATCGCCGGAGATCGCGATCGGTTGCAGATCACCGGTCCGGGCGACCCGCTCGGTCGCTTCGGTGAGCCGCTGCACCGGGCGCAGCCCCGCCTGAGCCACCGCGGTGCCCGCGGCCGCAGCCAGCAGCACGCCGGCTCCCCCGACCAGGATGAACACCAACCCGAGCCGGGACAGCGTGGTCCGCGTGGCGTCCAATCCTCGCGCGACTACCAGGGCAGCGCCTGGTCCCGCCGGCACGGCGGCAACCCGCAGGTCGCGCGCATGGTCGGTGCGCAACGACTGCGGCTGCTGCCCGCGCGCCACGGCGAGCTCGTCAGGTCCCAGCGCCAGGTCACCGCCGACCACGTAGCGGCCGGTGCCGTCGAGGAGGCCGACCCTGATGTCGGCCGCGCTGAAGAAACTAGTGGGTATGCCACCGAGTTGCTCGGCGTTGGCCAGGGTGTCACGCAGCGAGTCGGCGCGTTGCAGCAGCGTCGTGTCAAGCTGGTCGTAGAGGCTGGTGCGGACTGTGAAAAACCCGGCGAGCGACACCAGCGCGACGGCGCTTCCGACGCAGACCGCGGTGAACGCGGTGACCCTGGTGCGCAGCGACATCCGCCGATTCCCGAAGGTCGGGTCGACGACCTGAGTCACGGGGGCGTCTCCCGCAACGCGTAGCCCACGCCGCGCACAGTGTGGATCAGTCTCGGCTCGCCGCCCACCTCGGTCTTACGCCGCAGGTAGCCGACGTAGACCTCCAGCGCGTTGCCAGAGGTGGGGAAGTCGTAGCCCCAGACGTCCTCCAGGATGCGGCCGCGGGTGAGCACCTGCCGAGGATGTCGCATGAACAGCTCCAGCAGGCTGAACTCGGTGCGGGTCAGGCTGATTCGGCGCTCACCCCGGGCGACCTCGCGAGTGCCCTGGTCGAGGACGAGGCCAGCAAAGGACAGTGCCGGACGGACGCCGGCCCCATCGTCGGGCGTGGACCTGCGCAGCAGCGCACGCAACCGCGCGAGCAGTTCCTCCAGAGCGAACGGCTTGGGTAGATAGTCGTCCGCGCCGGCGTCCAGCCCGGCGACCCGGTCGGAGACCGCATCTCGAGCGGTGAGCACCAGAATGGGCAGGTCGTCGCCGCTGCCGCGGAGCCGCCGGCACACCTCCAGGCCGTCCACCCTCGGCATCATCACGTCAAGCACCATCGCGTCCGGTCGCTGCGTGGCCAGCACATCCATCGCCTGCTGGCCATCCCCGGCGAGCTGCACCGTGTAGCCGTTGAACTGCAACGACCGGCGCAACGACTCCCGGACCGCCCGGTCGTCATCGACCACGAGAATGCGCATGCGGCCAGTGTGGACCCCCAGCCTGAGAGCCACCTTAGACAGCCGGGCCCGGCGTTGACCCGCAGCAGCATGTCCACGGCGTGGCGGGGGCAGCCACCACGCCGGCTGCGCGTTGCATGCGCAACATTACCAACAGTATCCACATCAGCTCGAACCACGCAGATCGTTCGGCCCTATGGATGATGCGCCACTCGGATGGTTGACGAATTACTCGTTGGTCGTGCACTTTTGGCGATGTGTACAGCGTACAGAGGGGGTGTTCATATGGGCTGAGTGTCTGCCACCTGCCCGATTCACCAGTTTGTCCGTGGGCGCTTGCCCTAGCGGCGGTAAGAACGCGTGCATTGCGTGCACCGCTGTGGGTGTGGCAGGCGTCGGCTCGGTCGAGCAGCCACCCGCGCTGATACCCGTGCCCAACACCGGGTGACCCGGAATAACACAGGGCACGACGACAGCCGTGCGTCGCTCTCCTCAAGAGAAGACCTTCCACTCCTGGAGGCACCATGAAGAACGGCTTCGTCCGCGACGAGATGCGGACGGGGTTCCAACGGGCCGGCGAGACGGACATCCCGAAAAAACACGACGATGTGGACATCCCGGAAAGGCACACGGCCACCCGGCGGCTGTGCGCCGGTACTTACCTAGACCGCGAGTTTCGTCAGCGCCTGTTGCGCGACATCTACAACTCGCGGGAACGGAGGATTGCCCCGTCCTACGGTTACGATCTTGTGCAAGTGCTGCGGCACGCCTGGCGAGCGTGGTGGCTAGAGCTGGCGCGGGATGCGGTCGCCGTCGCGCTGTTCGTCGCCGCGGTACTGACGACGCCATGGGGCACACTGCTCACGGTCGGGCTGCTGGCCATGGGGTACGCGCTGCGCGCGTGCTGGCGGATCCTGGTCGAGGCGGGTCGGATGCTGCTCGAACGGAAGTCTTTTGACCATCTCAGGGGCCTGCGCGTCCGCGCTAAGCTCGTCGCCGGCGGGCTCCTCGGGTCAGTCATCGTGGTCGGTGGCACCGTGTTCGCGATGCTCCTTAACCTGGAGGGATCGCGGCTGCGTGACGACCTGGTCCAGGCCGGACTCCTGGGCACGCTATTCGTCCTGCTGTTTGCCGTCTCCGGGATTGTCCGACAGTGGCAGCTTGACCGGCTTCACAATCCGTCGGCAGTGAAGAGCGACCCGCGCAGCCGACGGCTTCGCACCCTCCGCATGCAACAGGACCACCCTGTCACCGTCTACTCAGGATACCGGCCGTTCGTCGGTAGCGGCCTCGAGGTGCATCGATGGTCCTTCGCGCAGCGGATCATACGCAAGAGAGAGATCGGACAGGACCGGGACGAAGAGTTCCCCCAGTCCCAGCCGCCTTTCACGACTAAGAAGATGGTCCAGCATCTCAAGGAATCAATCCAGCATCTGGCGTCGGCCACACACAGCGAGACCCGGTTGCCCGGACTAACGGTGCGCGACCGCGTCTTCATCGATGGCATGTACGTAAACGAGGTACCGAAAGATCTATTAGACTCGTCGTCGCCGTCGTCGACAACCCTCGGCAACGTTATGGAGCAACCTCGCGAAGAGATGCGACACCACATCGAATGCCAGGTCATAGCCTGGGATGGCGAACTGATCACCACAGTCTTCGTGCATATATCACTGCAGGGCAAAACCTTGTACGTCGAGTTCTCCACTTACGCACTTCTCCCGACGCCACCGCCCTTCCGCATAATCGACGAGGTCGGTGGCACGGGCCCCAAGGCGGCGCTGCGGATGGCGCGACAAGGCATGTCGGAGCTATCCGACGTGCTGCATGCTCCCCGCCAGCTACTGGCAGCGCCGAAGCACCTTGTGACCGCTTATTGGGCACAGCGGGGAACCAAGGAGGAGAGGAACACCAAGGAGAACGGCAAACGTCGCGATATTGGAGCCCAGATCAGCGCGCGGGAGATCGCGGAGGACAGCATCGACAACGACCCCGAGAAGGTTTCGGCGCCGCGCCGAGTGCGCCGTGACGCCGGGGAGACCAGCTATTTCCAGTTCTTCGACGTAGCCCAGCACTCGAAGATCATCGAGCGTCGGCTACTCGCGGCGATTGAGGAATTCCTGAAGACCAACGAGGTCGACACGTCCGAATTTGCACAACGAGCCGAAGCGATCCTTAACTACGGCATGATGAACATTGGAGGCGGCACCAATATTATCGGTGGAGACATGAACACAGGATACAAGCCCAGCGTCAGCGGCGCGGCGCCTGCTGAGTAGATTTAAAATCGAGAAGGGAACGCGCAAATGTCGGACAACTATGGCATGATGAACATTGGAGGCGGCACCAATATTATCAGTGGAAACATGAACACAGGGTACAAGCCCAGCGTCACACATGTCACTACATCAGAGTCGGAGCAGGCGTTGCTGAAGTCTGTGCGCGAGCATGCGGCCGCCGATCCCGTTGAGCGGGAGCACGACATCTTCCTGTCGCACGCCACTGCCGATCTCGCCCTAGCGCGTGCCCTGCACCATGCACTGGAAGAGCTTGGTGCTGATGTCTGGGTCGATGAATTCAGCTTGGGATTCGGCCAGAACATCGCGCGAGCCATCGACCGTGGCATCGCGTGCTCCCGCATCGGTGTTGTCCTGGTAACGCCTACCGTCATCGCAGGCCGGCCATGGGTCGAGAAAGAGTTCTCAGCGCTGCTCGATGGCAAGGAGGCGGTCATCCCGATCCTGCACGAGGTCACCTTGGCGCAGCTGCAGGCATACAGTCCGCTGCTGCACCTCCAGAAGGGTCTAAGCACTGCAGGCCATACCGTTGAGGAGATCGCGAAAATGATTGTCAGTACCCTCAATGGAGCCAGCATGAGATAGCTCTTCGTTGACAAATTTGCTGGGACGGCACGCCGGCTGGCAGCCCACCGAGCCTGGCGGACCCGTCCGACCTTGACCCAGCTGGGGGATACTGGTCGGTGGCGCGGCCGACCACGCGCGGGGAGCGCAGAACTATGACCATGCCCGACGATCGCCGTGGCTCACAGCCGATGACCCCATGGCAGGCGTGGCTGTCGATGTTCGGCATCCGGGCGCCGCTGTCTGGTGACGTGACCCACGACATCACGTCCTCGATCGGCGGCCAACTTGGCCTGCTCAACATCAATGCCACGCGCTCCGGCGACCCCGGGTTGGAGCAGCGCATCATCACCCAGGTGGCCAGCTACGGCCGCCAACTCGGCCGGCTCGTCGACGCCGTCGACGTGCTAGCCCGGCAGCAGCCTCGGCACGGCCTCAGCGAGGCGGACGTCCGCGCGCTGGACCAGCTCCACGAGCTCGCCGAGCGGATCGCGGGGATCAAGGAGCAGAAGGCGCTCGACCACGTCGACCGCATCGTCACCGAGGTGCAGGCGTTGGGCCGACACCCAAAAACCAACGCGGAGGCGATTCGCCGGGTGCGCGAGGCCCTGCCCGAACAGTGACCCGCCACG
>DATHTJ010000028.1:0-6053 GCA_035463315.1 Pseudonocardiaceae bacterium
CTCACCCGGTGCGAGACCGTCCTCGGCGTCCTCGGCGGTGGCCAGGTAGTCCAGCAGCGCGGGCAGGCCGGCCAGCGGGCTGGTGGCAGCGAAGTCCGCGACCACGTCGGCGAAGGCGTCCAAGTGGGCCCGGCCGGCGGGAGTGGGCCGGGCCATCGACTCGGTGTCCAGCAGCAGGGTCCGCTCAGCGTCGGCGACCAGGTCGGTCAGCGGTTGGGTGACCCGGAGCCGTAGCGCCCGCAGCTCGGCGGCCAGCGCGCTCAGCCGCTGGGCGCCCAGCTCGGAGTAGCGGGGTGGATCGCCGAGCGAATCCAGCGCGTCGACCAGTCCCGCCTGGTCGGCCTGTTCCCCCGGGAGCTCCCCGGGCAGCGCGGCCAGCACCTGCTCCGGGGTGGCGCCCTGGCCCACTGGGGTCCGGTGATCCATCGCCAGCTCCTGGGCGCGCTGCCACAGCGCTGCCAGGTCGGCCGCGCCGATCCGCCACCGCGCCCCGGTCAGCAGCCGTACCGCAGCGGTGCCCGCCAGTGGGTCGACGAGCAACCGCAGCACGCTCACCAGGTCGCGGACCTCTGGGGTGTCCAGCAGCCCGCCCAGCCCCACCACCTCGACGGGCACGTCGCGGGCGCGCAGCGCAGCGGCGAGCATCGCCATGTCCGCGCGGCGGCGCACCAGTACCGCGGCAGTCGGCGGGACACCTCGGTCGACCACCGCCGAGTGCCAGCGGTCGGCGACGGCGGCGGCAACCCAGCTCACCTCGGCGCGGATGTCGGACAGCAGCGCGCCGCGGACCTCGCCGGGCCCGGCTCCGTCCCGGGAGCGCAGCTCACCGACCTTGACCGGCCCGGCCCGCAGCTCAGCGGAGACCGCGTTGGCCACCGCGAGCACCTCCGGGGGGTTACGGAAGCTGGTGAGCAGGCCACGGGTCACCGCTGGGGTTCCGTCGACCCGGGGGAAGTCGGTGGTGAACCGCGGCAGGTTGGCGGCCGAGGCGCCGCGCCAGCCGTAGATCGACTGGCACGGGTCGCCGACCGCGGTGACCGGGATCGCGCGCCCGGCGACATTGCCGAACAACGAGCGCAGCAGGATCCGCTGGGCATGTCCGGTGTCCTGGTACTCGTCCAGCAGCACGGCGCCGAAGCGGGCCCGCTCAGCCGCACCGACCTCGGGGTGGTCCCGCGCCAGCAACGCAGCGATACCCATCTGGTCGCCGAAGTCGAGGACGGCCTCGCGCCGCTTGAGCTCGGTGTAGCGCTCCACCAATGGCAGCATCGCCAGCCGGGCCCGCTGGCCCTGGACCACCGGCTTGAGGTCGGCACGCAGCGGGCCCCGCTGGCGCGGGCTGGGCGGCGCCGAGGTCAGTGCGGTGATCACCGCCTCGGTGCACTCCCGCAGCTCCGCCGGCTCGCGCAGGTGCTCAGCAAGCTGCCCGGCCAGGCCGAGCACCCAGCCGGTGACCGTCCGGGGCAGCTTCCCGTCCAGGTCGAGGTCGGGTTCCCAGCCGGCGGTGACCCGGTGCGCGAGCTGCCACGCGCCGGTCTCGGTGAGCAGCCGGGCTCCCGGATCGGTAGGCAACCGCAGCGCGTGCTCGGCAACCAGCCGGCCGGCGTAGGCGTGGTAGGTCAGCACGGTGGCCTCACCAGCCAGCACCGCAGCCCGGCGCGCGCCAGTCGGGTCCAACCGATCCAGCACCTCCGAGCCGGCGAGCCGACGCAACCGCGCCCGGACTCGCTCGGCGAGCTGCTGGGCGGCCTTGCGGGTGAAGGTCAGGCCGAGCACGCCCTCGGGGGTGACATACCCGTTGGCGACCAGCCAGACCACCCGGGCCGCCATCGTCTCGGTCTTGCCCGATCCAGCGCCGGCGACCACGAGACTGGGTTCGTGGGGGCTGGCGGCGATGACATCGGCCTGCTCCGCGGTAGGTGACGCGATGCCGAGCTCCGCCGCGAGCTCGACGGGCCCGATGCAGGCGTCCTGCACTGACGTCACCCGGTCACCTGCCGGCCGGAGTCATGCAGGGGGCACGCGATCCGCGAGGGGCACCGCTCGCAGTCACCGTTGTCGATGGCGACGAACTCGGGCCCCGCGGTACGCCGGGCGGCCTCGCGCACAATGTCGCCCCAGCGCGCCAGGGCCGGCCCGTCCAACGGCTGCTGGTCGCGCTGCACCGCCGCGGCCGTGCGCGCGGAGACCTGGACGATGTGGGCCCCGCCGGGTTCGGCCACCAAGCCGTGTTCGGTGAAGGCACCGTGCGCGGCGGCGAGCTGGTAGGTGGCCAGCTGCGCGTGCTCCTGCGCGGCCTGCTTGCTGACCGGGATCTTGCTGCTCTTCACGTCGACGATCACCGGACGGCCCTGGCGGTCGCGCTCCAGCCGGTCCACCCGCCCGCGCAGCACCACGGCGGCACCGTCATCAGCAGCAGCGGGAAGCCGCGCCTCGACCTCCTGCTCGCAGCCGACCTCGGTCAGCTCGCCGCGGCTGTCGCGCCACCAGTGGCGGAACATCGCCACCATCTGGCGCACCCGCTGCTGCTCGGTGCGGGAGTACCACGGGGCGCCCGCGTCGACGCCGGTCCAGGCGTCGGCCAGGGCCTGCTCCAGCTGCTCGTCGGTGGCGCCGGCTGCCGCGGCCGCGACCAGCCCGTGCACCAGCGATCCGGTGATTGCGGGCAGAGCCTGGACGTCCTCGCCGCCGTGCCGGGTGAGCAGCCAGCGCAGCGGGCAGCTCGACACCAGCTCCACCAGCGACGGTGACACCCGGGCCGGCTCGCCCTGCACCCGCAGCGGGGAGTGGCTTGACGGCGGTCCCAGCCCGTACCAGGAATCGGGGTGCGCGCCGGGTACCCCAGCCTGCGCCAACCGCGCCAAACCGGCCGCCGCATCCTGCCGCCGTGAGCCGTCCTCAGCTGGATTGCAGCACACCCGGCGCAGCTCGGCGACGACCTCGGGCAAGCTCAGGCCGCGCTCCCGGGCAGCCACCGGCCGCTCAACGATCGAGGCGTCGGTGCCCTCCAGCTCGTCGAGGAATCGGGAGGGCTGCTCGTCCTCCCCACGCACCGCGCTGACCAGCAACCGGTGCCGGGCGCGGCTGGCTGCCATCAGCAGCAGCCGCCGCTCCTCGGCCAGCAGCGGCGCGGTACGCGAGATCGTGGCGGATTCGAGGCCCGCAGTGGTGTCGACCAGATGCTCCACCCCGAGCAGGGAACCGCGCAGCCGCAGATCGGGCCAGCTGCCCTCCTGCACCCCGGGGACCGCGACCAATGCCCATTCCCGGCCGGCCGCGGCGTGCACGGTGAGCACCGCGACCGCCTCGCCCTGCGGGGAGCGCGGAGCCAGCGAGTCGCCGGGGATCTGCTGGTCGGTGACGTAATCGCAGAAGCCGAGCACACCGGCCGGGCCACCATCGGCACCAGGCAGCCGGTCGGCATAACGGGCGGCGGCATCAAACAGCGCGACCACGGCGTCGAGGTCCCGATCGGCCTGCGCACCGACCGGGCCGCCGCGCACCGCGGTGGCGGCCCAGCGGTGCGCGAGCCCACTGGCCTGCCATACCTGCCACAGCACCTCCTCGGCGCTGCCCCCGCGCCGGGCCGCGCGAGCGGCGGTGGTCAGCAAACCGGCCAGCCTTCTGGCGGGCGCAGCGGTCCGGTCGTCAAACCCGTCCAGCTGGCCCTCCAGCCGTAGTGCGTCGACCAGCAGCGCGCCGCTGGTCCGCGCACCCCCGGCGGTGAGCTCGCGGCGACGCAGCTCCCGGCACAGCCTGCGCAGGGCGAGCGGGTCGGCCCCGCCCAGCGGGGAGGCGAGCAGCGCCGCCGCCGTCTCCTCGTCCAGCGCCGTTGGCTGCACCGCGCAGCGCAGCACGCCCAGCAGGGGCAACACCGCGCCGTGGCGGGCCACCGGCAGCTCCTCGCGCGGCACCGCCAGCGGCACCCCCGCAGCGAGCAGCGCCCGGCGCAGCACCGGCAGCGTGCGGGCCGTGGAGCGCACGATCACCGCCATGTCCGCCCAGGCCACCCCGTCCAGCAGGTGAGCGCGGCGGAGCTGGTCGGCCACCCAGGACGCCTCGGCCGCGGCGGAGCCGAACACCCGGACGGCGACCTTCCCGCCGGGCTCCTCTGCTACCGGGCCGTGCAGGACGGCACGCGGGCCGGGCAACCGGGCGGCGAGCCGGGACACCGCGGACCGCACCGCCGGAGCCATCCGGTGATCGGTGCCCAGCCGGACCACCGCGGACCCACCGGTGGTGAGCAGGGCGGGGTCGGCACCGCGAAAGGAAAAGATTGTCTGGTCCGGATCGCCTAACAGCAGCAGTTCTCTCGCGCTCGCACCGAGCCGGGCCACCAGGGCGGCCTGCAACGGATCGAGGTGCTGGGCGTCATCGACAATCAGGTGACGCACCCGGTCGGACTCCCTGCGCAGCACCTCGGCGTCGGTGTCGAGCACCAGCAGCGCCGCGGACACCAGCTCGGCGGCGTCCAGCGCCGGAGCGGTGGCTTGTGGAGCGACGGTGCCCACCGATCCGCGCAGCAGCATCACCTGCTCGTAGCTGCGGAAAAAGCGCCCAGCGGCAACCCACTCCTCGCGCCCGCTCGTGCGGCCCAGTGCAATGAGGTCCTCCGGGCCCAAGCCACGTTCCGCAGCGCGCAGCAGCAGATCCCGAAGTTCGGCGGCGAAGGCCGGCAGCCCCAGTGCCGGCCGCAGTCGAGCCGGCCAGCTCTGGCCACCGGTCTCGAGCTCACCGGCGAGCAGCTCCCGCACCACCACGTCCTGCTCGGGACCGGAGAGCAACCGGGGTGGGGGAAGGTCCTGCAGGGATGCCTGCAAGCGCAGCACGGCGAAGGCGTAGGAGTGCACGGTGCGCACCAGCGGTTCCCGCACGGTGGGCGTGACACCGTGTGCCGCAAGCCGCTCGACGATGCGTTCCCGCAGGTCAGCGGCGGCTCGGCGGCTAGAGGTGAGCACCAGCACCCGCTCGGGGTCCACCCCGCGATGCAGCACCCGGTCAGCGACGGTGTGCGCGACGAGGGTGGTCTTGCCCGTGCCCGGGCCGCCCAGCACCCGCAGCGGCCCGCCACCGTGCTCCAGCACCCGGCGGGCGTCGGGCCCCCAGGCGACGGCACGGGACACGGTGGTCACGGAGCGAACCAGGATGGACACGCTGCGCATGCAACCACGCCGCTCCGACAGTCCGTGGCGCGGGAGGATGGCGGCAATGGACGAGGCGGATCTGGAGCGGGTGCGAGGCGTGGTGGCGGCCATCCCCGCGGGCTCGGTACTGGCCTACGGAGACGTCGCGGCCCGCGCCGGGCTGCCCGGCCGAGCCCGGCTGGTGGGCCGGATCCTCGCCGAGGACGGCGACGACCTGCCCTGGCACCGGGTGTTGCGTGCCGACGGCACCCCTGCGCCGCACCTTGCTACCGAGCAACTGGCCCGGTTGCGCGCCGAGGGTGTGCTGGCCGACGGCGGGCGGATCCCGATGCACCACTACCGCGCTCGAAGGCTTGGGCCCCTTGCCTAGCAGGCAGAGGTCACCGCGTGGTGGCATCGGTCGCCGCGGGAGGGCCAAGTTTGCGCCTGGTGGCTTCGGCTGCCAGGTGAGAGCGTGAGGGGGTGCCCAGTGCGGCGCCCGTGGCAAACGCGGCGTCGTAGCCGTCGGGTCCCAGCGCCTCCCGCGTGGTGCGCTCGACGGAGGCCCAGAAGTCGGGCTCGGGCGGGAAGCGGACGATGCCGAGCCGCTGTCGGCCGGCCGCCGCAGCGCCCAGCAGCCGCGCGGCCTCCTGGAAGCTCTCCTGCTCAGCAGCAACGGCGGCCAGGATGTCGAGGCACTCCGGGATATCGAGCGCGAAACCCTTGGCCACCAGGCGGCCGAGCGCGTCGTGCACGTATCGTTCGGCCTCTGCGGCGTCGCCGGCAGTGAGCGCGAGACGGCCCAGCAGGCGCTCGGCACGTGCCTGCATCCATCCGCTACCCACCCGCCGGGCCACCTCCAGCGCCTCCTCGCCATGGCCGTGGGCCGCCTTCGGGTTCCCGTCGATCCGCTCCAGGGTGCCTAGCACG
>DATHTJ010000029.1:0-6008 GCA_035463315.1 Pseudonocardiaceae bacterium
CCGAGACCATCTCACCCAGCGGGACGCGGTCGCGGTGGCGGAGGCGATCCTGGCAGCTGCCCGGTGAACTGCCCCGCGCACTGGGCGCTGTCCCCGCTGGACCTGCAAGCACACCTGCTGCTGGACGACGACTGCCATCCCAAAGGCGTGCTCAAGGCTCGATGCGGGCACCTGCTGCCGCTGGGGGTGAGGCGGTTCGCGGAGGTCTCCGCACGCAAGTGCACGGACTGCCACCTCCTGTCGTTGTCCGACGCCATCCTCGCCTTGCGCCGCGAGCGCCCCGTCAGGAAGGACGTCTCGCGATGACGACGATCTGGTATCAGCGGTCGGGCCGCGACCACGACACCCACCGGGGCACGCTGTGCCGGGGCAGGGTGCAGGCGGCCTGTGGCATCGCGTTCGCGGCGTCCGGAACGGCGCTGCCCGGCGATCCGCCTGACCCTCACCGGATCTGCCTGCGGTGCGGCTTGAGTGTCGATGAGCACAGCGAGTGGCTGGCACTACTGCGCGTGCGCGCGGGGGCCATCAGCAAGCTGGGTGAGGTCTATGTCTATCAGGGCGGCCGCTTCCCGCCGTCTCCCTGATCGACGCTGCCCTGCACCGACTGGCAACCGCAGACATGGTCACGCTCACCGAGCCGGACAGGTCAGTCGTGTCGCTCACCGAGGCCGGGCAAGCCCGGTACAAGACCCTGGACCAACGCCAGCGGGCCAGCGCTGATCTCCCCTAAGACCCGGCCGGCCGCCGGTTGAGCCCCATCCCCCATCCCGCTCCCGGCGGCCGACCGGCCCCACCTCGGTCACCCAGCGCTCAGGGAAGGAACACCCATGACCGTCACCATCTGCCTGCCGGCGACCGAGGTGATCAGCATCGACGCGATGGCCTCGGTGGACACCGTGGTCTGGTGTGATAGGTCCGCAGCGTGGTGCCAGCGCACACCGGCCCCTGGCACACACCGCAGATCGCGATACCGGACAGCAGCCGCCGGGCTGAGGGCGGGGCCTGCCGGCGGGATGGGTCGGACAGCAGCGCGACCGCAGCCCGCCAGGTCTCCTCCCCCACGATCGGCTCCCACCGGGCCGGGCCAATGATCTCGCCGTTGTACGCGCGCACCCCTGCGTTACGGGGCTTGAGCAGCACAGCGCGCACCGTCTCGGCGCACCACTCAGAGGATTGCCCGACACGCCCCCGGCCGGTGCGGATGCGGCCACTGGTGAGACCAGCGGCGTTCCAGCGTCGGGCGATGCCCGCGAGGGTGCCACCGGCCAGGAGGGCGGAGTAGGCGTCTCGAATCGCCTCCGCCTGCGCAGTGTCGTGGGTGATCCGATCGGGTTGAAACCCGAACGGCACCGGTCCACCCGGGGGCTCTCCGATCTCCGCAGCTTGCTGGTAGGCGCGGCGTTGCCGTGCCCTCTTGCGCTCCACCTCACCCCGGGCGACCGACGCCAGGATGCGGCCCACCAGCCGACCCATATCAGTAGACAGGTCAAGATCACCGGACACCGTGGCCAGCTTCACCCCGGCCCGCTCGCAGCGCTCGATGACGTCCTCCAAGTCGGCCAGCCGACGCACCAGCCGATCCACCGCCCAGACCACCACCACATCCACGGCCCGGTCATCGATCAGCCGCAGCACCTCACCGAACCGGCGGCGATGCCCCCTGGTGGCCGACACGTCGTTGTCGGTGATCGTGGTGACGATGGTCCAGCCACGCTCGGCCGCGAGGCGTTCACAGCCCTGCCGTTGGCGGGTGACACCCAGCTCGTCGCCGGTGCGATCCACGGACTGCCGGAGGTAGATAGCGCACTTGCCGCGAAGCTCCGTCCTCCCGGGTGCGGCAGCCAGCCCGAAGCGCCCGTTTGCCGTACAGTCCAGAGATACCCAGATGGCAACCGGGCCCTTGAGGAGGCCGAAGCCCTGTCGCCCGCATCTCGCGCTCGGTGAGGTTGCCACCAGAAATCTCGGCGTCGCCGGGAGCCGGGTCGAGGAGGTAAGGATGTTGAGCGTCGCCGCGCATCTCGCGAAGGCCGCCACGTGACCCGGGCACACGCCCCGTTAGCCATTGTGGGCGCCGAGGATCCCCAGGAGCCGACGGACGAAGCCGGCCAGTCCGAAGATTTCTACTGGGACGAGCAAGAGGCAGAGGCACTACGCCGGGGACGCAAGGAGGCCGAACTCACCCTCTCCGCCGACTCCGTGCGGGCCTACCTCAACCAGATCGGCAAGGTAGCCCTGCTCAACGCCGAGGAGGAGGTTGGGCTCGCCACGCGGATCGAGGCCGGGCTCTACGCCGCCGAGCGGGTAAGCCGGGCCGAGGACGTCACCGAACAGCTCTCCCCGCAGCTGCGCCGAGACCTGCGCTGGATCGTCCGCGACGGCGAGCGCGCCAAGAACCACCTGCTAGAGGCCAACCTGCGGTTAGTCGTCTCGCTGGCCAAGCGCTACACCGGCCGCGGCATGCCATTCCTGGACGTGATTCAGGAGGGCAATCTGGGCCTGATCCGCGCGGTGGAGAAGTTCGACTACACCAAGGGATACAAGTTCTCCACCTACGCCACCTGGTGGATCCGCCAAGCCATCACCCGCGCCATGGCCGACCAGGGCCGCACCATCCGGATCCCGGTGCACATGGTCGAGGTGATCAACAAGCTGGGCCGCATCCAGCGCGAACTGCTCCAGGACCTGGGCCGCGAGCCCACCCCGGAGGAACTGGCCAAGGAGATCGACATCCCCCCGGAGAAGGTGCTGGAGATCCAGCAGTACGCCCGGGAGCCCATCTCACTGGACCAGACCATCGGCGACGAGGGCGACTCCCAGCTCGGCGACTTCATCGAGGACTCTGAGGCCGTCGTAGCGGTCAACGTGGTCTCATTCACCCTGCTCCAGGACGACCTGCGAATGATGCTGGCCACGCTGTCCGAGCGGGAGGCCGGCATTGTCCGGCTGCGATTCGGTCTCACCGACGGCCAGCCACACACCCTGGACCAGGTCGGCCACGTCTACGGGGTGACCCGGGAGCGGATCCGGCAGATCGAGTCCAAGACGATGGCCAAGCTGCGCCATCCCTCCCGCTCCCAGGCGCTCCGCGGCTACCTCGACTAACAAAGAAACGCCGGCCGGCTGCCCTCACGTCTGGCAGCCGACCATTGTGCACGGGAGTTCACGGGATACGGCGGTGACCTGGTGCAGAACCGTCAGGTAGCGGGAGTCTGGGGCGTGTCCTGCCCCTTTCCCACCGATCCGGGAGGCAGCCCTACGCCTTTTTGCCGTCCGGCCTCGACGTCGGCGTCCTCCGGGACACCTCCGGGAAACGACTCAGCTCTGACCGCCTTAGCCTTATCGGCCTTCTCCTGCGGGGTCTCCTCTTCGTACTCCTCCACTGCAAACTCCCTCCTCAGTCTTTGCCCGTTTCACGTAAGCGCCGGCCGATCTCAAGCAGCCAGGGCTGACGCGTTAAGCTTCCTTAGCGGCGCTTTCCTCATCGTGTAGAGGACTGCCCAGTCCTCCGGTATCTTCGCGCATCGTCGACGTGCTAGTCCCCTCGGTCAGATCGCCAAGCGACCCCGCGTCTCGTGTTGCCTTCGTTGGCTCCGGCTCCGGCTCCGGGGACAGGGACTCGCCGGTGGGATCCCCACGCGGGGTGGGATAGGGGCCTGGAACGTCAACGCCTGGACCGACGGCGGCGTTCGTGTCGTCGGTAGGCTGCTCGGCCCGGTCAGGCACGCTGCTCATATAAGTCCTCCTCGCCAGCCCCGGCCAGAGCGCCGGGGTGTTGATTGAGCCATCTCGGTATGCCCCGAACGGCCCTGTTGCATTCACGAGTGACGCTGGACCACCCAATTGGCCGATAGGCGCCGGCACGAGGTCATCTTGCATCGACGGCCTACCCAGACGCAGACTCGCTGGCAACGAGAAAAGTACGTCGGCAGGTCAGCCGACACGGCTCAGCCAGCGGTCGGCCCCTTACCCTCGTGTTCGTCAGGTGTGGCCCTTTCGTGTGCGTCAGCCAGCTCGTCAGGCTTGACCCTCGCGGCGTCAAGCGCTGAGCCCAGCGACGGTGACGAGGCCTTCGCAGCAGCGAGCGCTTCGGCCATATCCTCAGACGTGGTACCCGTCGATTCACTCGTGGGGGGGAGCTGCTCCCCGCGCTCTTCGATCATGAGCGAAGCGTAACCGCTACGGACCGGCAGCGCAGCACAAGTGCCCCAGTGGCCACCCAAGAGCTGACCGCGACGAGGCCGAAGCGGCGCCACCGGGCGTGGAAGCGTCCCGGTTCGTCAGGCGGCGACGAGCTGATCAAGGGTGTCCGCGAGGGGCGCGAGGTCGCGCAACTCTACCGTCGGCTGCGGCTGCGGCTTCTCCCCGAGACGGTTGATCCAGACCGTGGGGATCCCGAGGGCGACGGCCGGCGCAATGTCGTGGAATAGGCTCGCCGCGACGTGCACGTGCCGATCGCGCCCTGCCGTGCTGCGAGCAAGGAAGACCTCCCAGTGCAACAGCGACGGCTTGTACGATCCGATCTCGCTGGCGACGATCGAGAACTCGAACTCCACCCCGAGTTGCTGCAGTGAGGTTTCGACCAGATCGCGGTCGGTGTTCGAGAGGATCGCCAGCCGCCAGCCTCGCGCGCGGAGGTCCTCCAGTGCCTGGCGTACTTCGGGGAAGGCTGGCCAGCCGGGCAGCGAGCGGGCGAGCGCTCCCTGCTCCGCCGGGTCGAGCCGGAGGCCGTCCCGGTCCGCGAGCCGCGCGAGCGTCAGGTCGAGGACCTCGCGGTAGGAGCGCTGCGGGTACTCGCTCTGTACCTGTGGCTCGAGCTCGTGATAGAGGTGCAGCAGCCGCGGTGCCACCTCCGCGCCGAACAGCCGCGCAAGTTCCCGGCCAATGCCGGCGTTCCAGTCGATCAGCGTGCCGTAGCAGTCGAAGGTCGCCCATCGGGCGGTTGCGGGACAGCCGACCATTGATCCGAGCTTAGTCGGCCGCGCTCGCGCCTACCCGATTGGCCTGAGTCAGGAGCTGCGGCCCCACCGAGTGAGTGGTCATCGTGTGCGCGGAACGCGCGATTCGACGGGATCGAGATCGAAGGGCAGGTGTGGCTCGGCTTGGTACCAGTAGGCCACTGAGGAGTAGTCGTCGCTGCGTTTGTTCGCATGGCCGTGTTCGATGCTGACCCGGATAGATCGCTCGAATGGTATGGGATCTTCGATGTGGAAGCGGTACAGGCTGATGGGTCCGCTCCAGTTGTCGCCGCCAGGAAGGGTGATGCCGTGATATGGCGCGTGGTAGGTCTGGGTCGGGCACCACGCGGTGTTGAAGTAGTCCTCGGTGCCGGTGCCGTGGAGGGTGGGTGGCCACTGGTCGCCATCGATGAAAATCATGTCGTCGCCCTCGCCGTACCAGTTCCACTCGGTGGTATCGCGGAGGTTGTGGATGTTGAGCACGCAACCGACGTAATGGCCGCGGCCGGTCGCGTCCAGGATGGTGTAGTTGGCTTTCCCGTCGAGATTCGTTCCGGTGAGCAGGAACTCGGCGTTGCTCTCCGCTGCTTGCGCCGCTCCCGGGCAGGGATTGCTGCGGCGCCACTGGGCGTGGAAGCGTCCAATGCCGTCTTCGAGCTCGTCGAGCTCCTCGTAGTCGATGTAGTAGTAGAAGAACATCCGCTCGTGAGCCAGCTCGCTGGTGATCTCCAGCCGGGCGCCAGCGCCGAAGGGCATGTGGAAAAAGCAGTTGAACCCCTTGCCGTCCTCTGGGCTCATCTGGAGCGGGGCGGAGACGAAGTTGGTGGTGCGGCCGTGCGCGACCCCGAAGAAATCACCCAGGGGTACGGCGATGCTGGGGTGCGCCTCGCCGTCCCAGTAAGCGCGGAGCACGAGCCGGCGTAGGTAGTCGGGTTCCCGCATCCATGGGTCGCGGACCATCCGTTCGTTGGCGACGGTCACCCAGATGTGGTTAATGGTGCCGGCTCCCTCGACGTCTGCGAGGGTGGCGGTCTGCCCCGGCTCGAGGGTGAG
>DATHTJ010000030.1:0-4783 GCA_035463315.1 Pseudonocardiaceae bacterium
GTAACACATAAGTAACGCCTGTTGACGCTGGGCGAGAGTTCGTAGTACGACTGATTGCGTCGGCCTCAGCCAATCAGATCGATCTTCTGGTTGACCGCGGGGGTGGCTGGGCACTTTTCGTGAGTTGGAAGGCCGCTTCGGTGCGTCGAGGAATAGAGGAGGATGCATGAGGATCGCGGAGATCTTCCAGCTTGGGTACGGTTATGACCGTGGGGGTTATGACCGCGGCGATAAGCACCACTACGGCGGGGACCGTCGCAAGCATCACCATGGCGACCACCGCCGTCGCCACGACGGCGGACTGCTAAAGATTCACATCGAACTACTCTAGCCACGCAAGCCGGCGGCAGTGGCCTCCGCTCCCGTCAGTGGGGTGTGGGCCGCTGCCCCGGTGCGGCTGAATACTGCGGCGGCAGGGGATATTCAGACATCAGAACCATTTTTCCAGAACCAGCGCGAGGCCGTCCTCGGAATTGTGCGCCGTGATCTCGTCGGCGGCGTCGAGCACGGCGGGATGGGCGTTGGCCATCGCCACCCCGTAGCCCGCCCACTGCAGCATCGGGAGGTCGTTGGGCATATCGCCCAAGGCCACCACCTCGGCTGGCGCGATCCCCAGTTCGCCAGCGAGCCGGGCCAGCCCGGTGCCCTTGGTGACGCCGGGCGCGGAGATCTCGATCAGGCCATGGCCAGTGGAGAACGTGACGTCCAGTTGGGCGCCGAGGATCTCGCGGACCGCAGCAGCCATCACATCGCTGCTCGCACCCGGCTGACGGACCAGCAGTTTGATCGCGGGGCGGCCGAGCAGCACGTCACGCGGCGCGGGTACGGACTCCGCGTCGGGCCAGGGGTGGGTGTAGCCCGGTTCGGCGCGGAAATCGTCGAACCCGTTGAGCATGGCTCTGCCGGTGGGCAGCTCGACGGCGAGCTTTGCTCCCGGCAGCGCGGTCGCCACCACGTTCGCCGCGTCCCGCAGCTGCAGCGGATGCAGGGGCGCCGAGTAGCTGACACAGTCAGTCGCGGCGTC
Source organism: Pseudonocardiaceae bacterium (assembly GCA_035463315.1). Taxonomy (GTDB): domain Bacteria; phylum Actinomycetota; class Actinomycetes; order Mycobacteriales; family Pseudonocardiaceae. The sequence goes on from DATHTJ010000030.1 coordinate 1,025, forward strand.
GTAGAGCACCGCGCCGTTGGCGCACACCGCATGCCCGGCATGCCCGAGTTGCTCGACGATCGGCGGGATCCACCGCGGCGGACGACCGGTGACCAGTACGAAGGGAACCCCAGCAGCAAGCACCCGATGCACCGCCGCCCGGGTGCGCTCGGAGATCCGGCTGGTCGGGTCCAGCAAGGTGCCGTCCACGTCCGATGCGATCAGCCGGGGCCTGTGCATAGCTCGACCCTACGTTTCCCGGCGGGCCCGTCCCCCATGCTCGGTGTGCCGGGCTCAGCCGGCGGTGATCAGCTCCCGGCCGCCCAGCGCGGGCCGCAGTGCCTCGGGAACCCGCACCGAGCCGTCGGGCTGCTGGTGGTTCTCCAGGATGGCAACGATCCACCGGGTGGTGGCCAGCGTGCCATTGAGGGTGGCCGCGACCTGCGGGCGCCCGTCGGAATCGCGGTACCGGATGCCCAACCTGCGGGCCTGGAACGTGGTGCAGTTGGAGGCGGAGGTCAGCTCGCGGTAGGCCCGCTGGGACGGCAGCCAGGCTTCGCAGTCGAACTTACGCGCCGCCGAGCTGCCCAGATCCCCGGCCGCGACGTCGATCACCCGGTAGGGCACCTCGATCGCGGCGAGCATCTGTTCCTCCCAGGCCAGCAGGCGCTGGTGCTCGGCCTCGGCGTCCTCGGGGCGGGTGTAGACGAACATCTCGACCTTGTCGAACTGGTGCACCCTGATGATGCCGCGGGTGTCCTTGCCATAGGAACCGGCCTCACGGCGGAAGCAGGACGACCACCCCGCGTAACGCAACGGTCCGCCCGACAGGTCGATGATCTCTCCGGCGTGGTATCCGGCCAGCGGCACCTCGGAGGTCCCCACCAGGTAGAGGTCGTCCTCGCGCAGCCGGTACACCTCAGCGGCGTGCGCGCCGAGGAACCCAGTCCCGTCCATGATCTCCGGACGGACCAGCACCGGCGGGATCATCAGGGTGAAACCGGACGCAACGGCCTGCGACACGGCCAGCTGCAACAGCCCGAGCTGAAGCTGCGCGCCGAGCCCAGTGAGGAAGTAGAACCGGGCCCCGGAGACCTTCGCGCCACGCTCCATATCCAGCAAGCCCGCAGCGGTGCCCAGCTCCAGATGATCACGCGGGTCGAAACCCAGCTCGGGCGGAACTCCGACGTGCTTGAGCACGACGTAGTCGTCCTCTCCGCCGGCGGGGACCCCGTCGATGACCAGATTGGGCACCGCGCGGTGCGCGGACTCGATCGCCTCCTCGGCGCCCGCCTGCTCGGCTTCGGCGAGTTTGACGTCGGCAGCGAGCTGCTTGGCGTGGGCGAGCAGCTCGTCACGCTCGGCGCCGCGCGCCCGGCCGACCTGCTTGCCCAGCACCTTCTGCTCGGCGCGCAGCGAGTCGGCGGCGGCAACGGCCTTGCGGCGCCGCTCGTCGGCGGCGATCAGCGCGTCCACGGCGGCCTCGTCGGCCCCGCGGGCGCGTTGTGAGGCGCGTACCCGGTCGGGGTCCTCGCGCAGCACCTTGAGATCGATCACGGCTGGTCAGCCTAGCCCGGCCGAGCCTGCCCGGGCGAATCTGGCAGCGCGGCGGCGGCCTCGAGCAGCATCCAGCCGGAGAGCTGCACCGACAGGTCACGCTCAGCCAGGCCCAGCCGGGGTGGCTGCGCCGGGACCGTCCATTGCGGACCGAACACCGGGCCGCCGTCGGCGATGATCCGGTTGGCCCAGGCCGCCTCTGCGGAGTCCAGCACCAGACGCGCGGCGATCTGCCCGGACGGCAGCCGGTCGACGGCCAGCCCGAGATAGCGGGCCAGGATGCCGGTGAACAACCCACCGTCACCGTCGCCGTGCCCGCGCAGCACGCCGGCGTCGGTGAGGTGCTCGGCGACCGCGCACACCGTCCGGTCGGCCTGGTCGAACCAGCGCGGTTGGCCCGTGGCGGCGCCCAGCTCGAGGCAGGCGCCGAGCAGCACACCCTGGCAGTAGCTGTAGATGGCCCGCTCGACGGTGCGCACCGACCCGTCCGGGTTCACCCGTGCCCCGTCGAAGACCAGGCCGGTGCCCGAGTCGATCAGGTGCTCCAGAATCCAGTCCACCAGGGACGCGGCGATGCCCAGGTTGCCCCGCCGGGCGAAGAAGATCGCAGCCGGACCGGTGGCCGGGACGTTGACGAAGTCATCGCCGACCCGCCATCGCATGCCCCCGCTGGGGCCTTTGCCGAGCCGCAGCCGGTGCGTGATGGCCTCCTCGGCACTGGGCCTGCGCACCCCGGCCAGCGTCGCGCTGCGCTGCAACGCCAGGCCCATCCAGGCGATGTCGTCGTGGTAGTTGTTGACCCAACTGGTGAGGTTGCGTATCCACACGCCACGGACCAGCGCCCCGACGGTGCGCCGTCGCCGCTGGGTCGGGGCCCGCCGATGGGCGTCGAGCACGCAGTCCAGCAGGTGCGCCTGCCACCAGTAGTGCCAGTGCACGAAGAAGATGTCCAGTCGCTCGGTCGGCCAGCCGATCCGTCCCAGCCGGGTGCCCGGCAACGCCCACAACGGGCGCAGGTGACGGATGTGCACCGCACGCTCAGCAGCATCTGCCCTCGCCGCCCACACACTCACCAAGCACCTCCAAGGTCGGCATGCTGGCGGATCCAGGCATGCATGGCGATCCCGGCGGCGACCCCGGCATTGATCGACCGGGTGGAGCCGAACTGCGCGATCGAGACGGTCAACGTGGCGCCTTCTCGGGCTTCGGCGGTGAGGCCGGGGCCTTCCTGCCCGAACAGCAGCAGGCAGCGCCGTGGGAGGCTCGCGGTCTCCAGCCGTCGCGCGCCCGGGGAGTTGTCCACGGCGACCACGGTGAGACCTTCGGCGGCGGCGTGCGCGAGCAGCCCGGCGACGTCGTCATGGTGGCGTAGGTGCTGGTAGCGATCGGTGACCATGGCGCCCCGGCGGTTCCACCGCCGGCGGCCCACGATGTGCACCTCGGCCGCGGCGAACGCGTTCGCGGTGCGCACTACGGTGCCGATGTTGTGATCGTGGCCGAAGTTCTCGATCGCAACGTGCAGGGGATGGCGCCGGCCGTCGAGATGAGCGACCACGGCGTCGCGGCGCCAGTAGCGGTAGGCGTCCACGACGTTGCGGCGATCGCCGTCGCGCAGCAGCTCGGGGTCGTAGCGGGGGTCGTCGGGCCATGGGCCCGGCCACGGGCCGACGCCGACCGTGTGGCTCCACTCCGTGGGGCCCCGTGAGTGACAATCCGCGTCATGGCTCGTATCGCCACTCACAGGAGCTCGCTCATGTCCAGTACCGCGCGATAGGGCAACCCGGCCGCCTCGACGGCCTCGCGGGCTCCGGTATCCCGGTCCACCACGGTGGCCACCCCGACCACCTCGGCGCCGGCCTCGCGCAGCGCCGCCACCGCGGTGAGCACCGAGCCACCGGTAGTGGAGGTGTCCTCGACGGCGAGCACCGGGCGGCCGGCGACGTCAGGGCCCTCAATCCGCCGCTGCATCCCGTGCTCCTTGACCGATTTGCGCACCACGAAGGCGTCGACGGGGGGGCCTGGCGCGTGCAGCACCGCCGCGGCCACCGGGTCGGCGCCCAGGGTCAGACCGCCCACGGCCTGATAGGACCAGTCGGAGGTCAGCTCGCGCACCAGCCGCCCGATCAGCGGTGCGGCCTCGTGGTGCAGCGTCACGCGGCGCAGGTCCACGTAGTAGTCGGCCTGCGCGCCGGAGGACAGCGTGACGTGGGCGTGCACTACCGC
>DATHTJ010000031.1:0-13803 GCA_035463315.1 Pseudonocardiaceae bacterium
CGGATCGGGCAGGACGCCGTCAACCTGGCCGACCCGTTCGTGGACTTCAACCGCTTCGACCGGGTGGTGGTCATCTCCAACTGGCCCGGTTTCGGAGGGACGGGAGGCGGGCCCTATTGGTGGCGGGTGGCCGAGGGGGTCGAGATGACGGTGGCCGGCGAGGGAAAGCGCGCCATGACGCTCTCGGTCGCCAACGAGTGGCAGGCGACCGGCAGCGGCTATGGCGGTCCCGGCTTCGACGAAGGCGCCTCCGTGGTGGCGCACGAGATCGGCCACCACCTCGGCGTACCCGTCCATTACGACGACGTGCGCTGGTTCCCGGGTTCGCGCGACGCCGCCTCGCCCTGGGACCTCATGGGCTTCAGCCCGACGCTCTTCCACTTCATCGGCTGGGCCAAGTCGGCGATGGGCTGGCTCCCGGCGGCCCGCGTGTCGACGCTGGGGCCGCCCGAGGGCTCCGACATCGACGTCACCCAGCGGCTTCGCCCGCAGGCCGTCGCCATGGGCAGCGGGATCCAGCTCCTCCGGATTCCGTTCACGCGCGGCGAGCCCTACCGGGGATACGTGGTGGAGAACCGGCGACGGCGGGTGAGGGTGTCTTGCTGGAGCTGGCGGGCCTGTTCGTAGTGGCCCAGTACGCGCAGGTCGCAGGCTAGGCTGCTGGCCGAGTTCAGGGTGTCGGGGTGGTCCTCGCCCAGTACCCGGCGGTAGCGGGTGAGGGTGTCGTCGTCGAGTTGGCGGGCCTGCTCATAGTGACCCAGCTCGTGCAGGTTTATGGCGAGATTGGTGGCCGAATCCAGGGTGTCGGGGTGGTCTTCCCCCAGCACCGAGCGACGCAGGCTCAGTGCCCGTTCGTGCAGCGGCCGGGCGGAGGCAGGTTCCCCTCGGGTTAGCACATATGACCCGGCGTGGTCGAGCAGCCAGCCGACGTCGTCCCCGGTCGGATCGGGCGTGTGGTGGGCATCGGTGGCGGCAAGGACGTGCGGGAGCAGCTGTCGCCAGAGGAACCAGGTCGGCGGGTTGTCCCAGGGGTCGGCCGGAACTGCAGCACGGAGTAACCGGATCGCGACGGTGGCCATGTCGTGCTCGCTGCTCTGGGAGCGCAGGATGGCCTGCGGCAGCCGGTGCAGCTGCAGGCTGCCGGGCTCGATGCGGGCCAGCCCTCCTCGGCGCAGCAGTCGGGTCAGCTCAGTGAAGGCCAGCGGATCGCGGGCCGTGGTGGCGAGTGGATCGGGTAGCCGGTCAGGGTGGGTAGTGAACAGGGTGAGGGGGATCGGTTCGGGGGCCAGGTGGGCGGCCAGGGTGAGCAGGTCGAGCGCGGCTGGTGCTTGCGCGGCGAGCCGGTCGAAGGCGATCTGGTAGCTGGCGGCCAGCGATACCGGGTAGGTGGCGGGTGTGCCGTGGGTCAGCAGTTCCGCGGTTCGCTCATCGAGCAAGGACAGGTAGTCATCGGTGGGTATGCCGGTCTCGGTCAGATAGGCGGCGGCCTGGCTAAGTGCCAGGGGCAGGTCACCCAGTGCGTCGGCGATCCGGGCGGCGTCATCGGCGGTGAGTTGCGGGACGCGGCGCAGCAGTGTGATCGACTCGTTGCGGTCGAAGACGTCTACCCCGAGTGGGGTGGCGAGGTCGTGCCAGGCGGGGTTGCGGGAGGTGATCAATACCTGCCCGCCACCACCGGTGGCCAGGTGGGGGGCCAGCGCGGCGGGGTCCTCGGCGTTGTCGTAGATCAGCAGCCAGCGGTCCCGTTCCCGCAGCGCCCCCAGCAGCCGCACCACCGCCGAGGCGACGGGGTCGGTGGCCTCGGCCAGACCGAGGGCGTGGGCGAGCTGAGCCAGCCGGTCGGGAATCAGCGCGGGTTCTTCGGAGGGGATCCACCAGACCACGTCGTAGTCGGTGTCGTGGCGGTGCGCGTACTCGATTGCCAGCGCGGTCTTGCCGATCCCGCCTATGCCGTGCAGGGCCTGCACCACCGTGGCGCGGTCGGTTCGCAACGACGTGCGCAGCCCGGTGAGCAGGTCTTCGCGTCCGGTGAAGGTGACATTGCGCGCGGGCACGTTCCATACCCGCCCGCCCCGGGGCAGCTCAGTCAGCGCCTGAAACAGTGCCTCGCTCAATCCCTCCGGGGTGGTGACCGTGGCGGTGGTCAGGCCGCTGTCGGTGAGCCGGGTGCGGAACGCGTCCTGGCGGGCGCCGTGCTGCTGATCGCGGAACAGATCCGCGGGGCCTTCCGCATCGGTGCCCAGCAGAAACACCAGCCGGGGCAGACCACGCTCACCCGCGACCTCGAACTCCAACTCCGTGTAGGACAGCTCCGGCCGGTCCCGCACCGGGGATCCGTACCGGAATCCGATGATGGCCACGTAGATGTCGGCGGCCAGCACAGTCTCCCGGCACACCTGCGCAGGCTTCTGGTCCCGCGCGGTGAAATACGCCATGTCCCCGATAGCGTCCCCGGCCCGGGTGATCGCCTGCTCCGCGGCGTCAACGAAGGACCGGCGAACTGGACACCGCCGCAGCTCCGAGGTATGACTCAACAACACCCGCCGTGGCCGTAACGACACGCTTCGCAGCATCTCACTGACCGCTTCCGATCGGTCGGTTTGCGCGCGGCCTGTCGGGACCGGAACGGTTTAGTGCTGGCCGGTCTCCGGCAGGGTCGTTGGTCACCCACCGGCGGCCCGGGCGTCCGCACCGTGTCGACCACCGGCACTTGGCCTGGTCCGGCCCCCGGCTTACCGTCATGACCACGAGCCTGGACGCACGAATGATCGGGAGCGCGCCATCGAGAGCCTCGACCGGGATACCTGCCTCACGCTGCTGCCGACCACGAGCATTGGTCGGGTCGGATGGGTAACGGTCGGCGGCCACGCCATGATCCTGCCGGTGAACTTCGTCCTCGATGGGGAGACCATTGTCTTCAGCACCGGTGAGGGTGACAAGCTCGACGCTGTCCGCGAAGGCCGGATGCTGACCTTCGAAGTTGATGCGATCGAGCCGGCGCTCCAGATGGGGTGGAGCGTCGTGGTCATCGGAGCCGCTGAGGTGATCGCCAGCCCGGCTCACATTCATCACATCGAACAGCTCCACCTCGCCCCGTGGGCCCCGCTGCGCAATCGGGTGTTCATCCGTCTGCATGCCGTCGAGATCACCGGCCGGCGCCTCCCCCTCCATCCAGGCACGATCACCTTCGTGCGGCAGAACAGGGACCCTGAACCTGGGCCCGAGTGACCTACGGCCCTCGATCCGCTGGTCCGGCCGGTGGATTGTTGATGCCGAGGGGCCAGATGGGGGCTGGGCCGAGATCAGGACGGAAGGCGAACGAGGTGACATCTAATGCGCCGCGGGGGATGGGGCCTGGAGTCCTTCACGCTCTTCGACCGGATGGATCGGCTGTTCGACCAGTGGACGCGTTCAATGCCGGTGCACGCGCCGTTGGTCGAGGACATGATCCGGGTCGACGAGTACCAGCAAGGTGACACGCTCGTGGTGCGCGCGGAGCTGCCGGGCATCGATCCTGACAAGGACGTCGACTTGGCGGTGACCGACGGCATGCTGCGGATCAACGCTCACCGGCGCCTTGAGGAGAAAACCGAGGACAGGGGCTACCTGCGCCACGAGCTGCGCTACGGCAGCTTCACCCGCGTCCTCCCGCTTCCCGAGGGCGTGTCCGACAGCGACATCACTGCCAGCTACCGGGACGGCATCCTCGAGATCCGGATCCCGCTACCCGAACAGCTCGAGCCGGAGCAGCCGAAGAAGATCTCGATCGACAAGGGCTGATCGTCAACCCAGGGAGACGCGGTCGACTCGATTCGGGAGGCGCTGCCTGACCTGGTGATCGCCGTCTGCGTGCCGCGCGCGACAGGCATGTGCGTGTCGTTGGTGGCACGCAGGCGGCAGTCTTGCCTCCGACGGCTCCGATGGGTTCGGCGCCAGATGGCGGTCGACCCAGCGGGGTCAGTCCGCTCGAGGGCGGCGAGCGGCCCGGGTGGTGTCGTCCAGGGCGTAGCTGAGCCGGTCGACCACGTCGATAACGCCGTCTACCCGGTGGGTGAGCTGCACGGCGATCGGGATGTGGCTGCGCTGTTCGAGTTCGCCGGACAGGGTGACGATCCCGTCGCGTACCTGGACGTCGAAGCGCTCTGGGTTGGCCCAGAGCACCCGGATGAGGATCTCACTGATCACCTCGTGCCGGATTTCCTCGTCGTCGCGCAGGAATACCTTGAGCAGGTCGGCCCTGCTGATGATGCCGACCAGGTGGTCGTCGGTGTCCACCACCGGTAGCCGCTTGACGTGCCGCTGTGCCATCTCCTTGGCCGCCTCCACGAGGCTGGCGTCCGGGTGTGTGACCACCACGGGGGACGTCTTCAGATGTCCGGCCGTGTCGCCCGCGGCCTTGATCCGTGAGGCGTGGTCGCCGCCGAACTTCAGCGCCCACCGTCCGGGGTGGTCGTCGCGGTGCTCCTCTTTGGGCAGCAGGTCAGCCTCGGAGACCATCCCCACCAACCGGTCCGCGGTGTCCAATACTGGCAGCGCGCTGACCCGCCGTTCAGTCATGATGCGTGCCAGTTCTTTGAAGGGGGTGGCTTCCCGGGCGGTGATCACCTCAGTGGTCATCACGTCGCTCACCTTGAGCCGTCTCATCAGGGATCTCCTCGTCGTGCAGGCGGGCTGGGACCTCAGGGCTCCCGCGCCAGCAGGCGGACCAGTTCGGTGGGTGTGATGAGGCCGAGCAGCTGCCCTTCGGCCGCCACCACGGGCACTCCTTCGAGCCCGAGGCGGGTGATCAGATCGGCGGCCTGGTGCACGGTGGCATCGGCGTGCAGTGTCGGGATCCCAGGTTCGATCACGTCCCGCACTCGGAGGCGGCGCATCTCGCCCGGCCCGCCGGCGGGCCACCGCACGGCCAGGGTGTATTGGGAGACGACCGCGACAACCCGGGTGGCGTCGCGGACCACGGCTATCCGGGCGGCCAAGTCCTGCATTCGTTGCCACACCTCGACCACCGAGTCGTGCGGGTCGACCACGAGCACGTCACGGGACATCACCGCGCTGACGGGGACCGCGGTAATGGCTCGTGGCAGATCCGGCGAGGTGGTCGCCAGCTGCGCCAGGGCGGACATCGGCGTCAGAGGATGGCGGCGGGAGCGCCGGCCATCTCGGTGGTCTGCGAGTGGTCGTGGGCGGCAGCCGAGTGGACTACGGTGACCGGGCAGGGCGCATGCTGCACGCACTGCAGGCTCACCGAACCGAGCAGCATTCGGTGGAAACCGCCTAGTCCCCGGCTGCCCACCACGAGCAGCGGGCTACCGGCTGCGGCGGATACCAGCACGTGCCCCGCGCTGCCACCCCGCGCCACCACGTCAATCTTCGGAGCACCATCGGCAGTGAGCTGGTCGCCGAGGGCTTCGATGACTGCCCGCCGGGTGTTTTGCAGCACGTTGTCCCGGATCTCGTCCACGGAGCAGCTCACCGGTAACCCGTAGGTAATCGACCACACGTCCGGGAGTTCGAAGGCGGTCACCACCAGCAGCCCGGTAGCGCGGCGCTTGGCCTCCTCGAAGGCGAACTGCAGCGCTGTCAGGCTGCCCGCTGATCCGTCGACGCCGACGACCACGCGTGGCCTGCTGTCTGATCCGCTCACGTGCGTGCCTCCTTGTGCACCGGGAATCCATGGTGCTTCCATCGTGTCCGGACCGGTGTTCCGGCACTATGGCCCCAGGGCTGTGGCCGCGGGGTCGGAAGGCCCGCGCGGTCGTGGGACCGGGTGGGACTTCGGTCCCGGATGCGCCCCCGGGCATCCACTGGCTGGGCGTGTGCTGGATCCGAACCGAATGGGAAGGGGCGGAGATGCGGCGCATGCCTGACACACCGTGTGCTGTCCTCGCGGTAGGCGGAAACTCGGTGGGGGTATGACGATCGCCCGGGCCCGGCCCGCACCGGCAGCGGAGGCTCTGCTGGCCGACGGCCGGGTGGTGCGACTGCGCACGCTGCGTCCCGAGGATCGCGATGCAGTGCAGGCGCTGCACGCCCGGGCCCGCGACGAGAGCGTGCGGCTGCGGTTCTTTTCGGTACGCCGAGACCTGGCGAGCACCTACGCCGAGCACCTGGCCACCGCAACCGATCACCACCTGGCAATGGTCGCCGTGGCTGGCGAGACGGTGATCGGCGTAGCGAGCGCGGAACCCAACCCCACAGACGCCGAATGCGCCGAGGTAGCCGTGCTGGTCGATGATGCCCGGCAGCACACCGGGATCGGGACCCTGCTGCTGGAGCATCTCGCCGCACAGGCCCGGCGCCACGGCATTCGCCGCTTTGTCGCCGAGGTGCTCGAGGAGAACATGGGGATGCTCGACGTGTTGCGGCACGCCGGCTTCCGGCTGACCACCCAGCACGAAGCCGGGGTGGCCGAGGTGACCGTGGACCTTGAACCGGGTGGCGCGCTGCGCCGGGCCGTCGCGCAGCGGGAGCGCGCCGCGGAGGTTGCCTCCCTCCGGCGGGTGCTCGCGCCCCGCAGTGTGGTGGTGGTGGGCGCATCCCGGTACGGCGGTGTCGGCCGCGCGGTGGTGGACAACCTGCTGGCCGGGGGCTACCTGGGCCGGTTGGCGGTGGTGAACTCCCATGCCCGGCCCGGAAGCACCATCGCCGGGGTGCCGGCCCATCGGCGGGTGGCCAAGGTGCCCTTTGCCGCAGACCTCGCGGTGCTGGCGATCCCGGCCGCCGCGGTGCCCGCGGTGGTCGAGGAGTGCGGGCGGGCCGGGGTGGCCGCGGCGGTGGTGCTGACGTCCGGGTTCGCTGAGACCGGCGTGGCTGGAGCGGTCCTCGAGCGGGAACTGGTGGCCACGGCGCACCGCTACGGGATGCGGCTGGTCGGTCCGAACTGTTTCGGTGTGCTCAACACCGACCCTGCGGTGCGGCTAGATGCCACATTCGGCACGGTGCACCCGCTGCCTGGCCGCATCGCGCTGGCCTCGCAGTCCGGTGCGCTGGGTATCTCGGTACTGCACGCGGCGTCGCGGCGCGGGCTGGGGATCTCGGCGTTCGTGTCGCTGGGCAACAAGGCCGACGTCAGCGGCAACGACCTGCTACTGGCCTGGGCCGACGACCCGCGCACCGCGGTGATCGCGCTGTATCTGGAGTCAATCGGCAACCCGCGCCGGTTCCGGCGCATCGCCCGCGAGGTGTCCCGGATCCGACCGGTGGTGATGCTGCGCAGCGGCCGATCAGCACCCGGTGCCCGGGCCGGTCGTTCCCACACTGCGGCCGCGGCCGCACCCAACGCGGTGCTTGACGCACTGCTGGCCGACTCCGGTGTGATCGGGGTGGACAGCACCGCCGAGCTGCTCGACGTCGCCGCGCTGCTGGAGAGTCAACCGGTGCCCACGGGCACCCGGATCGCCGTGCTGGGCAATGCGGGCGGCCCGGGCGCGCTGGCCGCCGACCACGCCGTCGCCGCCGGGGCCACGGTGCCCGCGCTGAGCCCGGAGACCGTCGTCGCGGTGCGCGCCGCCGCGCCGGGTGCCGCCGCCGCAGGCAACCCGATCGACCTGGGCGCTGCCGCCCCTGCCCAGGCATACGCCGCGACCCTGCGTGCGCTGGGAGTCTCGGGGGAGGTGGACGCGGTGGTCGTGCTGCACGCGCGTACCCGGGCGGTTGACCCGGCGGACGTGCTCAGCGCCGTCGGCTCCGCTGCACAGCGCACCGGCCTGCCGGTGGCGGGGGCCGTGCTGGGTGCGGACCCGCCTCCGGACCGCCCGGTGCCCTGGTACGAGTTCGGTGAGCAGGCGGTGCGTGCCCTGGTCCGAGCCGGGCAGCTGGGCAGTTGGCGCGCCGCCACCGCGGGCGACGACCGGGGCCTGTCACCGTTCGATCCGGGTCCGGTCCAGGAGCTGCTGGCCAGCGCTGCCCACTGCGCGCAGGGGTGGCTCGCGCCCGCCGCAGTGGTGCGCCTGCTGGACCTGGCCGGGATCCCGCACTGCCCCAGCCGGGTGGTAGCCGGGTCCAACGCAGCCATTGCCGCCGCCCGGGAGCTGGGGTTCCCGGCGGTGGTCAAGTCCGCCGCACCCGGGTTGGTGCACAAGACCGACGTCGGCGGGGTTGCGGTAGGCCTGGCCGACGAGGCCGCGGTGCGGGCGGCAGCCGAGCGGATCATCGAGGCGACCGGTTGCCCGGCGTTGCTGGTGCAGCCGATGGTGGCGGCACACCTGGAGCTGGCGGCCGGGGTGGTGCGCGCCGAGGGCGGGCTGGGCCTGGTGATGGTGGCTGCGGGCGGCGTGCACCAGGCCGTGCTCGATGACCGGGTGCTGCGCACGGTCCCGCTGGGTCGGCAGGTGCCCGACCAGATGCTGGCCGAGCTGCGCTGCGCCCCGCTGCTGGCCGGGCACCGGGGCAGCCCCCCGCTGGCCACCGCAGCCGTCACCGACGTGCTGACCCGGCTGGGGGCGCTCGCCGAGCACTGTCCACAGATCGCCGAACTCGACCTCAACCCGCTGCAGGTCGGCACCGGCGGCGTGGTCGCGGTCGATGCCGCCGTGCGCTGCGGGCAGCCACCTGCGGACTGGATCGACCCGGTGGCCGACGAGGCCGCCCGCGCACTGTGATGAATCATGCGCCGATGAGTCCCGCGCCCGGCGCGTTGACGGTACCGCGGGTCACTCCGTGGGCCCGGGAAATCGACGAGCTCGGGCGTGACCTGGGTGTCGACGTCGAGGTCGGGCTCGGCGCGGCCGAGGCCGCGGCCCGGCTGACCCGCCATGGTCCCAACGAGGTGGAGCTGGAACGGGATCTGCCGCTGTGGCGCTCGGTGCTCGACCAGCTGCGCGAGACGATGATCCTGGTCCTGCTCGCGGCCGCGGTGCTCACCATCGCCATCGGTGACATCACCGACACCATCGTGATCTTGCTGGTGATCGTGGTGAATACCACAGTGGGCGTCACGCAGGAGCGCAGGGCGATCCGCGCGGTGGCCGCTCTGCGGCAACTGTCGGCGCCGTCGGCGCGAGTGCTCCGGGACGGGGTGGGGGCGCAGGTTCCGACCCGGGATCTGGTGCCCGGCGACGTGCTGCTGCTGGCGACCGGAGACGTGGTGGGGGCCGATGCGCGGTTGGTGACCGCCCGCGAGCTGCAGGTGGACGAGGCGCTGCTGACCGGGGAATCGCTGCCTTCCGACCGGACCCCCGGCGTGCTGGCGGCGGACGTGCCGCTGGCCGACCGGACGAACATGGTGCACGCCGGGACCCTCGTGGCGCACGGCACCGGCCAGGCCATGGTGGTGGCCACCGGTGCTGCCAGTGCGGTCGGGCAGGTGGCCAGCCTGTTGGCCACCCGGCGCAGCCCGGCCACCCCGCTGCAGCGACGCCTGGCTCGCCTCGGGCGCTGGCTGTCGGTCGTCGTGGTCGCGGCCTGCCTGCTCGTCGTCGTGCTCGGCCTGCTCCGCGGGCAGCCCTGGGAGCTGGTGGTCGTGACCGGCATCAGCCTGGCCGTCGCCGCCGTCCCGGAGTCACTGCCCGCGGTGGTGGCTTTCGCGTTGGCCGCGGGCGGGCGGCGGATGGCGGCCCGCGGCGCGATTGTCCGTTCGCTGCCTGCGGTGGAGACGCTCGGCTCGGTCACCGTGCTCGCCTCGGACAAGACCGGGACCCTCACCCGGGGGGCGATGGAGTGCGTCGCGGTGTGGACCCCGGCCGGCGGCGAGGAGGGTGACCCGCGGCCGGTGCTGGAAGCAGTCGCACTCTGCAACGACGAAGCGTGGGACCCCGAGACGCACTCACCCGGCGGTGCCCGCCGGGCCACCGGCGCCGGGACCGAAGGCGCCCTGCTGCGGGCCGCCGCGGACGCCGGCATTGATGTGCCGGCGCTGCGGGCCGCCTTTGCCCGCACCGGCGGCGTGCCCTTCGATGCGCAACGGCGCTGCATGCAGACCCGCCACCGCGGCCGCGACGGTGAGCTGGTGCTGGTCAAGGGTGCCCCTGAGGTGGTGCAGGGCCAGGTTCGTGACACCGGCACCGCAGTGACAGCGGCGCAAGCGACCGCCCGGCAGTGGGCCGAGGCCGGGCGCCGGGTGCTCGCCGTGGCCACCGGGCCGCATGAGCAGCAGCTGCGGCTGCTGGGGCTGGTCGCGCTGGCTGACCCGCTGCGTCCCGAAGCGCGAGACGCCGTGCTGGCCTGCCGCGCGGCGGGAATCACCCCGGTGCTCGTCACCGGCGACCACGCTGGGACCGCGCAGGCGGTGGCCCGGGCAACGGGCATCCTGCCGGGTGACGGGACGGTGCAGCCGGTGCACGCCCGGATCGATCCCGCCGGCAAGCTCGATCTGGTGGCCGGCTGGCAGCGCGCCGGTCACGTGGTGGCGATGACCGGTGACGGCGTCAACGACGCGCCGGCGCTGCGGGCCGCCGACATCGGCGTGGCGATGGGCCGTCGGGGCACCGACGTGGCCAAGAACGCCGCCGATCTCGTGCTCACCGACGACAGCCTGGCCACCGTGGTGGCCGCGGTGGCCGAAGGGCGGCGGGTGTTCGACAACATCCGACGCTTCATCCGGTTCGGGCTGTCCGGGGGAGCTGCCGAGATCGTGGTGATGCTTATCGGACCGCTGCTGGGCCTGCCGCTGCCGCTGCTGCCCGCGCAGATCCTCTGGATCAACCTGCTCACCCACGGGCTGCCGGGTGTCGGGTTCGGCGCCGAGGCCGCCGAACCCGACGTGCTGCACCGCCCGCCCCGCCCGCCGCAGGAGGGCGTGCTGACCCGGCGCACCACCGTCGAGGTGCTGCTCGTCGGCACCGCAATGGCCGCGGCCTGCCTCGGCCTGGCCTGCTGGGCCCGGACCGAAGGACGGCCCTGGCAGACCATGCTCTTCGTGGCGCTGTGCCTGGCGCAGCTGGGCATCGCGCTGGTGACCAGGTCCGACCGGCTGCCGGTATGGCGGGTTCGGCCCTCGGCCAACCCGCTGCTCCTGCTGGCTGTCGCACTGTCCGCGCTGCTGCTGCTTGGCGGGGTCTACCTACCCGGGCTCTCCACGCTGCTGAGCACGCAAGCGCTGTCGAGCACCGAGTTCGCTATCGCCGTCGCGGTCGCCACGCTGCCCGCGATCGCTCTCGAAATCGTCAAAGCCGTCCACCGCGCCCGCAGCGCTGAAACCGGCAGGCCCGATGACTCCGACGCTGCACCATCGCACGGGCGTAGGGCCTTGGGTCCCGGGCAGGTGTGACGTCGTGCCCTGCCCTGCCTGGTGGGGATCGAGCACGCTGGGGAGCAAGAGAACAAGCGGATCCCCATTCGATGCCGGAGGAGGCAACCAATGACCACTCAGATCGGTGACGAGATCATGATCATGTCCCAGAAGCTGCACCAGCTGGTGCGTGAGGGCGAGGTCCGGGGAGTCTCTGACGACCCAGGTGGCGTCGTCTACGTCGTGCGGTGGTCGGACACCGGTTACGAGAGCCTGCTGCGGCCCGGCCCGGACGTGGTGATCAAGCACCGGCACGGACACGGGAGTGGGGGGGCCGGCCCGCGGCTTTCCCGGCTACGGCACCCACTGGAGTGGCGTCACAGCCGGGACCTGGAGCGAAGGCAACAAGCTCGGGATGAGCACCTCGCCCGGCGTGTGCAGGACATCATCGCCGGGCTCGGCCTGACCCAAATGGACTTCAGCATCGGCGGTGGTCGGGTCGTACACATTCCGAAGGTGGTCTCGATGGCCGCCGGGCCCCCGGTGGGGCTGGACATCAAAATCCTCCCGGGCCAGTCGCCCGAAGATTTTTCCGCACACGAGCGGACGATCGCGTACGACCTCGGTGTGGCCGAGGTCCGGGTAGTCCCACTCGGGCCCGACCGGATCCGGCTGGAGCTGCTGCCCCACGACCCGCAACCCGGGCACCCACCGACGAGCCGGTGACCACCAGCCGGTGAACCAGATCAACTGCGCTGGTTCCAGCTGCGTGGTCTGGGCACCATAGCGGCTGCGCCGCGGGCTAGTTCCACATCCTCCCGGGCCTGGATCAGCAGCACCGCGACCGGTGCACCGGGTTGGCTGAGGAGCGCGTCGTGTGCGGCCTCCTGATTACGCTGGTGGTCCAGTTGGATATCGAGCAGACCCAGGCCGGTCACCAGTTCAGACCGTATCCACGCCGAGCCCTCGGCTACGCCGCCGGTGAGCACCAGAGCGTCCAACGACCCCAATGATGTCGCCGTGGCTGCGATCTCCCGGCGCAGCCGGTGCAGATAGACCTGCACGGCGGTGGTCGCCTCCGGGTTACCCACCGCCCGGGCGGCGAGTACCTCGCGCATGTCCCCGCTGCCACCGGCGAGCCCGGCCAGGCCGGCGCGCTCGGTCAGGGCGGTGCCGAGCTCGTCGGTGTCGAGCCCGCTGGTCCGCACCAAGTGCAAGACCAGGCCCGGGTCGAGCGAACCACTGCGGGTGGCCATCACGGCGCCGTCGGCGGGGGTGAAGCCCATCGAGGTGTCCACGCTGCGGCCACCGTCGATGGCGGTCACCGAGACACCGGACCCGATATGGGCGACGACCAGACCCAGCAGCTCCACCGGGGTACGCAGCAGCGCGGCGGCCCGGCGCTGCGCGTATGCACAGGACAGCCCGTGGAATCCAGCCCGGCGCAGCTCGGGCTGGCCGACCCACGGTCTGGGCAGGGCGTAGCGCGCCACGTGCTCGGGCAGCCCACGGTGGAACGACGTATCGAAGCAACCCACCACCGCCACGTTGGGCACCATCTCCCGGACCATCCGCGCCAGCTCGACCGATCGCGGCTGGTGCACCGGGGCGCGCGGACTCAGCGTCTCCAGGTCGGCAAGCTCGGCATCGTCCAGCAGCACCGGACCGGGCCGGTCCCCGCCGTGCACAAAACGCACCGCCACGGCGTCGATCGGGTCATAGCGCAGCACCAAGTCCTGAAACTCCGGCCAGGACAGGCGGCCAGACCAATGCGCGAACGCGTACCCGAAACGCAGCGTCTCGCCATCCAACACAGCCAGCTTGAGGCTTGAGGAACCTGGGTTGAGGGTCAGCACCCGCAGGGGCCGGTCGGCCCGCCGCTCCGGCAGCCCTGCCTCCTGGTGGCCATCGGGGGAAGGGACGGCAGCGTCGGCGTGCATCGGCACTGGCCCTCAGCTGTTGGGGTGTTGTGGGCTGTCTGGGTGTTGTGGGCGCAGCGCGCCCTGGTCGCGCATGGCCGCGCCGAACACCGCGACCTGAGTGCGTCGCTCCATCTGGAGTTTGGCCAGCAGCCGCGACACGTGGTTCTTCACAGTCTTCTCCGCCAGGTACAGCCGAGCGCCGATCTCCCGGTTGGACAGGCCGTCAGCGATCAGCGCCAGCACCGCTCGCTCGCGGTCAGACAGCGCCGTCAACCGCGGGTCAGTCGCCGGTGGTCCCTCCCGCAGCCGGGTGAGCACGGTGGCGGTGATGGCCGGATCCAGCAGTGACTGGCCCTGCGCCACCCGGTGCACGGCGTCGACCAGCTCGGTGCCGCGGATCTGCTTGAGCACGTATCCCGCGGCCCCAGCCATGATCGCGGCGAATAACGCCTCGTCGTCGTCGTAGGAGGTGAGGATCAGACACGCGACCGTGGGCAGCGAGGACCGGATCTCCCGGCAGACCTCGATGCCACTGCCGTCGGGCAGCCGAGCGTCCAACACCGCCACGTCGGGCCGGACGGCCGGGATGCGGCGCAGCGCCTCGTCGGCCCGGGCGGCCTCTCCCACCACCTCGATGCCGCCGCTGTCTTCGAGCAGCTCCCGCAGCCCACGCCGGACCACCTCGTGATCGTCAAGCAGGAATACTCGCACGGC